>NZ_CAKUCL010000066.1 GCF_934643405.1 uncultured Actinoplanes sp.
CCCGTGTCCTCACCGTTCCGCGCCGCCGTAGCTGGCCGGCGTTGCGGTAGCCCCACGGCACGCCGGTCACTCCCGGCATCGCGGTTCCCCGGCGCCAGTGCGCGCCCAGCCTGGCGGTCGCCTCCAGAACGCGATGGCCATCGCACCCGGTCTACCGCCGTGCCCCTGCCGCGAGCCGCAGCTGCCTGTGCGAGACCAACCACCTCCTCATACGCCGCTCCACCACACCAACGCACCTCCGCCGCCCATGCCCGACGGTCGGTCCGTACCGGTGTCATCGCGTCCTCAGCCGCCGGTGTGTGTCAAGCCCCCGGCACCACCGCCGGCAAACCAGCTCGACGACGACGCCCGGACCGCCCTCAGGTGGCCTCGCTCAAACTGCCAAGCGCGACGGCGGGCGTCGGCGAGCCCCCCGACGGGACTGGTCGGCGTATGTCGGGGTGGGGCAGCCCGCCCGGCGGATCGGTGCCGGGCGGGCCCGGTGGCTGTGAAACGGAGACCTCGTCGGCGCCCGACGACTGTGCTCTGAGCCGGCCGGGCGCCTCGCTCCACAGGGGGATGTCAGTTCGTCCTTGCTCTGCCCTCCTTTCTGCTCGGCGGCCGCGCGGTGGTGGGAACGGTGGGATCGGAGGTTGGACCAGACTGTCGACACAGGGCGCCATCAAGCCGCACGTGCATCGGCGCCAAAGGGATCGCCACGTGCGGCGGTGTCTTGGTGCCAGTGGGACCGGCGGGGTAGTCTGACGACGCCTAGTCATGAGTGCAGAGTATAGATGACTTGTGACTAGCTGTCTCCTATCAAGTTGATGATTGACTAATAGTCCCGCGCCTACGGTCGATCATGTGGCAGTGAAACCGATCCGGCTCATGGGCGCACATGAGATCCGCATCCGCTTGGGTGGGGTCAGCCGGCAGCGTGCGTACCAGATCACCAGCCGAGCTGACTTCCCCAAGCCGGTCGCCGACCTGGCCCAGGGCAAGGTGTGGCTCACCGACGACGTCGAGGCGTGGATGAAGGTCCATCGACGGGACCTGGACGACTCCGAGGACTGACCCGGAGGAGCGGGCGGCGGTCAACCGGCCGCCTCCGTCCCTCGTTCAGTCGCACCGCCGGAGGGTGGCAGGGCAATCCCTCCCTCCCGGCGTTCCACCAGACCGGCGAGCTCCAACAGCGACAGCCGGCGCAGCACCGTGCGCAAGGGCAGGCCGGCGCGCGCCGCCAGGTCCTCCGGCGCGGCGGATCCGGTGGGCGGCACGGCTTCCAGCACGAGCGACGACTCCTCGTCCAGCGAGTCCCGCTGATGCTCCGGCCCGCGTGCCGGCTCGGCGTAGTACTCGCCCATCCGCCCCACCGTCTCGAGCACGTGCTCGAGGCCGGTGACCAGGGTGGCGTCCGGCCGCGACCGCAACATCTCGTGGCACCCCACCGACATCGCCGACGTGACGGGCCCGGGCACCACCATGGCCGGCCGCCGCAGCGCGAACACCCGGCTCATCGTCTGGGTGGCCCCGCTGCGCGCCGCCGCCTCGGTCACCACCGTCCCGGCGGTCGCCGCCGCGATCACCCGGTTCCGCACCAGGAACCGGTGCCGCAGCGGCTCCGACCCGGGCGGCCACTCGCTGATCAGCAGGCCGGTCTCGGCGATCTTCTCGAAGAGTGACGAGTTCCCCGACGGGTACGGCCGGTCCACCCCGCAGGCGAGCACCGCCACGGTCCGCCCCTCGGCCGCCAGCGCCGCCCGGTGCGCCGCCGCGTCGATGCCGAACGCGCCGCCGGAGACCACGGTCCAGCCCCGGTCCGCCAGCCCGAAGGCGATCTCGGTGGTCACCTGGATGCCGTACGGGGTGGCCGCCCGCGCGCCCACCACCGCCACGGACCGCTCCAACGTCTCGCCCAGCGGCCATCCGCCCCGCACCCAGACGCAGAGCGGGGGCCGCACGTCGTGGTTGATGCGCCCGGCCGCGTCCACCTCGAGCGTCGCCAGCTCGTCGACCCGCCGGGGCCACTCGGCGTCGGCCGGCACCACGATCCGGGCATCCAGCCGCTTCGCCCGCCGCAGCGTCGCCTCGGCGAACCGGCGCGGATCGACCAACCGGCCGCCCCCGAGCCGGGCGAGCACCGCCGCCCGCAGGGAGCCCTGCGGGATGTCGCCGCGCAGCAGCCGATCGAGCGTTCCCGGCGCACCGTCCTGCTGCACCATCGACCAGACCGCCCGGTTTCCCGGTTCGGCCAGCCAGGTCAGCGCCACCCGGGCCGCGCGGTCCTCGTCACTGCCGGCCCGGCCGGTCGGCTCTTCCACTGTTCTCTCCCATCCGGAGTTGAATCGCTTCGTCGATCTCGGCGCGGGCCGGCCGGTCTCGTCCGTCCAGGTCGGCGATGGTCCAGGCGAGCCGCAGCACCCGGTCGAAGCCGCGGGCGGAAAGCAGACCGAGGTCGAGCGCACGGCGCAGCCCGGCCGTGTCCTCGGCGGGCAGCCGCCACGGCGCCCGCCGGAGCTGCGGCCCCGGCACGTCGGCGTTCACTCGCCAGCCGCCGGCCGACCAGCGCTCGGCCGCCGCCGCCCGGGCCCGCGCCACGCGTACCGCCACCTCGGCGGACGGGGTGGCCGGGGCGGTCGCGATCATCAGCTGGGCCGCGCTCAGCGGCTTGAGCGTCAGCCGGATGTCGATCCGGTCGAGGAGCGGACCGGAGAGCTTCGCGAGGTAGCGCCGCCGCACCGCCGGCGCGCACGTGCAGTGCTGATCGCCGGCGGGCGAGGCGCAGGGGCACGGGTTGGCCGCCAGGACCAGCTGGACCCGAGCCGGGTACTCGGTCGTGCCCCGGGCCCGGGCCAGCACCACCCGCCCGCTCTCCAGCGGCTGGCGCAGCACCTGCAGCGTGGCGCTCGGCATCTCGGCCACCTCGTCGATGAACAGCACCCCGCGATGGGCCAGCGACAGGGCGCCGGGCCGGGCGATGCCGCTGCCGCCTCCGACGAGGGCGGCGGCGCTGGCCGAATGGTGCGGCGCCTGGAACGGCGGGCGGCGGATCAGCCGGCCGTCGGAGAGCAGCCCGGCTATCGAGTGCAGCGCGGTGACCTCGAGGGATGCGTCGTCGTCGAGTTCCGGGAGGATGGACGGCAGCCGTTCGGCGAGCATCGTCTTGCCGGCCCCGGGAGCGCCGAACATCGCCAGGTGATGACCGCCCGCCGCGGCGACCTCCAACCCGTACCGGCCCATCTCCTGACCGGCCACGTCGGCCAGGTCGGGCCCGGTGAGCGGTGGCTCGGCCTCGGTCGGCGGCGGGTCGAGCAGACCGTCCGCCCCGCGCACGAACGCGGCCAGCCGGCTCAGCCGGTCGACCGCGCGGACCGTCACCCCGGGCACGACCGTGGCCTCCCGGGCGTTGCCGAGCGGGACGATCACCTGGTGCACGCCGGCACGCGCCGCGGCGGCCACCATCGGCAGCACGCCACGCACCGGCCGTACGGCGCCGTCCAGACCCAGTTCGCCGAGAACCGCGACGCCGTCGAGCGGAGCGGCCGGCAGCTCACCCGCGCCGGCCAGCAGCGCGGTGGCGATCGCGAGATCGAACGCCGAGCCCTGTTTGGGCAACGCCGCCGGCAGCAGGTTGACCGTGATCCGCCGGTTCGGCCACTGCTCGCCGGAGTTGACCACCGCGGCGCGCACCCGGTCACGCGCCTCGTGCAGTGCCGTGTCCGGCAGGCCGGTGAGCACCACCGCGGGCAGGCCGGGGGAGAGGTCGGCCTCGACCACGACGACGTGGCCGGACACCCCGACCAGTCCGACGCACAGGACGCGGGCGTAGCTCATCAGAACGCCGAGCGGATGTGCGCGACCCGAGTGGCCCCGCGCTGCTGCGGAAAGACCTCCACCACGTCGAAGCGGATCCCGCGCGGACGCACCTTCGCCTCGGCGAGCCATCGCCCGGCGAGCTGCCGCAGCTTGCGTACCTTGCGGTGGTCGACCGCCTCGGCGGGGGAGCCGAAGATCCCGCTGCGCCTGGTCTTCACCTCGCAGAACACGACGTCGTCGCCGTCGCGGAGGATGAGATCGACCTCGCCGTCCGGGCAGCGCCAGTTCCGGTCGAGGATCACGAGCCCGAGGTCTTGGAGGTGTCGCGCGGCGACCCGTTCGCCGTACGCGCCGACCGCCTGTCTTTGCGTCGTCATGGCGGTCGAGGATGGCCCGGATCGCGCCGCCGCGCTGGAGCCCTGTGGACACAGAGCTACTGTGGAAAACCGCTGTGTCACCGTCGAGGCGTGTTATGGACCCGGCTCTGGCGTCGCGATGCCGGGTCACTTACGGTGCGACATCGTGGAAGGACACCGGTACGCGGACGACGCCGAGCCGAGCTGGTACTCCGGCAAGGGCCAATACGACAGCAAGGGCCAATACGAGAGCAAGAGCCAGTACGACGCGGACATCTCGGGTTCCCACGCGAAGGGGGACCCGCTCGCAACCCCGTACGACTCCGGCGTCCACGAGCGGCCCAGCGGCGCGTTCCGCCTTCCCGAGCAGCGCCCCTCCGACGCGACGGGCGGATACGCGGTGACCGATCCCCTGATCCCCACGGCCGGTCACGGGCGTCCGGCGGAGACACCGGCGCCGGCCTACGACGTACGGGTCCCGATCCGTGGCCCGGAATATCCGACGATCAAGCCGCCGGAGGAGCAGCCCCGCACTCCGGTGGCCGAGCCGACCAGCCTGGTCCCGCCGGTGATCCGCCAACCGGAGACGGTCTACCAGACCCGCCGCCCGATTTCGTCCATCATCGTGGCGATCGTCATGATCGTCCTGATGCTGCCGGTCGTCCGCCTGCTGATCGAGGCCACCTTCACCGGCTCGCCCAACGCCCGCGCGATCGTCCCCGCAGTCCTGCTGACGCTCGGTTTCGCCCTCAGCGGCATCGGCCTGTTCGCCATCGCCAAGGGCGGCCCGATCAGCCGCGAGGCCTGGTTGCGCCCACCGGTCGCGTACCTTCCGGCGGGTTTGATCCTGCTGCTGGCGGCGGGTCTGGCGGTGGCCTGAGCCGGGCGGCACCGGGCAGACCGCCGCCCGGGGGCTTGGCGTATGCTGGTTGACGGCGACCGCCCAGCGCGGTCGACCTCGCGCGCCCTCTGCCCATGTCCACGCCGCTCACCACGGCCGGGCACGGCAGCGACGGCCCTCCCTGGTCTCGATCAACTTCGGGTCCGACTGCGGCCGGCGACCGGGCGCCAGGGCGCCTGCCGCCGGCAGGCGTGACAACCAGGGATCATAGGGAGCAATCCACCATGGCCGTCGTGACCATGCGCCAGCTGCTGGAGAGCGGTGTCCACTTCGGGCACCAGACCCGGCGCTGGAACCCGAAGATGAAGCGCTTCATCTTCACCGAGCGTAACGGCATCTACATCATCGACCTGCGCCAGACGCTCGACTACATCGAGAAGGCGTACAGCTTCGTGCGGGACACCGTCGCCGAGGGTGGCCACATCCTCTTCGTCGGCACCAAGAAGCAGGCGCAGGAGGCGATCGCCGAGCAGGCCACCCGCGTCGGCCAGCCGTACGTCAACCACCGCTGGCTGGGCGGCATGCTCACCAACTTCCAGACCGTTTACAAGCGGCTCCAGCGGATGAAGGAGCTCGAGGCTCTGGGCGACCTGAGCGGCACCGCCGCCGGGTACACCAAGAAGGAGACCCTCCAGCTCTCCCGCGAGAAGGAGAAGCTCACCAAGACCCTCGGCGGTCTGCGGGACATGAGCAAGGTGCCGTCGGCGATCTGGGTCGTCGACACCAAGAAGGAGCACATCGCCGTCGACGAGGCCCGCAAGCTGGGCATCCCGGTCATCGCGGTGCTGGACACCAACTGCGACCCGGACGAGGTCGACTTCCCGATCCCGGGCAACGACGACGCGATCCGCTCCGCGGAGCTGCTGACCAAGGTCGTCGCCAGCGCTGTCGCCGACGGCCTGATCGCCCGGTCCGGCCGCAACCGCGGTGACGCCGACGCGAAGCCCGAGGCCGGCACCGTCGCCGCCGGCGAGCCGCTGCCCGAGTGGGAGCGCGACCTTTACGAGGGCGCCGAGAAGAAGGCCGACGAGTCCGCCGCCCCGGCCGAGGCCGCGCCGGTCGAGGCCGAGGCCGCGCCGGTCGCTGCCGCCACCACCCCCGCCGAGTAAGTACGCCGAGTCACACGACATCGAGAGAGAGTCATGGCTAACTACACCGCCGCGGACGTGAAGAAGCTCCGCGATCTGACCGGTGCCGGCATGATGGACTGCAAGAAGGCGCTGGAGGAGGCGGACGGCGACTTCGACAAGGCCGTCGAGTTCCTGCGCATCAAGGGCGCGAAGGACGTCGGCAAGCGGGCCGGCCGCACCGCGGCCAACGGCATCGTCAGCCACTCCGGCAAGGCGCTGCTCGAGCTCAACTGCGAGACCGACTTCGTCGCCAAGACCCCCGACTTCGTCGAGCTGGGTCAGCGGCTGGTCGAGTTCGGTGAGCAGAACAAGCTGGCCGACGCCGCCGCGCTCTCGGCCGCCACGCTGCCGGACGGCAAGTCGGTCGCCGACACGGTCCAGGAATACTCCGCGAAGATCGGCGAGAAGATCGTCGTGAACCGCTTCGTCGTGCTGGACGGCAACGTCGCGGTCTACCTGCACCGCAAGGCGCAGGACCTGCCGCCGCAGGTCGGTGTCCTGGTGCAGTACACCGGCAAGACCGACGAGGCCGGCGACGCCGACGCTCGCGGCATCGGCATGCAGATCGCCGCCATGCGCCCGCGGTTCCTGAACCGCGAGGAGGTGCCGGCGGACGTCGTCGAGTCGGAGCGCCGCATCGCCGAGGAGACCGCCAAGGAGGAGGGTAAGCCGGAGAAGGCTCTGCCCAAGATCGTCGAGGGCCGGGTGAACTCCTTCTTCAAGGACTTCGTCCTCCTCGAGCAGGCCTCGGTCGTCGACAACAAGAAGACCGTCAAGCAGATCGCGGACGAGGCCGGGCTGGAGATCACCCGCTTTGTCCGGTTCGAGGTCGGCCAGGAGTAAGGCGTCACCTCGTACGAGGAAAGGGAGGTCGGGAACGCGATTCTGCGCCCGGCCTCCCACTCACATAAGGTCTCTGCTGAGCAGAAGGGAAGGCGGGTCTCATGACGATGGTGACCGAGCAGGCCGTTCCGGTTGAGGAGCCGGCTTCGCCATCCGTGCGACCCCGGCGGGTCGTGCTGAAACTGTCCGGCGAGGTGTTCGGCGGCGGCGCGGTCGGTGTCGACCCCGACGTCGTGCAGAGCATCGCCCGCCAGATCGCCACCGTCATCCGCCGCGGCATCCAGGTCGCGGTCGTGGTCGGTGGCGGCAACTTCTTCCGCGGCGCCGAGCTGCAGAAACGCGGCATGGACCGCAACCGTGCCGACTACATGGGCATGCTCGGCACGGTGATGAACAGCCTGGCCCTCCAGGACTTCCTGGAGAAGGAGGGCGTTCAGACGCGGGTGCAGACCGCGATCACCATGGCCCAGGTCGCCGAGCCGTACATCCCGCTGCGCGCCATCCGCCACCTGGAGAAGGGCCGCTGCGTCATCTTCGGGGCCGGCGCCGGCATGCCGTACTTCTCCACCGACACGGTCACCGCCCAGCGTGCGCTCGAGATCCACGCGGACGTCGTGCTGATGAGCAAGAACGGCGTCGACGGCGTCTACACGGCCGACCCGCGGATCGACCCCACCGCGCAGAAGCTCGACACGATCACCTTCCAGGAGCTGATCCAGCGCGGTCTGCGGGTCGCCGACCAGGCCGCCTTCAGCCTCTGTGAGGAGAACAGCCTGCCGATGCTGGTCTTCGGCGCCGAGGGAGACGACACGATCATCCGTGCCGTCAGCGGCGAGAAGATCGGCACGTTGATCACCGCCTGACTTCCTACCGGCAACCCCAGAGCCGAACCGTCCCCGCACCACCGAACCAGCAAGGGAGGCGAGAAGAGCAGGTGATTGACGAAACCCTCTTCGAGGCCGAAGAAAAGATGGAGAGCGCGGTCGAGCACGCCAAGGAGGAGTTCGCCGCGATCCGGACCGGGCGAGCCACCCCCGCGATGTTCTCCAAGATCGTGGTGGACTACTACGGCGCGCCCACGCCGGTGACCCAGATGGCGTCGGTCGGTGTCCCCGAGCCGCGCATGGTGATCGTCAAGCCCTACGACATGTCGCAGCTCGGCGCGATCGAGCGCGCGATCCGTGACTCGGACCTCGGGGTGAACCCGAACAACGAGGGCAATCAGCTGCGGATCCACCTTCCGCAGATGACCGAGGAGCGTCGCCGCGACATGATCAAGGTGGCGCGCAGCAAGGCGGAGGAGAGCCGGGTGGCCATCCGCAACGTCCGCCGCAAAGCCAAGGAGCAGCTGGACAAGCTGGTCAAGGACGGCGAGGCCGGCGAGGACGAGGGCCGTCGTGCGGAGAAGGAGCTCGACGACACGACGCACCGTTACGTCTCGGTCGTCGACGAGTTGGTGAAGCACAAGGAAGCCGAGTTGCTCGAGGTCTGATGTCATACCTCGATCCGCGTGCCGGGCAAGCCTCCGGCGACGACACGGGCGTGCCGGCGCCATATGCCTACGCCGACGTTCAGCCCACCCAGTCGCACCAGCCCGACCGGCCCGGCGAGCAGGCCTGGCACGCGGACGAGAAAAAAGTGGACGAAGAAGACAAGAAGCGCGGCCCGGGCAAACGCCGCGCGGCGAAGAAGGCGAACAAGGACGGCCGGCCGGGGAAGAGCCGTGCCGGTCGTAACCTGCCGGCCGCCATCGCGGTCGGTGTCAGCCTCGTGCTGGTGGTCCTCGCCTCGCTGGTGATCTGGCCGCCCGCCTTCCTCGGTGTGATCGTGGTCGCGGCCGGCGTCGGTGTCTGGGAGATGGTCCGGGCCCTGCGCGCCTCGGGCGCCGACGCCCCCCTGATCCCGCTGCTGGCCGGCGGCCTGCTGATGACCGGCCTGGTCCGCTACGGCGGCGAGGACTCGCTGATCCTGGGCCTGCTGGCAACGGTCCTGGCCTCGGTGATCTGGCGGATCAGCGACGGCGCCGCCGCGTTCCGGCGCGACCTGACGGCCAGCATCCTCATCGCCATCTACGTGCCGTTCCTGCTCAGCTTCGCGGTCCTGCTGCAAGAGCCGGATCCGTACGGGGACGGCCGCTGGCGCGTACTGTGCACGCTCTTCGCCGTTGTTCTTTCCGACACAGGTGGCTACGCGGCGGGCGTCTTTCTCGGCCGGCACAAGATGGCCCCGTCGATCAGCCCCGGTAAGACCTGGGAGGGCTTCGCCGGCTCGATCTGCGCGGCGGCCATCGGCAGCGCGCTTTTCCTCTACTTCCTGCTCGACATCCCGGCGTACTGGGGACTGCTCTTCGGCGCCGTGATCTCGGTGGTTGCCGTGGTGGGCGACCTGGCCGAGTCCATGCTCAAGCGCGACCTCGGCGTCAAGGACATGAGCAATCTGCTGCCCGGCCACGGCGGCGTGATGGACCGGCTCGACTCGATCCTGTTCGCGGTCCCCACCGCGTACCTCCTGTTCGCGGTCATCGCGGCGAACCAGTGAGCGGCGAACCAGTGAGCGGCGAACCAGTGAGCAGCGAACCAATGAGCAGCGAAAACCAGCAGTCTCGAGCGCGTGGGACACTGGACAACGCCATGACGATTCTTCCGGTCATCCCGACCAGCCCCGACCAGCCCGACGCGGTCGCCACCCGGCGCCGGCCCGCGATGCCCCCGCGTCACCTCGCCGACCTCGACCTCGCCGCCCGTAAGGCCGCTGTCGCCTCGCTCGGCGAGCCCGCCTTCCGGGCCAAGCAGATCTCCACGCATTACTTCGGCCGCCTCGTGCGCGACATCGAGTCGATGACCGACCTGCCCGCCGCCTCGCGCGCCCGTCTCACCGACGACCTGCTGCCCACGTTGCTGACCCCGGTCCGCGAGCTGGCCTGCGACGACGGCGCCACCCGCAAGACGCTGTGGAAGCTGCACGACGGCGCGCTGGTGGAGAGCGTCCTGATGGGCTATCCGGACCGGGTGACCGCCTGCGTCTCCAGCCAGGCCGGATGCGGCATGGCGTGCCCGTTCTGCGCCACCGGCCAGCAGGGCCTGACCCGCAACCTGTCGATCGCCGAGATCGTCGACCAGGTGGTCTACCTGGCCGGCGTGGCGGCGAGCGGCGCGGTCACCGGCTCACCGCCGCGGCTGTCCCGGGTCGTCTTCATGGGCATGGGCGAGCCCCTGGCGAACTATCCCCGGGTGATCGAGGCCGTACGCCGCCTGACCGCCCCCGCTCCGGAGGGCCTGGGACTCTCGCAACGGCACATAACCGTCTCCACCGTGGGCCTGGTGCCCGCAATGCGCCGGTTGACAGCCGAAGAGCTGTCCGTGACCCTTGCGTTGTCCTTGCATGCCCCCGATGATGATCTGCGCGATGAGCTAGTGCCCGTCAACCAGCGCTGGAAGGTGGCCGAGGTGCTCGATGCCGCGTTCGACTACGCGGCGCAGACCGGGCGTCGGATCTCGATCGAGTACGCCCTGATCAGGGACGTCAACGACCAGCCCTGGCGTGCCGACCTCCTCGGCCGGCTCCTGCACGGCAAACTGGCGCATGTGAATCTCATCCCGCTGAACCCGACGCCGGGCAGCAAGTGGGATGCGAGCCCGAAACCGGTCGAGCGCGAGTTCGTCCGCCGGCTGCGGGAGGCCGGAGTAGCGACGACGGTCCGCGACACCCGGGGCCGGGAGATCGACGGCGCGTGCGGCCAGCTGGCCGCGGGCGAGCTGACGGTGGTGGGCGCTGGGGGCGCCGCCGCCGACGCGGAGGTGGCACAGTGACTGGGCTCAGGACCCAGCGAGCGGAGTGGGAGACGTTGTGACGAGTCAGGGGCAGCGTTTCCGTCGGCGTGCGCTGCGGCGCGGCTACAAAGTCGATGAGGTCGACGCCTTCCTGGACCGCGTCGAGGCCACCCTGGCGGGAGAGCAGGTCGGTCCGCCCGTCGGCGCGCAGGAGGTGCACGACGTGGTCTTCCGTGTGCGCTTCGGCGGGTACGACGAGTGGCAGGTCGACCTGCATCTGGACCGGGTCGAGCGGCAGCTCGCCGAGCTCGAGGACCGTGGCCGCGGCGCGCCCGCGGCCGACCCGATGCGCGACTCGATGCGTGGCGGCCTCTCCACCGGCAACATCAACAAGCCGGGTCTGGGCGCCGCCATGGGTGCGGCGGGCCGGATGGCGCCGCCCACCGAGCGGCTGCCCGCACCGATCCGCGAGGACCGGATGCCCCAGCCGCAGCAGCCTCCGCAGCGACCGCAGATGCAGCCCGATCCGTACGGCGGCCGGTACGAAGAGCCCGGACCGTACGGTCAGCAGCCGCAACAGCAGCAGCTCCCGCAGCGCCCGGGCCCGCCCGGTTATCCGCCGCAGCCGGGTGGCTACGACCAGGGCCCGCCGCCCGGGTACGACCAGCGCGGCTATGACCAGGGCGGCTACGACCAGGGCTTCGATCAGGGCGGCTTCGATCAGGGCGGCGGCTTCGACGGCTTCGAGGCCGGCCGGCACGGCAAGACCGACATGACGGCCGAGATCCGCATGCCGCAGCGCGAGCCGGATCCGCGCGGCTACGGCGGCCCGCCGATGGGCCCGCCCATGGGTGGCCCGCCGATGGGTGGCCCGCCGATGGGTGGCCCGCCGATGGGTGGCCCGCCGATGGGTGGCCCGCCGATGGGTGGCCCGCCGATGGGCAACGCCCCGATGAGCGGCCCGCCCGGTTACGGCGGCCCGCCGCAGCCCCAGCTCCCGCCGCCGATGGGCGAGCCGGGTGGCGAGCTGTACCGGGTCGACCAGCTGCGCCGCACGTTCCAGCCACGGCGTTTCGGCAGCGGGTACGACCCGATGCAGGTCGACCGGCTGTTCGAAGGCATCATCCAGGCGATGACCGGCCGCGGCCCGATGCCCGTACCGGAGAACGAGCTCGACATGCTGCAGTTCGGGCTGGTTCCCAACGGATACTTCGAGGCCGAGGTGGACGCCGCCCTGCGCGAGGTGAAGGACATCCTGCTGCGCCGGCGGTAGAAGGCAGCGAAAAGGCCCGCGAACGCTCGCGGGCCTTTTTCGTCGGTCGGAAACCTACTGGTCGTTCGGCTTGAGCCCGTTCCGACGCAGGATCGAGTCCGCGATCACGATGCCGACGAGACCGACGGCGAAGACGACGAGAAAAATGTTCTCGGTGTTGCCCTCGTGGTTGCCCCAGAAGTACAGCAAAATGATCACCGCAGTGCCGAGCGCGCCCCGCCGGGCCCACTTCCGGTTACCGGGCTTGAGCTGGTCGGGAGCGTAGACGGGGTCCGATTCCGCAGACACGCCGAAGTCCTTCCTCGAAGGCGATCACATCCAGGCTCAAGTCTCGCACGGCGGCTCCGCGCGCGGCCCACCAACCCGGACCCGGTACCTTCGATGCCGTTGGTCGAACGGAATCGAGGGAGACGCGCGGTGCGAATCACGGGCACTGGACACGCCAGCATGCGGATCGACACGGCCGCCGGCAGCATTCTGTGCGATCCGTGGGTCAACCCAGCCTATTTCGCTTCATGGTTCCCTTTCCCGGACAATTCGCTCCTGGACTGGGAGACGCTGGGCGACGTCGACTACCTGTACGTGTCGCACCTGCACCGCGACCACTTCGACGCCGAGCACCTCAAGCGCTTCATCAGCAAGAAGGCGACCGTTCTGCTGCCGGAGTACCCGACCAGCCAGCTCGAGGACGAGCTGCGTGACCTCGGCTTCACCAAGTTCCTGAAGACGAGGTCGAACGAGGTGCACGAGCTCGACGGCGGCCTCAAGGTGATGATCCAGGCGCTGATCAGCCCGACCGACGGCCCGATCGGCGACTCGTCACTGTGGGTGGAGCACGACGGCATCCGCGTGCTCAACCAGAACGACGCCCGCCCGTCCGACCTCAGCGTCTTCGCCGAGCTGGGCCACGTGCACGCGCACATGCTGCAGTTCTCCGGCGCGATCTGGTACCCGATGGTCTACGAGCTGCCCGACTCGGCGAAGACCGCGTTCGGCAAGCAGAAGCGCGACCGTCAGTTCGACCGCACGTGGCGGTACATCGACGACCTCAAGGCCGATCACGTCTTCCCGATCGCCGGGCCGCCGTGCTTCCTCGACGACTCGTTGTGGCAGTTCAACGACATCTTCGGCGACGAAGGCAACATCTTCCCCGACCAGTCGGTCTTCATCAGCGAGTACGCCAAGGCCGGCGGCACCAACGGCATCGTCCTGCTCCCCGGCAGCGTCACCGAGCTCACCGACGGCGGCGCGACGGCGACCACCACGCACCCGACCGACGTCGACGAGTTCTTCGCGAACAAGAAGGCGCACCTCGAGGAGATGCGCGAGCGCAAGGCCCCGATCATCGCCGCCGAGAAGGCCTCCTGGCGCCACCCCGAGATCGACGTGCTCGGCGAGCTCAAGAAGCGGATCGAACCCCTCCTCGAAGAGTCGATCTACATGGCGAAGGGCGTCGGCGGCCCGGTCCGCTTCGACCTCACCGACTCCTTCGGGACCGACGGCGAGATCATCGAGTCGATCGTCGTCGACTTCCCCGGCAAGCAGGTCCGCCCCTACGCCGACGAGAAAGTCCGGTACCGCTTCAAGACCGGCCGCGCCCTGATCGAGCACCTGATCCACATCGACGAGGGCGACTGGGTCAACAGCCTGTTCCTGTCCTGCCGCTTCTCCGCCGCGCGCATCGGCCAGTACAACGAGTTCGTCTACGCGTTCTTCAAGTGCCTCTCCGAGGAGCGCCTGCAGTACGCCGAGGGCTGGTACGACGAGCACGAGAAGGCCGTCGAGGCCGAGGACACGCAGCTGGGCGACTGGACGGTGCAGCGCCGCTGCCCGCACCTCAAGGCCGACCTGAGCCGCTTCGGCGTGGTCGACGGCAACACGCTGACGTGCCAGCTGCACGGCTGGAAGTTCGACCTCCCCACCGGCCGCTGCCTGACCAGCGTCGGCCACAAAATCCGCGCCGAGAAGAAGCCCTGACACGTCCGCCAGATCAAGGACGATCCCAGGAGCAGTACCCCAAACCCCAAGATCAAACGCCCGATGTCGTAGCGGGGTGGGTGGTACAGACCGCTGCTCCCGCCGAGGGCCGGGGCGGGCTTCGCTGGCCGCTGGCGCGTCCAAAACGCGAACCCCACCCCGGCGACGTGCGTAAGTGGTGACGCCCAACCCCCAACCCCCCTCTCCGACAGCGGCCGTGCAACGCAGAGTGCCGGAGCTCCGCGCCCGAATGCGGACCGCTTGCCCCACCGCGGCCGTGCAGCGGCGGGATGTGCGCCGCCTGCGCGGATTCCCCACCGTGGTCGTGCGCGTCGTGGTGTGGGGAGGTGCGCCGGCTGGGTGGGCGGGGTTCCCCACGGTGGTGGTGCGGCGTTGTCGTGTGGGGAGGTGCGCCGACTGGGTAGGCCGGAATCCCCACGCTGGCCGTGCGCGGCGTCGTGTGGGGAGGTGGGCCGGCTGGGCGGGCGGGATTCCCCACACTCGCTTGGCGGGCGCGTGACGGGCTGGGATCCCGCACGGCGGCCGGAGTGGCTGCGGGCCGAGGGTGACCCGCGCGCGGGCTACGGGCGTACGGCCAAGTCTCGCAGCACCCGCTTGGCGGCGTTGTGGCCGGCGGCTCCGATCACGCTGCCGGCCGGGTGGGTGCCGGCCGAGCCCGCGTACAGGCCGTCGACGCCGGTGAAGTACGGCATCCGCTCGTTGAAGGCGACCGTGTTGTCGACGTGGTGGATGTGGCCCCCGGTGATGCCGAAGTGCTTCTCGATGCCCGGCGGCGTCAGCGGCATCACGTCGGCGACCAGGTCGCGAGTGCCTGGCGCGTAACGCTCGCAGATGTCGAGCAGTCGTGACACGTACCCGGGAAGCTCTTTCTCCCACGTCGAACCGGCCGGCTCGAACGGCACCGACTGGACGAACAGCGCCGATGAGTGGTGGCCCTCGGCGTCCTGCAGGGACGGGTCGACCGTGGTGTGCAGGTACCACTCGATGGTCGGCTCGGCCGGCAGCACGCCCGCCTGCACGTCGGCCCACATCGCGCGCAGCGCCGCCATCGGCGACTCCGACGCGCCGCCCGCCAGGCCCTCGGAGCCGGGCAGCAGGTGGATCGTGGAGCCGAACGGCGACGGGCCGCCCTCCGGCAGGCAGGAGAACTGCGGCAGGCCCCGCAGCGCCATGTTCAGCTTCAGCGTCGTGCCGGTGCGCCGGACCGCCGCCATCCGGGTGGTCAGCGACTGCGGCACCGCGCCGTCCGGCACCAGGCTCATCAGCCGGTACGGGTCGCAGGCGCCCAGCACCACGCGGGCGCCGATGGAGCGCCCGTCGGCCAGCACGACCCCGCTGGCCGCGCCGCCGTCGAGGGTGACCTGCGACACCGGCGAGCTCACCAGGATGCGGGCTCCCGCGGCCCGGGCCGCCGCGGCGAACGTGCCGGACACCGTGCCCATGCCGCCGCGGGCGATCATCCAGGTGCCGTCCGAGCCGGGCAGCCGGCACATGTTGTGGACCAGGAAGTTGTGGCCCGTGCCCGGATCGTCCGGCCCCGCGTTCAGGCCGGAGAGCCCGTCGGTCACCGCGTACATGCTCATCAGCAGTTCGCTCTTGAAGCCGAACCGGGCCAGGTAGTCGGCGACCGAACCCCGTACGAGATCGATGAAGGTGCTCTGGAGCTGCGGCCGGATGTGGCGGTCGGCGATCTCCTCCACCGTTGCCGGCTCCTCGAGCCAGGCCGGTGCGAGATCCGCGCGCATGGCCCCGATCTCGACCGCGAGCTGCTCGTCCGCCGCCACGTCACGCGCCGAGAAGTACTTCTCCAGCTGGGCGCGGGTGGCCTCGCGGTCGCGCCCGAACAGCAGGTGCGGCGAGCCGGCCGGGCCGGGCGTGGGCAGGAAGTAGTGCGGGTCGCGGCGCAGCACCGGGATGTCGACGTCGAGCTCGCGCAGCAGCTCCGGCGGCATGAGACCCAGCAGGTACGACCCGGTGGACTGGCCCAGGCCGGGCACCTTGGCGAACGGGTGCTCGGTGCGGGTCGCGCCGCCCAGCACGTCCGCGGCCTCGAGCACCACGACGTCGAGCCCGGCGCGGGCCAGCAGGATCGCGGAGACCAGACCGTTGTGGCCGGCTCCGATGATCACCACGTCGGTCTGGGCAGGGAGGGTCGTCATGACGTGGGAGCGTAGCGCGCGCGTCTGAGTTGTTGCCTCGGTGTGACGGATGCGAACAACCGTCAGCTCCGGCGTTTGCGCAGCGCCGCGCTCGCGCTGCGGGTCGCCGCATACCCCGCGAGCACGATCACGTGGAAGAGGTAGAGCCAGAGTCCGACGGCCACCATGCCGCCGATCTCGGTGAATCCCCCGAACGGGGTGCCCAGATTGATCGGGAGGGCGCAGAACAGGACGAAACCGTGCAGGAAGCCGGACAGGTTGGCGGCCGTGAACGATCCGATCAACGTGGTGGCCAGCCATTCCGGGCGGCCGGGAGCGACGTACCGGAAGACCCAGATGACCACGGGCGTGAGCACGATCCAGCCGGCGAGGAACGAGAGGATCACTCCCCAGACCGCGTACCACCCACCCCGTACCCACAAACCGCTGGTCGCCGGGAGCGCGAGAAACATCGCCAGCAGAAGCGCCGGCGCGGCCGCGAGAAGCGGCAGCCAGAGCAACCGGCCGCGCCAGCCCACCAGGCTCTCGCCGCCCTCCGCGGCGCGCAGCGAGACGAAGGCGCGGCGCAGGCCCTCGCCGTACAGGGTGGCCGGCAGCAGGCTGGCCAGCGCGAACACGGGCGTGAGATGCAGCCCGGCGTCGATCAGGGCGGCCAGGGCGCGCGGTGCCCCGATCTGGTCCGGCAGCGCCGCGATGGTGTGCCCGGTGAGCCGGCGGATCCGGTCCTCCCCGGCGATCCAGCCGGTGATCCAGATGGCCAGCAGCGCCACCGGCACCACGGCGATGCCCGCGTAGAACGTCACGGCGGCGGCGTGCAGCGCGACGTCCCGGCCACGCAGCGGCCGGAAGGCCGTCCGCAGCCACCCCATCATGCCGATGGCATACCCAATTCGGAATTATCCACAGCCCCTCCCGCGGGGATACGCCGATCCGGGAAGATGTGCGGCATGCGCGACCTCGTTCTCCTCGGATCCACCGGCTCGATCGGCACCCAGGCCATCGACATAGTCCGCCGCAACCCCGACCGCTTCCGGGTGGTGGCGATCGGCGCCGGCGGCGGCAACGTCGAGCTGCTCGCCGCGCAGGCCCTCGAGCTGGGTGTCGACGTGGTGGGCGTCGCCCGCTCGTCGGTCGTGCAGGATCTCCAGCTGGCCTTCTACGCCGAGGCGCAGCGGCGTGGCTGGGCCACCGGCGACTTCAAGCTGCCCCGCATCGTGGCCGGGCCGGACGCGATGACCGAGCTGGCCGCCTTCCCGTGCGACGTGGTGGTCAACGGCGTGGTCGGCAGCCTCGGTCTCGCCCCCACCCTGGCCGCGCTCGAGGCGGGGCGCATCCTCGCCCTGGCCAACAAGGAGTCGCTGGTCGCCGGCGGCCCGCTGGTGCGCCGGATCGCCAAGCAGGGGCAGATCGTCCCGGTCGACTCCGAGCACTCCGCGCTCGCCCAATGCCTGCGCGGCGGCTCCGAGACCGAGGTGGCGAAGCTGGTGCTCACCGCGAGCGGCGGCGCCTTCCGCGACCGGCGGCGCGAGGAGCTGGCGAACGTCACGCCGGAGGAGGCGCTGAAGCACCCGACGTGGGACATGGGTCCGGTCGTCACGATCAACTCGGCCACGATGGTGAACAAGGCGCTGGAGGTGATCGAGGCGCACGAGTTGTTCGGCGTGGCCTATGACGACATCGAGGTCATGGTTCACCCGCAGTCGTTCATCCACTCGATGGTGGAGTTCACCGACGGGTCGACGCTGGCACAGGCCAGCCCCCCGGACATGCGGCTGCCGATCGCCCTGGCGCTGGCCTGGCCCGACCGGGTGCCCGGGGCCGCCTCGCCGGTCGACTGGCGGCAGGCGCACAACTGGGAGCTGCGGCCGCTGGACGACGACGCGTTCCCGGCCGTCCGGCTGGCCAAGGAGGCCGGTAGGACGGGCCGCTGTCGTCCGGCCATCTACAACGCGGCGAACGAAGAGTGTGTGGCCGCGTTCGTGTCCGGTCGGCTACCTTTTCTGGGCATCGTCGACACCGTCGCGGCGGTGCTCGCGGCAGCACCCGACTTTGCCGAGCCGGGTACCGTCGAGGAAGTGCTTGCCGCGGAAACCTGGGCCCGTGGCGAGGCGCAGCGAATGATCGCTATTGCGGCTGAAGGAGCCTGATGCTGTTCTGGCTTGGTGCGGCGGCGTTCGCGCTGACCATCCTGATCTCGGTGAGCCTGCACGAGCTGGGTCACATGATCACCGGCAAGCGCTTCGGGATGAAGGTCACGCAGTACTTCGTCGGCTTCGGCCCGACGATCTTCTCCTTCAAGCGCGGTGAGACCGAGTACGGGCTGAAGGCCATCCCGCTCGGCGGCTTCTGCAAGATCGTCGGCATGACGCCGCAGGACGAGGACGTCGCCCCGGAGGACCAGCCGCGGGCCATGTGGCGGTTCCCGGTGTGGAAGCGGACGATCGTGATGGGCGCCGGTTCGGTCACCCACTTCCTGCTCGCCATCGCCGGCATCTGGATCATGGCGGTCGCCGTCGGGCTGCCCAACGAGAAGTTCCCGGTGACCGCCGCCCAGGAACTCGCCGAGCCGGCCCGCATCACGGTGGCCGACTGCACCTGGGTCGACCTGCCCACCACGAATGTCGACTGCGCCCCGGGCACCAACGGCGGGGTGGCCGGTCCGGCATTCGCGGCCGGTCTGAAGGACGGCGACCTGATCACCAAGGTCGGCACCACGCCGGTGCACAACTACGGCGAGCTGACCAGCGCGATCCGCGCGCAGAAGGCGGGCACGGTCCCGTTCGAGTACACGCGGGACGGCAAGAGCGGTACGGCGAACGTCAACCTGATCATCGGTAAGCGCTCGCCCGCGAACGACGAGAAGGGCAAGGTGACCGAGGTTGCGGTCGCCGGCCTGGGCCTCGACAAGAGCGCGATCCCGCGGATCGTCCACTACAACGCCGCCTCCGCGGTCCCGGCCACCGGCCACTACAGCTGGCTGCTGGTGGAGAACTCGTTCGAGGCCATGAAGCGGATCCCGCAGAAGATCCCCGCCCTGTGGAACTCGATCACCGGCTCCGAACGCGACCCGGACACCCCGATCAGCGTGATCGGCGCCAGCCGTCTCGGCGGTGAGGCGATCGAGAAGGGTGTGCCGGAGATCTTCTGGCAGATCTTCATCTCGCTCAACGTCTTCATCGGCATCTTCAACCTGTTGCCGCTGCTTCCGCTGGACGGCGGGCACATCGCCATCGCCTGGTACGAGAAGGCGCGGTCGTGGCTCTATGCCCGGTTGCGCCGGCCGGATCCGGGCCGCGTCGACTACTACAAGTTGATGCCGGTCACTTATGCGGTGATTCTCATAGGCGGTGCGTTTACGCTCCTCACAGCAACCGCAGACATCGTCAATCCCGTTACGATCTTCAAGTGAGTGACATGACCGCTGTCAGCCTCGGAATGCCGGCCGTACCCCCTCCGCCTCTGGCCCCGCGCCGGCACAGCCGGCAGATCAACGTCGGCGGCGTGCCCGTCGGTGGCGGGGCGCCGGTCAGCGTGCAGTCGATGACGACCACGCTCACCGCCGATGTGAACGCGACGCTGCAGCAGATCGCCGAGCTCACCGCGGCGGGCTGCCAGATCGTCCGGGTTGCCGTGCCCTCGCAGGACGACGTCGAGGCGCTCCCCGCGATCGCCAAGAAGTCGCAGATCCCGGTGATCGCCGACATCCACTTCCAGCCGAAGTACGTGTTCGCCGCCATCGACGCCGGCTGCGCGGCCGTCCGGGTCAACCCGGGCAACATCCGCCAGTTCGACGACAAGGTCAAGGAGATCGCGAAGGCGGCCACCGACGCCGGCATCCCGATCCGGATCGGCGTCAACGCGGGCTCGCTCGACAAGCGACTGCTGGAGAAGTACGGCAAGGCCACCGCCGAGGCGCTGGTCGAGTCGGCCCTCTGGGAGTGCTCGCTGTTCGAGGAGCACGGCTTCCGCGACATCAAGATCTCGGTGAAGCACAACGACCCGGTCGTGATGATCCGGGCATACCGGCAGCTGGCCGAGCAGTGTGACTACCCGCTGCACCTCGGGGTCACCGAGGCGGGTCCGGCGTTCCAGGGCACGATCAAGAGCTCGGTGGCGTTCGGTGCGCTGCTCGCCGAGGGCATCGGCGACACGATCCGGGTGTCGCTGTCCGCCCCGCCGGTCGAGGAGATCAAGGTGGGCCAGGCGATCCTCGAGTCGCTGGGCCTGCGTGAGCGCGGTCTCGAGATCGTCTCCTGCCCGTCCTGCGGCCGCGCCCAGGTCGACGTCTACACGCTGGCCGAGCAGGTCACGGCGGCGCTCGACGGGTTCCCGGTGCCGCTGCGGGTCGCGGTCATGGGCTGCGTGGTGAACGGTCCGGGCGAGGCCCGCGAGGCCGACCTCGGCGTGGCCTCCGGCAACGGCAAGGGCCAGATCTTCGTGAAGGGCAAGGTCATCAAGACGGTGCCCGAGTCGATCATCGTGGAGACCCTGGTCGAGGAGGCGCTGCGCCTGGCCGACGAGATGGGCGCCGAGCTGCCGGACGAGCTGCGCGAGCTGATGCCCGGCCCGACCGTCACCATCCACTGACGAGGCACGCGCAAGGCCCGGCCACCGGCCGGGCCTTCGCCGTTTCTCAGAACGTTCCCGGCCTCTGGCCGTCTCTCAGAACAGCACGGTCGCGAACGACCCCGCCGACACGAACCCGCACCGTGCGTAGACCCGCCGCGCAGCCGTGTTGTAGTCGTTCACATAGAGGCTCACCGTCGGTGACACCCGCCGCAGCGCATCCCGCACCACCGCGGCCATCGCCGGCGCCGCCAGCCCGCGGCCCCGAAACTCCGGGTCCACCCACACGCCCTGCACCTGGGCCGTCCGCCGGGTGACGATCGCCAGCTCGGCCTTGAAGATCACGCGGTCTCCGACGAACCGGGCATAGGCCCGCTTGCCCTTGACCAGCTCCGCGATCCGGCGCCGATAGCCGCGGCCACCGTCGTCCAGCAGCGGCGACACCCCGACCTCCTCGGTGTACATCGCCACCGCGGCCGGGAACAACGCGTCCACCTCGCTCGGCCGCACCA
The DNA here is from genome assembly GCF_934643405.1 of uncultured Actinoplanes sp. GTDB lineage: Bacteria > Actinomycetota > Actinomycetes > Mycobacteriales > Micromonosporaceae > Actinoplanes. The sequence continues at coordinate 21,304 of NZ_CAKUCL010000066.1, forward strand.
GCCGCACGTCCGGGTCGGCCGCGATCGCCGGATCCCGGTCGGCGACGAGCAACGGCTGGTTGGGCCGCACATCGCGGGCCCGGCCCCACTGCCCGCCCAGGTGATCCCAGAGATCCAGCACCGCCTCCGACCGGCCGATGATCGAGGAACAGATCCGCGGCTCGGCCCCGAGCATCTCGGCGAACGCGGCGGTGGCCACCGGCGTCGTGCACACCGGCACGAGATGAGCCCCGGACCAGATGATCGATTCGATGCGCCGGCCCGTCCCGTACCCGAAGACTCGCCCGTCGGACCGCCACCAGTTCAGCCCGTGCGCCGCCACCCGCTCGGCGATCTGAGCGCCGGCATAGGGATCGCGGTCGAGGATCTGCTCGACCGCGGCGCGCTCGGACTCCCCGAGCTGGCGAATGGGAACCGTCAGCACACGTACCAGATTGCCAGATCCGCCAGCCCAACACCCGTCGCAGGTCTCTCTCAAAAAGAAACCCTTGTCGCCGACACGTTGCCGATATATCGTAAAGCTATCGACAACAGATCGGAGAAGGTCATGAGGCACTTCCACGACGAGATGCGCGGACGTCGCATGCGAGGCTTCGGGTTCCCGTTCGGCGGCCCGGGCGGGCACGATTTCGGTCCCGGCGGTCCCTTCGGTGGGCCGGGCGGACCGGGGCGCGGCCGGCGCGGTGGCCGGGGTTCCCGGCTCAACGTCCGCCAGGCGCTCCTCGCGCTGCTGCTCGAGCGCCCGATGCACGGCTACGAGATGATCCAGGAGCTCGACTCCCGCACCAACGGCATCTGGCGCCCCAGCCCCGGCTCGGTGTACCCGACGCTGCAGCTCCTCGAGGACGAGGGCTTGATCGAGGCCACCGCCGAGGGCGGCCGCAAGAGCTACCGCCTGACCGAGAACGGCCGCCCCGAGGCCGAGACCGCCGCGCAGAACCCGCCGTGGTCCAGCATCGGCGACGACACCATGTCCCAGGTGCAGGACTTCCGCGACGCCGCGGTCGGCATCATGGGCGCCCTGCGCCAGGTCGGCTTCAGCGGCACGCCGGAGCAGCGCCAGAAGGCGCTCGACGTGCTCAACGAGACAAAGCGCAAGCTCTACGCCATCCTCGCCGACAGCGAATGACCGGCGCCCGGGGAAGGCGCACGCACGGGGGTGCGTCTTCCACACGTACGGCGTAGGAGCCCGGCAACCGCACGATGCGGCTCCCACACCCAGGGACCAGCATGTGCCACAACAGGCCGTCCCCGCCCGCCGGCCCGGCGAGTGGGGACGGCCTGTCTGTTCCGCAGGTGCGCGAGATCGGCGGCCGCGAGATCGGCGGCCGCGAGATCGGCGGCCGCGAGATCGGCAATGGCCGTCGGCGGTGGGCTGTCGCGGCGCGACCCGCTTGCCGGCCGGGGTGCGCGACGCCCGGCGGGCCGGTCAGCGGCCCAGGGCGGTCAGCAAGTCGGTCAGCTGTGCGCGGTCCTCGGCGGGAGTCGGCAGCAGCGCCATCACCGGGACCGTCACGCCGGCGTCCACGTAGGCCTGGACCTTCGCCCGGCACTCGGCCGGCGAGCCGTGGACGATCAGCGCGTCCACCACGGCGTCCGGGATCGCGGCCAGCGCGGCCTTGCGGTCGCCGGCCGACCAGGCCTTCCACATCGGCGTCAGGACCTCCTCGCGGCCCAGCCAGCGGTGGAACGCGGCGTACGCCGGCACGGTCAGGTACGCGGCGATCATGCGTTTGCCGACGGCCCGGGCGTACCCGGCGTCGTCAGTCGGGCAGACGAAAATGCGGGCCGTCACGTCGAAGCCCGGCGCCGCGCCCTTCAGCTCCGCCGTCGCCGTGGGCACATCGGAGGCGGCCAGCCAGTTCAGGATCACGCCATCGGCCTCGGCCGCGGCCAGGCGCAGCATGCCGGGACGGAGGGCGGCCAGCTGGATCGGCGGGCGGCTCGCGGGCGGGCGTTCCAGGCGGAAACGGTTCACGGCGAAGGTGCCGTAGTCCTCGGTGACGGTCTCGCCGGCCAGCGCCGCCTTCAGGAAGCGGAGCATGTCGCGGCTGCGGGCGTACGGCTCGGTGAAGTCGACGGCGTTCCAGTCGCCCACCACCACGGGGGAGGACGCGCCGATGCCGAGCTGGAAACGTCCCGGAGCGGCTTCGGCGAGAGCGGCGGCCGTCATCGCGAGCAGGGCCGGCCCGCGGGTGAACACCGGAGCGATGGCGGTGCCCAGGCGGAAGCTCGGCGCCCACGCGGCGGCGAGCGCCAGCGGGGTGAAGGCGTCCGTGCCGGCGACCTCGGACGTCCATAGATCGGTGAATCCGGCGTCGGCCAATGTCGCGTACACGGCCTGGTGGTCGGGGAGTGACACCCCTCCGAGCGGAACCGTCATGCCCCAGCGCGTCGACATGGCCATGATCCTGCCCCGGGCGGGGCAGTGAGGTCCACCACCACGGCGAGAGATCGACCACTATCGGAGGCATGTCTTTGCACCACGGTGGACGACATCGCGGTGCGCGGCACGCGATCGGCCTGCTCACTGCCGATTTCCGTACGGCGGTGGCCGGTCTGCCCGCGCGAGGCGGTCGCCGCACTGGTCCGCGCGCAGCTGGAGTACATCCGCCGGTACCGCGCCTTCGCCCAGCTGCTGCTCTCCGAGATGTGACGGACCAACCGCGAGTGGCAGCAGACCCTCGGTGGACTGGCCGGTCTTCATGCCCGACCGGTCCATCGAGGACGTCGAGCAGTTGCTGCCGGCGATCGTCCGGCGCGTCGGCTAGACCCAACGCCGCTCAGTTAGGCCGGTGTTTGGTTGGTCAAGGTTCGTCGGTGATGACGTTGATGCTGGTTGTGGCTTGGTAGGTGCGGCGGTCGATGTTCGGGCCGCGGGCCTGGTATTTGGAGTTCGAGCGTTTGATCATGCGAGTCTTGGTCCGGATGCGGCGGTCGGGTAGCAGGTTCGCCAGGACGTGTTCGCCGATGACACCGACGAGGTCGATGACGGTGCCGGCGATGATGCCTGCGGCTTGGATGATTTGGTCGCGGGCTGCGTTGAGGGCGGTGGTGAAGCTGGCCCGGTCCGGATCGAGGCCGGGCTGGCTGTCGGTAGCGTCGACCATGGCGGTGCGTAGCAGTTGGTAGGTGATCAGCAGGGCGTGGACCTCCTGATCGATGCCGGTCGGGGTGCGCGCTCGTAGGACTCGGCCGCCGAGGATGCTCGATTTGAGTTCGAGGTAGGCGGTTTCGATCTCCCAGCGCCGGTGGTAGAGCTGGGCGAGGTCGGCGGCGGGGTAACGCTGCGGGTCGAGCAGTGTGGTGATCAGCCGGTAGTCGCCGGTGCGCGTGCCGCTGGTGGTGGTGATGCTGATCTGTGCCTGGATGACCCGCACCGGTAGCTGCCCGATGACCGATAGCCAGGATCCGTCGCGGTGGCGGCGGATGACCGGTAGCTTGCGGTTGCCGGTGCAGCGGATCAGCAGGTCGGCCTTGGTGGCGGCGAGCGTGGTGATCAGGTGCGCGACGTCGTAGCCGCGGTCGGCCAGCAACAGCATTCCAGCGCGCAGGCTGCGGGCGAGGTGTTCGGCCTGGGTGATCTCGCCGGTGGTGATCGGGTCGAAGACGGCGTCGAGCACTGAGCGGGTGCCGCAAGACAGCAGAGCGCTCAGCCGTAGTGTCGGGTAGCCGGAGCCACCGTGGTTACCGCGTTGTTTGACGTAACGGGCCAGGTTGGCCGGTGAGTCCGCGACGGTCAGTATCGTGCCGTCGATGACGACCGGAAGCAGGCCGTGCCACCACACCTGAGTCGTGCTGGTGGCGGCGGGGCCGCGGAGTAGGTCGAACAGTGCCCGCAGCGGGGCGGGCCCCAGTCGTTGCCGGGCTTGTCGCAGAGCGCTGCTGCTTGGTGTGGCCGCAGGCAGTGCATGCAGGCCGGCGACGAGTTTCGACCACACCTGCCGGTAGCCCAGATCAGCGAACAGGCAGCCTGCCAGCAGCAGATACACCGTGACCCGAGCCGGCAGCAGCCGGACCCGTTGCTGGGTCCGCCGGGTCGCGGTGAGGGCTTCATCGATCATCTCGAACGGAATCAGACGAGTCAGCTCTCCGAGATGACCCGGCGCGAACCGGCCCGCAGCTACCGAGACCGTGTGGGATATGGCAATCTGATCGGCCAAGCGGAGTTCCTGGTTCTGGGTTGTCTTGGAGTGACAAACCTTGATACCGGAACTCCGCTTCTCATCTCTCGATCAACACGCCACTTGACCACCCCCGCCCACGCCTAACTGAACGGCGTTGCGGCTAGACCTCGGCGCGGGCCCGCCAGGCGGTCGCCCACGAGGTCTTGCCGTTGGTCCGCAGCAGCGACCCCGCGTACACCCGGGAACCCGCCGCGAGCAGCAGCACAGCCGTCACCGCCATGATCAGCAGAGCCGCGAAGGGCTCCCACGCGGCCGCGTCGCCGTTGAAGATCCGCACCGGCATCGCGACCGGTGCCGAGAACGGGACATAGGACAGCATCCGCATCGCCGATTCGTTCTCGAACAGGAACACCACCGCGAGGAACGGCAGCATCACCGCCATCTGCACCGGCTGCGAGACGCTGTTCAGGTCTTCCTGCCGGGCCGCCAGCGCGCCGACGCCCGCCCACAGCGCGGCCAGCATGATGAATCCGATCACGAAGAACGCCAGGAACCAGCCGATCGCCGGTTGCAGCACGTGCAGCACGCCGCGATCCAGACCGGCCAGCCGCGCCCCGGTGAGCGAGACCAGCGCGATCAGTGCGACCTGCGCGAAGGCGAGCAAGGTCAGGGCCGCGACCTTGCCGGCCAGCAACGCCCGGGTGGGCACGCTGGACACCAGGATCTCCACGATGCGGGTCTGCTTCTCCTCGGTGACGCTCTGCGCGATCTGCAGGCCGAACATGAACGAGGTGAAGAAGAAGACGAAGGCCAGCGCGAACGGCACGATGACGGCGAGGAACGGGTCGGCCGCGTCCGGGTCGAGCAACCGCACCGGCGGCGCCTCGCTGAGCGCGGTGACCACGTCGCCCGGCCTGTCGTCCATGGCCAGCACCTCGGGGCCGGCCACCACGGCGGCGTCGGCATCCCCGTCGCGCACGAGCTTCTCGGCGGTCGCGTCGTCGGGGACATCGCGGACCTTCAGCCCGGCCTGCTCGAGCGTCGCCGCGGTGGTGCGGTCGGCGACGGCGACGGTTGACGGGCCACCGCCGAACACGGCCGGCAGGACCGTCACGGCCGCGGCGAAGACCAGAAAGAAGATCGTGCTGAGCAGGAACGTACGGTCGTGGAGCTTGACCTTGATCTCGCGGGCGGCGACGAGCTTGGCGGCGGCGTACGTGGTCATCACCGGATCACCTCGCGGAAGATCTCGGTCAGGGACGGGACGACCGGGCCGAACGCGCGGACCGGTCCCTTGGTCAACGCGGCGCGCAGCACGTCCTGGTCGTCGAAGCCCTCGTCCAGTTCGAAGATCGCTTCCGGGCCGTCAAGCTCCAGCAGCGTGACCCCGTCCTGGTCGCGTATCCAGCCCGCGTCCTCCCCGGCCACCAGCCGATAGCGCGGCAGGCTGTGCTCGGCCCGCAGCGACTCCCGGTCGCCCGCCGCCCGGATCACCCCGTCCGCGATGATCACCAGGTCGTCGCAGAGCCGTTCCACCAGGTCGAGCTGGTGGCTGGAGAACAGCACCGGAGCTCCGGCGGCGGCCCGCTCGCGCAGCACCTCCAGCACCGTCTCGACGGCGATCGGATCGAGCCCGGAGAACGGTTCGTCGAGCACCAGCACGTCCGGATCGTGCACCAGCGCGGCGGCGACCTGCGCCCGCTGCTGGTTGCCCAGGGACAGCTTCTCCAGCTTCTCGTCGCCGCGCTCACCCAGACCCAGGCGATCCAGCAACTCGGCGGTGCGTTGCTGCGCCGCGGACCGGCTCATCCCGTGCAACTGTCCGAGATAGACGACCTGGTCGGCCACCGACATCTTCGGATAGAGCCCCCGCTCCTCCGGCATGTACCCGAACCGCTGCCGGGCCGCCCCGGTCAGCGGCGCGCCGTGCCAGGTCACCCGGCCGTCGTCGGCGGCCAGAACGCCCAGGATGATCCGCATGGTGGTCGTCTTGCCCGCGCCGTTCGCACCGACGAAGCCGGTCAGCCGCCCACCGGCCACGGTGAACGAGACGTCCTTCAGCACGGGGCGGCCGTCGAAGCTGCGGCACACGCCGTCGACGATGAGGCTCATGGCACGACGCTAGAGATTCACGACGACGAAATCGTCCGGCTGAGGGAGGACACCGCGTGTCATCCTCTCGACGGACGCACCACGCCCCATTCGTAGGCCAGCACCACCGCTTGCGTACGGTCCCGGGCTCCCAGTTTCGTGAGAACGCGGCTGACGTGGGTCTTCACGGTCGTCTCACCGAGATGCAGCGCCTTGGCGATCTCCGCGTTCGTGGCGCCCCCGGCCAGCTCGACGAGCACGTCGTGCTCCCGCGGCGTCAACCCCTCCAGCCGCCGGCCAGGGCGGCCCTTCGTGAACGCCGAGATCACCCGGCGCGTGATCTCCGGCGCGAGCAGCGCGTCGCCGCGCGCGATCACCCGCACCGCCTCGATCAGGGCCTCCGGCGCGCTGTTCTTCAACAGGAACCCGCTGGCGCCGGCCTGCAACGCGGCGAACAGGTAGTCGTCGCGGTCGAACGTGGTCAGGATCAGCACCGACGGCCCCTCGGCGGCGACGATCCGGCGGGTCGCCTCCAGGCCGTCCATCCCGGGCATCTCCACGTCCATCAGAACGACGTCGGGCGCGTGCCGCCGCGACAGGGCGACCGCGGTGTCACCGTCCGCCGCCTCGCCGACCACCTCGATGTCGTCCTCCAGATCGAGGATGACCCGGAAGCCGGTGCGCACCAGACGGTGGTCGTCCGCGAGAAGGACCCGGATCACAGCGGCAGCCTAGCCCGTACCCGGAAACCGCCGGCCGTCCGCGGACCCGCCTCCACCGTGCCACCGTGCACCGCGACTCGTTCCCGCATGCCGAGCAGCCCCACTCCGCCGGCCGTGGCCGCCCCGGCGCCCCGGCCGTCGTCGGCCACGTCGATCTCCAGTTCCCGTGCCAGGTAACGGATCCGGACGTCGACCGTCGACGCGCGGGCGTGCTTGAGCGAGTTCGTCACCGCCTCCTGCACGATCCGGTACGCGGTCTGCGAGATCGAGGCCGGCAGCGGGACGGGCGTGCCGAAGACGGCGTATTCGGCGGTGAGGCCGGCGTCCCGTACGCGGTCGGTCAGGTCTTCGACCTGCTCGATGCCCTCCATCGTCGGTTCGTCCGCCGTCCGCAGGGCGGCGAGCATCCGGTGCAGCTCGTCGACCGCGGTGCGCGCGCCCTGCTCGACCGCGGTCAGGGCAGTCCTGGCGGCCTCGGGCCGGCGGTCCAGGGCCCGGCGCGCGGCGGCCGCCTGGATGCCCATCACCGACACGTGGTGCGCGACGACGTCGTGCAGATCGCGGGCGATCCGCACCCGCTCGCCGAAGACCGCACGCTCCTCGGCGGCCGCGCGGGCCGCCCGCAGCTCGTCGGCCTGCACCCGCAGCTCGTGCTCGCGGCGCGCGGCCAGCCAGGCGGTCTCCCCGAACAGGTACGCGAAGCCGAACACCAGCACGTTGATCAGAACCTCGTTGACGATGCCGGAGAGCAGCGGGGGCAGTTCGCCGGTGGCGCCCGGCGGGCCGCCCGGGGGCATCTTGTCGGCGGCGATCAGCCAGGCGACGGCGAGCCAGCCGAACATCGCACCGATCACGACGATGCGCAGCCAGCGGGCGCGGGGCCGGTCCCGGGCCCACGCGCCGACGGCGTAGATCGAGGCGAAGATCGCGCCGGACGCGAACTGGATCTCCTGCACACTGCGGACCTGTCCGGCGATGAACACCGCGGCGGTCACGACCAGGACGGCCTCCGGATGGGAGCGGCGCCAGATCAGCGGAAAGGTCACCGCGAAGGCCCAGGCGAGCTGCTCCGGGGCGCTGCGCTCGACACCCCAGATGAAGACCCCGCTGGCGCGGCTGAGCATCACGTTCAGCAGCGCCCCGACGACGACAGCCACGCCGATGCCCAGATCGACGCGCCGCTGCCGGGCCGAGGGGCCGGGCCGCTGCCATTCATCGAGGGTCGTCGTCATGGCCCGAGCGTGCCACAGCAGCTCTCGCCCGCGAGGCCCCGCCGCGGGCCACCGGCGGCGTCAGCCGGTCAGGGTGCTCACCCCGGTGTGCGTCTGCGTGGGGAGGTCGGCGTCGTCGTCCGGGGTGAGGGTGCCGCCCAGCTCGATGATCCGGCGATGCGCGGCGGCCAGACGGTCCTCGAGCGTGACGATGCGGCAGGCGGCGGCGAGGAGGATGCCTTCGTCGAGCAAATGCCGTACGCGGGCGGCCAGCTGGAGCTGGTGGCGCGAATAGCGGCGATGACCGCCGAGCGAGCGCTGCGGCTCGAGCAGGCCGGCGCTGCCGAGACTGCGAAGAAAAGCCGGCGTCACGCCGATCATGTCGGCGGCCCGGCCCATCGTGTACGCGGGGTAGTCCGCGTCGTCGAAGGTCGTGCTCATGATGCCTTTCCCGGGGGCGGGGTGGGGACGTCCGGGGTCACCGGAACACAGTCCAAGGCCCCGGCGGGTAACCGGGGCCCTGGCTTTTCAATTCTGAGGCCGACCGTCGTCGGCGCAGTAGGTCTTGCGCCTGCGTGCCGCTAGCGCACGACCTGAGTGATGGGCATCGGCTGCGATCACCTCTTGTCGGGTCGGGGACGTTGTGATTACGCGTTGCTGCGGTATCTCGTCCTCCTTAGCCAACTCAGGGTCTGTGCCAGTTGCGTGTCGGCTGTGCGTGGCCGACGACACAAACTGTAGGCCGACCACCGGTAGATTTCTAGTATCGCCGCTGTAGATTTTTTGGACAAATCGTCAGACAGTGGATCACCAAAACCGCCCGGGACGGGACAGTAGCGCTGTGTAGTGACGTTGCTGCCGCATGCGCAAGTTGCTCGTGTCGCGCATCGGGGCATATCGGGCTTAGCGGTCCCGGAGGGGATGCGTCGCGATGGCCGCCGGTAGCAGCGATCCGGGCAACGGCGATGTGGGCGGTTCCGCGCGATCTGCGCCGCAAACTCAGCTCCACCGACTCGTCCAAGCCGCTCG
>NZ_CAKUCL010000067.1 GCF_934643405.1 uncultured Actinoplanes sp.
GCGGCCGGGGCGGGCGCGTCCGTGACGGCCCCGGTGGTGCGGCCGGCCGGGGCCACGGCGGGACCTCCGGCCACGGCGGGACCTCCGGACGCGGCGGGACCTCCGGACGCGGCGGGCGACCGGGGCGCGGTTCCCGGAAGCGTCGCCTCCGGCGACGCTTCCGCGGCCGGGGCGCCGCTCGCCCGTACCAGGGCGGGCCCGGCGGCGGGATCCTCGCGGGCGACGCGGATGAGCCACACCGTGCCCGACGTGGCGAGCAGGACGAACAGCACGACGGGCAGAATCAATCGATGAGCTTTCACCACCGACAACACGGGCCGGTCAGGGCCATCGTTCGTCCCTGTCCTTGATCTGTCAGTGCCGCGGACTCCGGCGCCGCGGCCCGATCGGACAGGCCGCGACCGGGCAAGGTGCAGCCGGGAAAGCAGGTGTCGCCACACTCGGCCGGCGCACTCCAACCGTTCAAACGACGCAGGGCAGGACACACCGAACCAGACAACCCCGCCGACGCACTCCAAACCGTTCAAAAGGCGCACGGCAAGACACGTCGGACCAGACAGCCCCAGCCGGCGCACCCCCAAACCTTCCCGAAGAGCCGCACACCAGGCTCGCGGGACCAGACAGCCGCAGCCGGCGCACCTCAAACCTCTCGATTGCCGGCGGTGGTGGCGGGTTCGGTGAGCCGGCATAGGCGCACACCAGGCACGCGGGACCAAACAGCCGCAGCCGGCGCACCCGAACCTCTCGATCGCCGGCGATGGCGGCGGCTTCGGTGAGCCGGCACAGGCGCACCAGGCACGCGGGACCAGATGCCCCCAGGCCAGCGCAAGCGGTAACCGCGGGGAAGACGCAGCGGAAGGTCCGCCAGCGCCGTGTTCGCCGCCAGCCGCCAGAGGACACCGGGGCGGGCGAGACGGACGGTGACGGCGCGGACGCGCGCCGACGGGCTGGATGGCGTGGAGGATGCTGGATGGCTGAGAACGGGCGCGCGGCATCCCCGCTAGCCGGTACGTGAATTTCTGGGTGGCGGCAATGCGCCCGGCGACCCGGGGAGAGAAGGCTGAACCGGAAAACTCAGTCTGGAGGGACTTCCGATGGCCGACCATGCTGCTAACTCGCCCGTGATGGGCGGAGCCGTCCGAACACGCCGGCAGACCGTCACGCTGGCGCACCGGGCGCTTGCCGTCGTCGCGGCCGGGCTGCTCGGCGTCGACGCGTTTGTGCATCTCCATGACGCCAGCCAATATGACCAGTTCAAAGGGTCGGTGATGAGCGAGGGCACGCTCTTTCGGATCCAGGGTTCCGTGGCGATCGTGGTCGCGCTGCTGGTGCTGATCTGGCCCCGTATCTGGACGTGGATCATCTCGCTGATCGTGGCGGCCAGCGCGGTCGGTGCGGTGACGCTGTACACATACGTGAACGTGGGACAGCTCGGGCCGATCCCCAACCTGTACGAGCACACCTGGCACGCACCCGGCAAGATCGCGTCGGCGGTGTGCGAGGGCATCGCGGTGCTGGTCTCCATCGCCGGCCTCGTGATGGCCGTCCGGGCGCGCCGCCTGGCCCGCTGACGGTGAGCGCAGCGGCGGCGGCACCGGAAGGATCACACTTCCGGTGCCACCGCCGTCGCGCCGTGCCGATCTGCCGAGCGTGTACCGTCGGGGCATGCGTGTCCCGACCGCAGCGATCACCGCGGGTTCTCTCATCGGCGGCTGGCAGCTTGCCCGCCGCACCGGCATCCGGCCGCTCGGCGGCGTCGTCCTGGCCGCCGGCGGTGTGCTGGCCGGCCGCGAGTGGGCCAGACGCACCAGCCCGGCCGTGACGGGCGCCCTGGTGGCGACGTATCTCGGCGCCTTCGGCCTGTCCCACCCGCTGGCCAAGCGCATCGGCAGCTGGCCCTCGGTGCTGGCCGTCTCCGCGCTCACCGCGGCGGCGTCATACGCCGCCGCAGACCGCAAGAGCTAGCAGGCCGCGCACCGCAACGGCTACGCCGCCACGGACCGCAAGAGCTGAGCCGCCACGGACCGCAAGACCTGAGCCGCCGCGCACCCCGCGAGGGCCGGCCCGGAACTAGTCCGAGGCCGAGCCCGGCTCGGCCATCTTCCGGTGCATCTCCGCCTTGGCCTTGTCCGGCATGACCTTGCTGGCCGCGCCCTGCACCTTGGTCTTCGCCGACCCGGCGACCACCTTCTCCTTGCCGTCGAGCAGCGCCTTGATCCCCTGTTCGGCGACCTCGGCCGGGTCGTCCTTCTTGGCGGCCCCCACGCGGGTGTCGTCCATCTCGGCGCGGTGGAAGAAGTTCGTGTCGGTCGGCCCGGGCATCAGCGCCGTGACGGTCACCCCGGTGTCCTTCAGCTCGGCCCGCAACGCCTCGGCGAACGACTGCACGAACGCCTTCGACGCGTTGTAGATGGCCTGGTAGGTCCCCGGCATCATGGACGCGATCGACGAGGTGAACAGCACTCCCCCGCTCTTGCGGGCCACCATCGCCGGCAGCGCCCGCTTGGCCAGGTGCACGGTCGAGGTCACGTTCACGTCGATGACGTTCAGCTCGTCGGCCAGATCCGTACCGCCGACGAACTCGCCGCCGATGCCCCGGCCCGCGTTGAGCGCCAGCACGTCGATGTCCCGCCCCGCCGCCGAGATCGCGGTCCACGCCTGTTCCACGCCGTCGTATCGGGCCAGATCCGCCCGTACGGGAATCACCTGCGTCTCGCCGTCGCGGCGCAGGTTCGTCGCGGCCTCCTCGATGCCCTCGTCCTCGGCGATGATCAGCAGGTCGTAACCGCGCGTGGCGAGCTGCCGGGCCAGTTCGTAGCCGATCCCACTGGAAGCACCCGTCACCACGGCGAAGTTCGGTCTCGTCATGCATGCCGGATGCCCGGGGATACGGGGATTACTCCTCCGTTGCGCGGGCACCCGAAGGTCATGCGAGCGTTGACCTGGCAGGGCACCTCGAAGGTGTCCGTGGAGACAGTGGAAGACCCGAAGATCCAGCAACCGACCGATGCGATCATCCGGGTGACGTCGACCGCGATCTGCGGTTCCGACCTGCACCTTTACGACGTGCTCGGCATGTACCTGGACAAGGGTGACATCCTCGGCCACGAGCCGATGGGCATCGTCGAGGAGGTGGGGCCGGAGGTCACCCACATCAAGCCCGGCGACCGTGTGGTGATCCCGTTCAACATCTCCTGCGGCTCCTGCTGGATGTGCTCGCGCGGCTTCTTCGCGCAGTGCGAGACGACCCAGGTGCGGGAGCAGGGCAAGGGCGCCGCGCTGTTCGGGTACACCAAGCTGTACGGGCAGGTCCCCGGCGGTCAGGCCGAGTACCTGCGGGTGCCGCAGGCCCACTTCGGGCCGATCAAGGTGCCGGACGGCCACCCCGACGAGCGGTACCTGTTCCTCTCCGACGTGCTGACCACCTCGTGGCAGGCCGCCAAGTGGGCCGACATCCTGCCCGGCGACACCGTGCTGGTCACCGGGCTGGGCCCGATCGGCCAGATGTGCGCCCGCATCGCCCGCCACCTGGGCGCCGAGCGGGTGATCGCGGTGGACGAGGTGCCCGAGCGGCTGGAGATGGCCCGGCGTCACGGCATCGAGGTGCTCGACTTCACCGACGTGAAGGACGTGTCGGCGGCCGTGGTGGACATGACCGACGGTCGCGGCGCCGACAGCGTCATCGAGGCGGTCGGCATGGAGGCGCACGGGTCGCCGTTCCAGTCGGCGGCGATGAAGGCGGCCGGCAAGCTGCCCGACGCCATCGCGCGCAAGGCGACCGAGACGCTCGGCGTGGACCGGATGGCGGCGCTGCGCACGGCCTTCGGGTCGGTGCGCCGGGCCGGGACGATCTCGATCATCGGTGTGTACGGGGGTCAGGCCGATCCGCTGCCGATGATGGACCTCTTCGACAAGGGCGTCACGATGCGCATGGGTCAGGCCCACGTCAAGCGCTGGGCCGACGACATCCTGCCGCTGCTGACCGGCGACGCCGACCCGCTGGGCGTCGACGACCTGGTCACGCACCGTCTCCCGCTCGAGGAGGCGCCGCACGCGTACGAGATCTTCAAGAAGAAGGAGGACGGCTGCATCAAGGTGGTCCTCAAGCCGTAGCTCGTGTGATCGTGGACGGGTGCCTCAGCCGATCTTGCACACCGCCCGCCTGCGCCTGGTCCCGCTCGCCGACGAACACCTCGGGCTCGAGGTCGAGCTCGACTCCGACCCCGAGGTGCTTCGCTTCCTGTACGGCCGGGCCCGCACCCCGGACGAGGTGGCCGGCTCGCATCGCACCCGCATGGAGCTGGGCCGCCGGGTGGACGGCCTGGGTTAATGGACGGCGTTCGCCGGTGACGACTTCGTCGGCCTGATGATGCTTCCGCCGGCGCACGGCCCCGACCAGCCGGACGACCCCACGGTCAGCGACCTGGGCTACCGCCTGCTGCGCCGCTACTGGCGGCAGGGCCTCGCCAGCGAGGCGTCACGGGCGCTGCTGGCGCACGCGTTCGACACTGTCGGGCAGAGCCGGGTGATCGCGCAGACCATGGCGGTCAACGTCGCCTCGCGCGGCGTCATGGAGGCGCTGGGCATGCGGCACGTCCGCACTTATCACCCGGACTTCGACGACCCGCTGCCCGGCTCGGAGTTCGGCGAGGTCGAGTACGAGCTGACCCGCGCCGAGTGGTCGCGCAGATAGCCCTGCTCGGCCAGCGTGACGGCGTTGCGCGCGTAGTGCCCCGGGTCCTCCGGGGTCAGCGTGGCCAGCCCGTCCACGTACCGGTTGTACATGCTGAACGCCGCCGCGATCAGCACGGTGTCGTGGATGGCCTTGTCGTCCGCCCCTGCGGCCCGCGCGCGCTCGACGTCCCCGGCGGTGACCGTGCGGCCGTCCACCCGCACCTTGCCGGCGATGACCAGCAGCGCGCGCAGCAACGCGTCCGGCTCCTCGGGTGTCTCCGGGCCGCTCAGGTGCCGGGCGACCGCGCCGTGCGTCTCGGCGCAGTACGTGCAGTCGTTGCCCCGCGACACGGACGCGGCGATGGTCTCGCGCTGGGCCGGGGTGAGCGGCGAGGGCCCGCGCAGCAGGGCCTCGGCGAGGCTGTTGAGCGGGCCGGCGGTCTCCGGGTGGCCGGCGAGCAACCCGGCGATCCCGGGCAGCGGCGGCAGATCGATGTGCGGCACACCCCACGTCATCACGCCCCGCCGCCGATGTCCAGAGCGGTGGCCGGGCCGGGATAAGGTTCCACCGTGGACATTCCCGGAATCGACACCACGGTCGCGCATCCCGCACGGCGCTACAACTATTGGCTGGGCGGCAAGGACAACTTCGCCGCCGACCGCGCCTCCGGCGACGAGCTGGAGGCGATGTTCCCGAAGGTCCGGCTCGGCGCGCTGGCCAACCGTGCACTGCTGCGCCGGGCGACCAGGTTCCTGGCCGAGGAGGCCGGCGTCCGCCAGTTCCTCGACATCGGCACCGGCCTGCCCACCGCCGACAACACCCACGAGGTCGCGCAGGCCGTCGCCCCGGCGAGCCGGGTCGTCTACGTGGACAACGATCCCCTGGTCATGGTGCACGCGCGGGCGTTGCTGACCAGCTCCCCCGAGGGGCGTACGGCGTACCTCGAGGCCGACCTGGCCGACCCCGATCAGATCCTGGCCCATCCGGCGCTGCGGGACACTCTGGACCTGTCCCAGCCGGTCGGCCTCATGCTGATCGCCGTCCTGCACTTCATCCACGGCCACGGTGCGGCCGCCCCGGTCGTCCGCAAGCTGGTCGACGCCCTGCCCGCCGGCAGTTACCTGGTCGCCACCCACGCCACCCAGGACTTCGGCACTCCCGAGCAGCAGGAGCTGTACCAGCGGATCCTCGAGGAGGGCAAGTCCGACGTGTGGACCCGCTCCAAGGGCGAGTTCACCGAGCTGTTCGACGGCCTGGAACTCATCGAGCCGGGCGTGGTGCCGGCCAGCGAGTGGCGCCCCGAGCCGGGCGCGGCCATCCCGGAGCGGTCGGACATCAACGTGTGGACCGGGGTCGGGCGCAAGGCCTAGGGGTCGCTCAGGCATCAATGTTCGCCCATTTCTCCTGTCCCCCGGGAGCGAAGATCGCGGTACGGTGCGCCGATGCGTAGGACCCTTGCGGCCTTCTCCCTGCTGGTGACGGCGCTCGCGGCCACGGCCGCGTGCACGAAGGACGACGAGCCGGCCAAACCGGGCATCAAGGTGTCGGTCGGCGTCATCCCGATCATCGACGTGGCGCCGATCTACCTGGGCGAGCGGAAGGGGTTCTTCGCCGCCCGCGGCATCGACCTCGACCTCGTGCCGGAGCAGGGCGGCGCGCCGATCGTGAAGGGGGTGCTGTCGGGCAAGTACCAGTTCGGGTTCAGCAACGTGACCTCGCTGATGGCGGCCCAGGCCGACGGCGCGCCCCTGAAGGCGGTGGCCAGCGGCGTGGCGTCCACGGGCCGCGCGGGCCGGGACTTCTCCGCCATCGTGGTCAACGGCGGCAGTCCCATCCGTACCCCGAAAGATCTCGCCGGCAAGCGCATCGCGGTGAACACTCTCAAGAACATCGGCGACACGACCGTACGGCAATCGGTGCGCGAAGCCGGCGGCGACGCTCGCAACCTCAGGTTCCAGGCCATGCCGTTCCCCGACATGCCCGGCGCGGTGCAGGGCGGCCGGGTGGACGCGGCGTGGGTGGTGGAGCCGCAGCTGTCCGAGGTGCTCACCCAGGGCGGCCAGGTGATCGCGTCGAACTTCGTGGACACCGCGCCGCGCCTGACGGTCGCGCTGTATTTCACCAGCCGGCCGACGATCACCAGGGACCCGGCTCTGGTCACCCGTTTCACCGAGGCGGTCAAGGAGTCCCTGCAGTACGCCGCGGGCCATCCCGACGAGGTCCGCGACACCGTGGGCACCTACACGCCGATCAATGACACCGTCCGCATCGCGATGATCCTGCCGAGCTGGCCCGACGAGATCAACCGCTCCTCCTTGGAGCGCATCGCCCAGCTGGGCCGCCAGGACGGCATCTTCGCGAGGGCCCCGGCCCTGGACCAGCTGCTCGGTTAGGACCGGCAACGGACGGCGGATCGTCAGCTCGCGGGTTCACGTCATGTGGTTGCCGCTGCTGACTCATAACCGGGTGCGGGAAAGATTCAGGGGCGCGGCGTGGGATCCACGAACATGTCGCGCCCGGGCCGGGTGATGACGACCGCGCGAGGAGGGCTATGCCGTTCAGTGTGCGCCTGCATGCCGGGAAGGGGATCACCGTGGTCAGCCTGGCCGGGGAGCTCGACATCGAGCAGGCCGGCGATCTGCGGGTGCTGTTCGACACGTTGGTCGAGGACCGGCAGGTCCATCTGCTCGTCGATCTGCTTCTGCTGACCTTCTGCGACTCGGTGGGCCTGTCGGCCCTCATTCACGGTTTCCACGCCTGCCGCGCCGCCGGGGGATCGTTCCGGCTCACCGGTGACACGGGACTGGTCAGCCGGGTGCTTCGGGTCACCGGCGTGGGCGAGATCCTCCTGAGTCACCCTGGAGGGCGGTGCGGAAGCCGGTTCGGGGTCGACAACGCCGGCCGCGAACCGCAGTAGCCGCTTCGCGGCGACACCCGGGTCGTCCCGGAACTCCATCAAGGCCGGTCGCGGTGGGCAACGCCGGGCCCGTCCCAGTGAGCTTCACGGTTGACCGCTTTCTCCATATATCCGCGCTGGGTCATCTGGAAGCTGGTCAGCGCATCGATCAGAAAGGCCGCCGCGGCGTCGCCGATGTCCTGCACCTCCTCCGGCGTACGGGCGGTGCGAAGCACGCCCACCAGGACCTCGTGATGGACGCGGACGACGTTGAGCAGGCCGACGGGGTCGGACACGGCACCGCGGCCCAGTTCGTACGCAGCCCGCAGCCCACTCTCGTCCCGCCGCGCCAGATAGCCGAGAAACGCGACCGCATAGTCCTGGTGCAATCGGTGCAACCGATCCATGCGTCACCTCGCCCGGTGCCCGCTGCCGCGGAGCTCAGCGTCGGATCCGCCCAGCTGGTCGAGCAGCGACAGACCCTCCTCCAAATCCAGCGCCGTGTACATCGAGTTCAGATTGATGCCGAACCTCACCATGGCGAAGGCGACCTCGGGCTGGATTCCGACCACGACGGTCTCGGCGCCGCGCAGCCGTGCCACCTGGCCGAGATCGCGCAGCGTGCGGGACCCGAAGGAGTCCAGCACGTCCAGGGCGGCAACGTCGATGACGACCCCGCGTGCCCGCCGCCGCCCGATCTGGTCGATCAGATCCTTCTGGAAGCGCTCGAAATGCTCGTCGTCCAACGCCGTATGGATCGAGGCGATCAGGTACGCGCGCTGAGCCAGGATGGAGACCCGCAGCGGCTCCTGTTCCGGTCGGTCAAGGCCGGACATCGTCATTCCTGACAGCGGGGTATCCGAGCAGGCGCTCGGCCTCCTCGATACCCTCCTGGAGATCGCCGACCGTGTCCATCTTGCTGAGGTCCACACCGATGGTGACCAGCGTTTCGGCGATCTCCGAGGACAGTCCGGTGATGATGACGGACGCCCCCATTCACTCGAACGACCTGCACGAGATCAGGGTGCTCGACCGCGCCATCGGGTTCAGCCGGGCCGACATCGTGTGCCTGGTCCAGGACGACGACACCATCCCGCGCGACGCGGCATGGCTGGACAGCGCGCTGGAACATTTCGACCGACACCCGAGGTTGGCGATCCTCGGCGGCTTCATGGGGTTCGAGAGTTTCGACCCGGATCCCGCGAGGGCGAGGCGTGTCTGGGGCGGCGGGTTCCGGTTCATCCACCACGTGAACATCGGGCCGTACTTCATCCGCAGACAGCACTACGAGTCACTGGGCGGCTGGGAGTACTCCTTCTCGGAGCCCGGTGAGCCCGGCATCTGTTTCGACAACGAGCTCTGCCTGCGGGCGTGGATGAACGGCTACCAGGTCGGCTACAGTTTCGTCCCGTTCAAGGGAGCGGCAGGCCATTATCCGGCGGACGGCGGGACGGTGCTTTCTCGAACGACATCAGGGTCCGCAACTCGGTTCGGAACTCCGAGACCATATTCGCCCGTTACGGCAGATACGCTGAGCGGATCGACGCCCTCGTGGACGGGGCGAACGCGGACCTTGAACCCGCACCATGACGACGGCACCTCGGCCCGGCCGGATCGGCGGGGCCGCGGGTTCTTCCCGCGGTTCGAGTCGTCGACCGGCGCGGTGCGCGGCCGGCCGGCGCCGGATGACCGGCCCGGTGGACGTGCGCTGCGATCATGTGCCGATGAGTGACGACATCCTCGCCGGGCAGATCGACTACTACCGGCACCGCGCGGGTGAGTACGACGCCACCGCCTACGGGGACGTGGCGGTGGCGCGCCCCCGGATCGCCCGGCTGGTCGCGGCGATGCGGCCGGCCGGGCGGGTGCTGGAGATCGCCTGCGGCACCGGGCTGTGGACCGAGGCCCTGGCCGGGCAGGCCCGCGAGCTGACGGCGATCGACACCGCGCCCGAGGCCGTCGCGATCGCCCGCCGCCGGGTGCCGGCCGCGCACTTCGAGGTGGCCGACGTCTTCGCGTACCGGCCGGCCGCGCGGTTCGACGTCGTCTTCTTCTCGGCGTGGCTGTCGCACGTGCCGCAGGACCGGTTCGACCGGTTCTGGCGGCTGCTCGGCGATCTGATCACCGACGACGGCCGGGTGCTGTTCATCGACGAGCACGTCGATGAACAGCCGAAGGAGGCCTGGGTGAGCGACGGGGTGGTCGAGCGCACGCTCAACGACGGCCGCACCTTCCGGATCGTCAAGCACTTCGTGGACCCGGACCGGCTCACCCGGCGCCTCGGCCGCCTCGGATGGGACTGCACGATCGTCCGGGACGGCCCGGACTGGGTCAGGGGCGAAGCTCGTAGACGGTGACCGGGCCCGCCTGGTAACGCTTGGTCGCCAGGGTGTCCAGCAGCGGCGAGACCGGCGTCGCCCGGCTGTCCGCGTAGAGCCATGTCGCGCCGTACCGGTCGCGCAGCTCGGCGAGCCCGGCAGCGGTCGGTGCGGTGAACGCGGCGTCGTTGATCCGCTGACGCTCCGGGTCCGGCGACGGCTGCTGGAAGTACGGGATGCCGTGGAGGCCGTGCTGCGCCTGGGTGGCCGGCTGGTACGCCCAGCCCTCCAGCACCACCGCGTGCTCGGTCAGCGCGCTCACCCAGAACGACCGGTTGATGCAGTCCGGCGTCGTCCTGATCAGCTCGCAATGCACGTTGGTGGCGACGATGTCGTCGGTGGGCGCGTTGCGGGCCAGCCAGTCGGCGGCCTGCATCTCCGTCTTCTCCTGCCAGAACTTGCCCCTGCTGCCCTTCGACGGCAGCGTGCCGTCGGCCGCCGCCTGGGTCTTGCGGGTCATGTCCCGCACCGTCGTGTCCGTGCCCAGGCCGATCCCCGCCGCCACCAGCACCGCAAGCCCGGCGCCGGCGATCGCCTTGAACCGCAGCCGCAGCACCCACCAGATCAGCACACCGGCCGCGGTGACCCCGGCCAGCGCGATCACCGGACGGGACAGGTTGTACCGCCAGAACACCTGCCACGGACCGTCGCCGTCGCCCGGGCCGGCCCGGTAGAGCAGGGCACCGACCAGCGCACCCAGCAGAAGACCACCGACAACCGCGGTTGCCGTACGGCGTGCCGGCGCGAGCACGGTGAGAAGCCACGCGGTCAGGGCCGCCTCGGCCGGGATCGCCGAGTACGCGAAGTAGAGCTCGCCGTTGGCGGTGTGGTTGACCAGCAGCGCCGCCGCCCACCCGGCCAGCGCCACGCCGGCCAGGATCCACATCGCGACGTCGGAGCGCATCTCACGGCGCAGGATCGCGCCGAACCCGAGCAGCCGGCCGATCTGGCTGAGCAGGAAACAGAAGACCAGCGCGGGCAGGATCAGCTTGAGCCCGAACGGCACGTGCGACATCTGCGTGGGCAGCAACCCGCCCGTACCGGGAATGCCGCCCTTGCCGACCACCCAGATGTACTCGCCCTTGAAGCTGAACGCCGCGCCGAACTGGATGCCGGCGCCGGACCCGCCGCCGGCCAGCGTCGGGACGGTCAGGCCGAGGACGAGGATCGCGGCGCCGAGCGCGGCGAACATCATCTTCGGGATGCGGCGGTGGATGATCCAGGACGCGAGCGTGCCGAGGCAGATGCCGCCGAGCAGCACCGGCAGCGAGCTGGACTTGCTGGCGGTGGCGACCGGCAGCATGAGCCCGAGCAGGATCCAGCCGCGGCCGAGCCTCTCGCCGCGGCCGATGTCGACCAGCAGGGCGGCGACCGCGGCCACGAACGGGATGGAGAAGACCAGCGTCGGGCTGTACGACGGCTCGATGGTGACCGGCCAGCCGGCGAACCGCGGCCAGATCGAGGTGACCGGCAGTGCGACGGCGATGAACGCCGCGACCGGGCCGCTCCACCACACCCGGCTCACCTGGCGGGCCAGACCGGCGATGATCAGGATCCCGGCGAGCACGACCGGCGCCGGCCACAGCCGCAGCATGATCTGGCTGAGCGGGACGCCGCTCATCATCTGCGCGGAGGCCCGGTACGCGTCGGAGAACCAGTGGTACTTCAGCGGGTCGCCGGCCATCTGCGGCTGCTGCGGGTCGATCGTGCGGCGCAGCTCGGCGGCGTTCGCCCAGTGGTAGTAGATGTCGCCGAACAGGCTGTGCGTGACCGGTGGCAGCGGGTTGACGGCCCAGTCGCCGAAGGCGAGGAAGGCGATCGCCAGCGCCATCACCGCGGCGATCAGCCAGGACCAGGCGGCGGGCAGCGGCCGCGGCTCGGGGATCCGCCAGAACTGACGCAGCCCGGGCGCCGCCCCGAACGCCGCCATCACCAGCAGCGGCCACACCCAGAGGACACCGCCCAGGCCGGTGCCGACCGCGAGGGCCCAGCCGATCAGCGTCACCGCGATGCCGGTCGCGGCGCCGAAGCCCGCGTCCTCGGGGAGGTTGCCCCGGCTGCCGCGCAATGCCCGGAAGACCAGGATGCCCGGGACCTGGATGCCGGCGAACCAGTAGATCGCATACCGCAGCAGCGACTTCTCCGGGGTGCCGGTCCAGAGCAGCGCACCGAGCAGCACCGCGGCCACGACCAGCCAGGGCAGGGCACGCAGGGCCGCCGCCGCGGGGCCGGGCCGGCCGGCCACGGGTGGCTCGCCCTCGGAGGCGCCGGGTTCCGGCAGGCGCGCGGAAACCTCGGTCTTCGTGTCGGTCACTGGGCCCCCCATGCTGTGGTCGGGCTGCACCGTAGCCGAACCCGGCCGGTGATGCATCCGGTCACGGGTGCCGGTGCCGGCGGGCGCCGATCCCGCCACGATATGCCCTCAGGTCGATCGCCTCACCGACCCGACCAGCAGATTCCTCCGGGTACGGCGTCGCGTCGTCCCCGCCGGACACTAGTTGCCGCCCGCCTGGGCCGCCCCGGCGTCGCCGAAAGTTCACCTGGCGGTGACCAGCGGTTCTCAGCCGCGGCGTTTCCACCACCGGCGTTTGCGCCGCGGGGCGGGCTCGTCGTCCTCGGCGGCGCGGCCCAGGACGTCCTGGGCCAGCGCACGGTCCTGGGCGGTGCAGCCGGGCGTGACGAGCATGAGGTGCGCCAGCGACTTCTCGATGGTGACCAGCCGGTCGGCGCTGACCGCCGCGTCCAGCCGGGCGCGCACCAGCCGGCGCACCTCGTCACGGACCTCCGGCTCCCGGTAGGCGGCAGTCACCAGAGCGAACAGGGCGGCGTCGCACACCCAGTCCTCGACGCCGAACGCCAGGTCGATCAGCACCTCACGGCGCGTCGAGACCGGCCACGGCTCGTCCGCCGCGTGGTGCAGGATGCCGAGCGTCACCCACGGCTGGAGCAGCCGGTACCAGTAGGTCGGCGTGCTCTTGGCCAGATGCTCCCAGCGCGCGGTGGCGGGCGGGCCGGGCAGGTGGGCGAGCAGGCCGAGCAGGTCGTCCAGCGGCAGCTTGCCGAGCGGCTCCGCCTGGAGATACCCGGACAGCAGCGACTGCCAGGGCTCGCCGGCCACCTGGTGCAGCATCGCGACGGCGTCCGGGGACGGCGCCGGGACGGCCGGGACCGGGTCGGTGCCGTCGTAGCGCCACACCTTGTATCTGCCCTTGCGGACCGGGACGCGGATGTCCGGCTCGGGAAACGCGGCGATGTCGACGGACGAGGGTCCGGCGACCCGCTGGAAGGCGGTCATCGCGCTGGGCGGCTCGGCGGCGGACAGGCCGAGGCCGCCGAGCGCGAGCTCCTCGCCCTGGGCGCGGCGGGCGCCGAGCTCGTTGGCCACATTGGAGACGGCCTCGCCGGGCATCGGCACCCAGTTGAGCCAGAGACGTTGCGCGCCGGCCATCGCGAAGACGAGATCGGTCATCCCGCACGGGTGCGGGTCGTCGACGACGGCGACCAGCTCCGCCACCTTGCCGGACTCGCGGAACCGCAGGCCGCGGCGGGCCGCGTCGCGGTGCGGGAAGGCGGCGTCCTCGGCCATCCGGCGCAGATCGGCGTCGACATCATCGGAGAACACGGCGCGGAGCGTAGCAACCCGTCGATGCCACCAAGACGATGCCGCCTGGTGGCGCGGCCCCTGCGACCGGCCCGCCGCACCGACGCAAGGCCGCCTGGTCGGCGCGGCTCCCGCCGCCCCCGCGGCCGGCCCGCCGCACCTCGGATGGCCTCGGCCCATCCGGCGTGCGGCTCGTCCGGAAGGACCGCCGGTGGGTGATCGCGAGAATCTCCTTCGGGATCGGCCACCGCTCCACGCTGCGCGCAATGGCGTGATGGATGTCTTCCGCGCCCATTGCGCAGCAAACCTCGATGTGACGACTATTACATGCGCCGTAACCGAACAATGCGGCAACTGCACGGTCACTCATCGTGTCGCCCCGGCCTCGTGCGAACGCCGCGGGGTGGATTAGTCCTATCGGCCATTCATTTCGCCGCCCGGACGACTCCCGATCGTCCATTTCCCGGCTTGCCGGAGATCAGTCTCCCGATCGGACGGTGCGGGCCGGGAATCGCGTCGGCGGATTCTCCGGCGTCAACACATGACCCTTTCGCAGACCGCGCGAATCGGTCATTTGCCTCCACAACAAAGATCAAAGTGGCGAATTGATGAGAACAATTTCACGTTTCCGCGTCTCGGCTTGGCCACCGGAGCGCGGTGATGGTTACCGTCGGCCGGTCCCGCGTTCGCGGGCACCGCGGGCGGAAACGCCGAATCCTGCCGCCGCCCGACGGAACCGAACCCAAGGCATGGAGCGGGGGACCCAAGTTCCTCGGCGCGCTCGTGCGCGCCTCGGGGTGAAGCCGCACCGCGGCCGGGCACCTCAGCCCGAACCCGACAGCTCACCTCGCAGGCGTGGAGGTTCATCTGTCATGGCACAGATCCGTAAGCACGCCAAGGCCGCGCTCGGCCTGACCGCAGCCGGCGTTGCCGGCGCGTTTGCCCTGCTGGGGCCCGCATCGCCGGCCTCGGCGGCGGTCAACTGGGACGCGATCGCCCAGTGCGAGTCGAGCGGCAACTGGCACATCAACACCGGCAACGGGTACTACGGCGGGCTGCAGTTCAGCCGGAGCACCTGGAAGGCGTACGGCGGCACCAAGTACGCCGCGACCGCGGACAAGGCGAGCAAGGGCGAGCAGATCCGCATCGCCGAGAAGGTCCTCAAGGGCCAGGGCATCGGCGCGTGGCCGGTGTGCGGCAAGAAGGCCGGCTCCAAGTCGGTCGCGCACAAGGCCGGCAAGAAGGCGTCCGCGAAGACGTCGGTGACCAAGAAGTCGTCGGTCAAGAAGTCCCACCCGGCGACCAAGAAGGCGACCACGCCGAAGCGCACCAGCACGGTGAAGGCGACCGGTAAGCAGTACGTCGTGCGTTCCGGCGACACGCTGGCCGCCATCGCCACGAAGAAGCACGTCAAGGGCGGCTGGCACACCCTGTACCAGCTCAACCGTGACACGATCAGCAACCCGAACCTGATCTTCCCGGGTCAGCACCTGGCGCTCTGATCGCGGTTCGCGAATCCGGCCGTCGCCCAGCGGTCGGATTCGCGACCACCGATGTCTCCGAATCATTTTCCGCGATTCCCGCGTGCGTACGGGAAATGTCGTCAATTGCCGTCAGAGGGTCCGCCAGCAGCGCCGCGAATCCGCGCTCGGCGGCCCCGATCAGCGTGGCGTCGTCGGCCAGCCCGGACAGCTGCAGCTTGGCGCGCTCGCGGCTGACCGGCATCGCGTGCTGGGCGATCCGTGCCGCCACGTGCGGGGCGGCCGCCGCGTAGACGTCGCGGAGCATGCCCCCGAAGATCACCACTCCCGGGTTGAACAGGTTGATCAGGTTCGCCACGCCGATGCCGAGCCAGTCGCCGATCTCCGCCACCGCCGCGGCCGCCGCGCGGTCGCCGGCCGCCGCGTCCCGCAGAACCGCGCACACCGCCTCGCGGCCCATCGTGCCCGGCGCCCGCCCGGCCGCGGCCAGCAGCGCGTACTCTCCCGTCTCGGCCTCCAGGCAGCCGCGCGACCCGCACAGGCAGGACCGGCCGTCGACCGGGTTGACCAGCATGTGGCCCACCTCGCAGCCGTAGCCGCTCTCGCCGCCGAGCAACCGGCCGCCGACCAGGATGCCGCCGCCGACGCCCACGTCGCCGTGCAGGTAGACCAGGTCGGGCGAGCCGACGCCGGCGCCGCGCTCGAACTCGGCCAGCGCGCCCAGGTGCGCCTCGTTGCCGACCGCGACCGGCAGGCCGGCCCCGAGCGCCCGCTCCAGCTCGGCCCCGAACGCCTGGTCCACCCAGCCCGTCTCCGGGCCGTAGCGGACCATGCCGTCACCCGGGCGGATCATCCCGCAGTACGAGGCGCCGACTCCCACGCACACCGCGCCGGCCGGCGCCCCGGCGAGCAGGCCACGGCCCATCTCGGCCAGCTTGGTGACCACCGTGTCGAGATCCACCCCGGCGCGCGGGCGGGGCGCGCAGCGGCGATCCAGGATCGGGCCGCCCAGCCCGACCCGCGCGGCGGTCAACCGGTCCACGGCGACGTCGAACGCCAGCACGTACACCCGCTGCGACTCGGGCCGGACCATCAGCGAGGGACGGCCCGCGCCGGTGGTGCCGGCCGGATGGCCCTCCCGGACCAGCCCGGCGGCCACCAGCTCGGAGGTCAGCGCCAGGATCGTGCTGCGGTTGACACCCATCCGCGCGGCCAGCGCCGCACGCGACAGCGGCCCGCTGACGTGCACGTGGTGCAGCAGGGTACCGAGGCTGGATCGATGTCTGTTCATGTCACCTGCCAACCTAGACCCAGGCCTTCGCCTCGTCCCAGCGCTCGAGGTCGCGCAGCCAGGCGTTCGCCGAACTGTCCGACGGCGCCCGCCAGTCGCCGCGCGGGGAGAGCGACCCGCCGTGCGAGACCTTCGGGCCGTTCGGCATGGCCGACCGCTTGAACTGGGCGAACGCGAAGTACCGCCGGCAGAACGCCGCCAGCCACTTGCGGATCTCGGGCAGCTCGTAGGAGACCCGCTTCGCCTCCGGGAAGTTCGGCGGCCACGCCCCGGCACCCGCGTCCCGCCACGCGTGCCAGGCCAGGAATCCGATCTTGGCGGGGCGCATGCCGTACCGGAGGATGTGGAAAAGCGTGAAATCGTGCAGCGCGTACGGGCCGATCAGCGACTCGGTCGACTGCAGGTGCGCGCCGGGGACCAGTTCGGGGCTGATCTCGGTGTCCAGGATCGCGGTCAGCGTCTCGCCCACCTCGACGTCGAACTGCCGGGTGCTGACCACCCAGCGGATCAGGTGCTGCATCAGGGTCTTCGGCACGCCGGCGTTGACGTTGTAGTGACTCATCTGGTCGCCCACGCCGTACGTGCTCCAGCCGAGCGCCAGCTCGGAGAGGTCGCCGGTGCCCAGGACGATGCCGCCGCGCTGGTTCGCGATCCGGAACAGGTAGTCCGTTCGCAGGCCGGCCTGGACGTTCTCGAAGGTGACGTCGTAGACCGGCTCACCCTTGCCGAACGGGTGGCCGATCTCGCGCAGCATCAGCTCGGCGGTCGGCCGGATGTCCAGCTCGGCCGCGGTGACGCCGAGCGCCTTCATCAGCCGGTGCGCGTTGCTCCGGGTGCCCTCGCTGGTGGCGAAGCCGGGCAGGGTGAACGCGAGGATGTCGCTGCGCGGCCGGCCGGCCCGGTCCATCGCCCGCGCGGCCACCACCAGCGCCTGGGTCGAGTCCAGACCGCCGGAGACCCCGATGACCACCTTCGGGTCGCCGATCGCGCCGAGCCGCTGCACCAGCCCCGCGACCTGGATGTTGTACGCCTCGTAGCAGTCCAGGTCGAGCCGCTGGACGTCGGCCGGCACGAACGGGAAACGCTCCACGCGGCGGCGCAGCCCCAGGTCGGTCTCCGGCGGGTCCAGCCGGAAGGCCACCTCACGGAAGTCTCCCGTACGGTCCTGGTGGGTCCGCCGGTTGTCGTCGAAGGTGCCCATCCGCAGGCGTTCCTGGCGCAGCAGATCGAGGTCGACGTCGGCGACCGCCTCGCGGTCGCCGTCCGGGAAACGGTCCGTCTCGGCGAGCAGGTTGCCGTTCTCGTAGATCATCGTCTGCCCGTCCCAGGACAGATCGGTGGTGGATTCGCCCAGCCCCGCCGCCGCGTACACATAGGCCGCCAGGCAGCGGGAGGAGGCCGACTTGCACAGCAGCCGCCGGTCCTCGGCCCGGCCCACGGTGATCGGGCTGCCGGACAGGTTCGCCAGCACGGTCGCGCCGGCCAGCGCCGCCTCCGCGCTCGGCGGGATCGGCACCCACATGTCCTCGCAGATCTCCACGTGCAGCACGAGGCCCGGCACGTCGGTCGCCCGGAAGAGCAGGTCCACCCCGAACGGTA
Source organism: uncultured Actinoplanes sp. (assembly GCF_934643405.1). Taxonomy (GTDB): domain Bacteria; phylum Actinomycetota; class Actinomycetes; order Mycobacteriales; family Micromonosporaceae; genus Actinoplanes. The sequence goes on from NZ_CAKUCL010000067.1 coordinate 17,922, forward strand.
CGGCGTCGCCCGCGACGGAGATGGTGCCGCCTCGCTCGTCGTCGCCCGCCGCGAGCTGTCGCGCCTCGTAGAACTCCCGGTAGGTCGGCAGGTAGGACTTCGGGGCGACGCCGAGGATCTCGCCCCGGTGCACCACGACCGCGCAGTTGTAGACGCGGTTGCGGTGCCGCAGCGGCGCCCCGATCACCAGCACGGTGAGCAGCTCCCGTGACCCGGCCACGACTGTCTGCAACGCCGTCTCCACGTCGTCGAGGACGGGATCCTGCAGCAGCAGGTCCTCGATCGAGTACCCGGTGAGGCCCAGCTCCGGGAAGACGGCCACGGCGACGCCGTCCGCGGACAGGCGGCGGCCCTGCCGCAGGATGGCCTCGGCGTTGGCCGGCGGGTCGGCGATGGCGGTGTGCCCGGTGCACGCGGCGACGCGCGCGAACCCGTGCTGATAGATCGAGCGGAAGTTCACGCCCCCATCATGCCCATGGTCATCCGCGGTGTGCGACGTTCCCTTGCCGGCCGGCCCTATGGTGAGCCCACACCTCGACGACGGGAGCGCCGTGGCGACCAGGCAGATGCTCATCGCCGGCCGATATCGCCTGCGTGAGCCGGTCGGCAGCGGCGGCATGGGCCGGGTCTGGCTGGCCCGCGACGAGATGCTGGACCGCGACGTCGCGGTCAAGGAGTTCGTCCCGCCGGACTGGATGAGCGACCAGGAGAGGGCTCGGCTGAGGGACCGGACGCTGCGCGAAGCCCGAAGCGCGGGGCGGCTGAATCATCCGCACGTCGTGAAGATCTACGACGTCGTCCACACCGACGACCTGCCGTGGATCGTGATGGAGTACGTGCCGTCCCGGTCGCTGCACCAGGTGATCAACGAGGAGGGTCCGTATCCCCCGGTCGACGCCGCGAAGATCGGGCTGGCCCTGCTCGACGCGCTGACCGCCGCGCATCGCGCCGGGGTGCTGCACCGCGACATCAAGCCGCACAACGTTCTGATCGGCGACGACGGCCGGGTGATGCTGACCGACTTCGGCCTGGCCACCTTCGTCGACGACGGCTCGGTGACCGGGCCCGGCATGATCGTCGGCTCCCCGCAATACGTCTCGCCCGAGCGGGCCCGGGACGGCTCGTCGACCGTGGAGTCCGATCTCTGGTCCCTCGGTGCGACGCTGTACGCGGCCGTCGAGGGGCGCTCCCCGTACGCGCGGGAGTCTGCGATGGCCACGCTGATGGCGCTGGCCACCGAGCCGCCGGACCCACCCGAGCGGGCCGGGCCGCTCGGCCCAGTGCTGATCGGTCTGCTCGACCGCGAACCGGCCAACCGCCTGACGGGCGCCGAGGTGGAACGCCGGCTGCGGCTCATCGTCGGCCCGTCATCGGTTCCGGCCCCGGCCCGGCGGCCGTCGGCGCGCCCGTCACCGCCGATCTCCGCCGCGCCGGCCGACCCCGCTTCGCCGCCGGATTCCGCGTTGCCGACGGATCTGCCCTCGCCGTCGACCGGCGCCGGCGACGGGCCGCCCGAGCCGCCGGCGATCCCGCCCGGACCGGCTTCGGGCGGCGAGGCCCGCAGGCCGGAACGGCCCTCGGTCGTGATCAAGGGTTTCGAGGACACCCCGGCCGCCGAGGACTCGCTGGGCCGGCGGTCGGTGGTCGACGTCCTGGCCGACCTGTTCCTGGTGTCCGGCGACGGACCGGTGCAGGAGAAGCCTGGCCCGCAGGTGGTCGTGGTGGACGGGCCGTGGGGTTCGGGCAAGACGACGGTCATGCACCTGCTCCGGAAGCGACTGGAGGACGCCGCGGCCGGATGGGTGGAGCCCGGCCGCAAGCGTCACCACCTGACTACGCTGGGCGCCAGCCGCCTCCTGGCGAAGCTGCATCGGGCGGACGACCAGGACTCCGACCGCGCGTCGACGCCGGCCGGCCCGCCCGGCCCGCCCGTCGCGGCGCTCTTCGAGCCGTGGGCGCATCAGACCAGTGAGCAGCTGTGGGCCGGGTTGGCCCGCACCATCACCGAGGCCGCGGTGCCCACCTTCTGCGCCGGCGCCGACGCGCGAGGCCGGTTCTGGTTCGACCGCAACGCCCGGCGCCTCGACGTCGCCCATCTGCGACGCCAGCTCGCCCGCAACGTCACGTCGCCGTTCCTGCGCCTGGCCGTGTTCGCCTTGTCCGTCCCCGTCGTGGTACAGCTCATGCGCCAGGAGAAACCGGCGGAATTGTGGGGAATCGCCGCCACCCAGTGGGCGTGGATCATCCCGGCGGTGCTCCTGTTGATCGGGCTCGGTCACACCGCCGGCCGCCTGCTGTTCGGCCGGGCCGTGTCGTTCCTGCCCGCCGAGCTTTTCACCGGGCCCGTGCTGAGCAGGGCCATGGCCTCGCCGTCCCGCGACGCGCCCCTGCGCGACCCGCTCAACAACGCCCAGTCCAGATATCTGTATCTGGTGCAGCGAGACGTCAAGACCATCCTGGAGGAGCTGGCGAAACGACGGCGGAGCCTGGTCATCTTCGTCGACGATCTCGACCGCTGCGACTCGCGCTCCGCGGTCGAGGTCATGCAGGCGCTCAACCTGTTCCTGACGGGCGCGTTGCAGGGGTGCCGCCTGGTCATCGGCCTGGACCAGGTCATCGCCGCGGCCCAGCTGGACGAGATATACCAGCACATCGACAAGAGCGCCTTCACAAGGTTCGGCGACGATCCGAGCCCGGGGTGGACGTTCCTGCGCAAGCTGACGCATCTACCGATCATCATGCCGATCGTCGGTGACACGTCCGTGGACCTCTACCTGAGCGGTCTCCTGGGATTCCCGTACGGCGACGTGGTCGGCACGGGATCCGCCACGGTGCTCCTGGCAGGGCAGGACCGCACCCGGGTGGTCGAGCGATCGGACGAGGTCGTCCTGCCGGAGATGCGGGCTGAGGTGGAACGCGCGCTCGAGGCGCGCACGTCGCACCGGCGCATCGGCCGCGGGCGATGGGCGGGAACCCTGGCAACCATGACGCGGCCGCTGCGTCGCTCCTTCCTGCCCGAGACGGGCCCGAGGTTGCCGGTGCCGCCCGCCCCGCCGATCGAGGACGTCGACATCGTGGCGCTGGAACGCCACCAGGACGTCCGCAACGCCATCCGGAAGACCATCGCCGGGCACGACGACCCCTCCGGCCGGGAGACCAAGAGGCTGCTGAACATCTGGCAGTTCTACCTGCGGCTCCTGCTGCGCACGACGCCGGTGGTGACGCTGGCCGACGGCATCGACATGGCCGTCCACCTGGTGACCGTCGCCGACATCCTCAACCGTTGGCCGGCCACCGCGCGTCAGCTGACCACGGTGGTCGACGGCAGACTCGGGCTGGCGCTGTTGTGCGAGAGCGCGGACGAGCACCTGCCTTGGGAACGCGCGCTGATCGCCACCCGGCTGGACGCCATCCCGTACGAGAAAGCCGTCCGGAAGATGCGCTCGGTGCTGCTGGCCGCGGACCGCAAGGCCGTCGCGGCCGTGGCCACGGAGCTCTTCCTGCGCGACGGCGCCTAGGGTTGCGCCGCCCGGTGCGGGTGGGTGACCACCAGGACCGGGCGCTCCGAGCGGCGGATCAGCGTCAGCGGGACGCTGCCGAGCAGCTTCTGCGCCACCGCGGGCTTGGAGCTGGAGCCCGCCACGATCAGGTCGGCCCGGTCGGTGTCGGCGAACTCGAGGATGCGCTCGACCGGGCGGCCGGGCAGCACCGTGGCGGTCGCGTCGATGCCCGCCTCGGTCAGGCGCCGCACGGCGGCGGAGGCGGCCTGCTCGGCCCGTTCGGCGTAGATGGCCCGCGGCACCGAGGCCAGCCGTTCCAGCTCCACCTCGTCGACGGCGACGACGGAGGCCGACGCGCCGGTCTGCCGGGCCAGGTCGATGACGGCGTCGACCACCCACGGCTCGTCGGCTTCCGGATTGACCGCGACCACGATACGCATGCTGTCATGGTGCCTGTACGTGCCGTACATGTCGACTTCACTTAGGGTGAAGCCATGGCGGACGTGGCGACGCGCGAGGAACCCACGCTCAAACGGGTGATGGGACCGGGACTGCTGCTGCTGTTCGTGGTCGGCGACATTCTCGGTACGGGCGTGTACGCGCTCACCGGCCGGGTCGCGAACGAGGTCGGCGGCGCGGTGTGGCTGCCGTTCCTGTGCGCGTTCCTGGTGGCGCTGCTGACCGCGTTCAGCTACCTGGAACTGGTCACGAAGTATCCGCGGGCGGCCGGCGCGGCGCTCTACACGCACAAGGCGTTCGGCATCCACTTCCTGACGTTCCTGGTCACGTTCGCGGTGATGTGCTCCGGGCTGACCTCGGCGTCGAGCGCGTCGAAGGCGTTCGCGGAGAACTTCGGCGAGGCGTTCGACCTGTCGCTGGGCGAGGGTCTCGGGGTGACCGCGGTCGCGCTCGGATTCATGACGCTGATCGCCCTGATCAACTTCCGCGGCGTCGGCGAGAGCGTGAAGCTCAACGTGCTGCTCACCGTCGTCGAGCTGACCGGCCTGCTGATCGTCATCGTGATCGGGGCGTGGGCGATCGGCGGCGGCAAGGGCGACCTGTCCCGCCTCACCCAGTTCAACGTGGCCGAGGGCGAGAGCCCCTTCTTCGCGGTGACGGCGGCGACGGCGCTGGCGTTCTTCGCGATGGTCGGCTTCGAGGACTCGGTCAACATGGCCGAGGAGACCAAGGACCCGGTACGGATCTTCCCGCGCATGATGCTGCTCGGCCTGTGCGTGACCGGGCTCATCTACGTGCTGGTGTCCATCTCGTCGGTGGCGCTGGTGTCGCCGGAGGATCTGGGCGAGGGTGACGCGCCCCTGCTCAAGGTGGTGTCGGCGGGCGCCGCCGCGTTCCCCCTGTGGATCTTCGCGTTCATCACCATGTTCGCGGTCGCGAACTCGGCGTTGATCAACATGCTGATGGCCAGCCGCCTGCTGTACGGGATGGCGAACGAGCGGGTGCTTCCCCGGGTGCTGGGCCGCCTCCACCCCGGACGGCGCACGCCCTGGGTGGGGATCGTCTTCACCACGGTCGTCGCGTTCGGACTGATCTGGTTCGCCGACCTGACCGCCCTGGGCGGCACCACGTCGTTGCTGCTGCTGTGCGTCTTCACGGTGGTGAACGTCGCCGTGCTGGTGCTGCGCCGCGACCGGGTGGAGCACCGGCACTTCCACGCCCCGACGGCGATCCCGGTGGCGGGCGCGATCACCTGCGCCTTTCTGGCCAGCCCGCTGTCCGGCCGGGCCGCCGACGACTACCGGGTGGCCGGCGTCCTGCTGGCGATCGGCGTCGTCCTGTGGGCGGTCACCTACGTCACCAGGCGGGCCACGACGGCGTAGCGGCCGGCGATCAAAGCTTTCCGACCGCCTCGATCAGCCGGTCGACCTCGTCGGCGGTGTTGTAGTGGTAGAGACTCGCCCGCACCGCGCCACCGGTGTCGCGCAGCCCCGCCGCCTCGAAGTACTCGACCGCGTAGTAGTCGCCGTGCGATACGCAAATCCCCTGCTCACCGAGGATGCGCGCGGTGTCGGCCGGCGCCTGCCCGGCCACCCGGAACGAGATCGTCGGGCATCGACCGGCCGGCGCGGGGCACAGGCTCACCGCGTCGATCGAGGCGAGACCGGCGGCGAGCCGCCCGGCAAGACCGCTTTCGTACGCCGCCACGGCCGCCATGGTGTCGAGCAGGCGTTCCCGGCGACCGGCCGCCGACGAGCCCGCCAGGCCGGCCAGATGATCGACCGCCGCGGTCATTCCGGCGAGCAGCTCGAAGCTGAGCGTCCCGTACTCGAAGCGGTCCGGCACGCGCGACGGCGACGGGATCAGCTTGACCGGGTGCAGCGTCTCCCAGAGCGAGGGCGCGGCGACGACCGCCGCGTAATGGGGGCCGGACCACTTGTACGCGCTGGTCACGTAGAAGTCGGCACCGAGCGGCACCACGTCGGTGGGCACGTGCGCCGTCGCGTGCACGCCGTCGACGTAGACGAGTGCCCCGGCCGCGTGCGCGATCGCGGCGATGCCGGCGACCTCGGGAACCGTGCCGATCGCGTTGCTCGCCGCGGTGAGCGCCACCACCGCCGTACGGGAGGAGATGAGCTCCTGATATTGCTCCACCGGCAGCGCACCGGTGGCCAGGTCGACGTCGGCCCAGCGCACCCGGGCGCCGGCCGCCGAAGCCGCCTGCACCCACGGGCGCACGTTCGAGTCGTGATCGAGCCGGGAGACGACGACCTCGTCGTCCGGGCCCCAGCCCTGCGACAGGGTGCGCGCGACCAGGTACGTCAAGGCGGTGGCGCTGGGCCCGAAGACGACACCGTCCGGCTGACCGCCGACCAGGTCGGCGACCGCCGACCGGGCCGCCGCGACGATCTCCCCCGAGCGACGCGCCGGCACCGACGCGGTCCCCCGGTTGGACACCGCCGTTCCCATGGTCGCGGCGATGGCGCCGATCACCGGCCCGGCGAACTGCGTGCCACCGGCCCCGTCGAAATGCAGGAGACCTTCGGCGAGGGCGGGATAGCCGGAGCGGATCCGGTCGATGTCGAGGAGCATGACGACGACCCTAGCCGGGCCCGGGCGCGGCGGGTCCGGGCCCGCCGCACCGTGCGACATTCAGCTCAGCATGTCCTTCACCATCGGCAGGACCTTGGTGCCGTAGAGCTCCACCGAGCGCAGGCGAGCGCTCGACGGTTGCGCACCCGCGGTGTAGATCAGGTCGAACCGGCCGACGCCGAGGGTCTTGATCGCATTGGCCATCTTGCGCGCGACCGTCTCCGGCGACCCGATGTAGAGCGAGCCGTGCTCGATGTCCGCCTCGTACTCGGCCCGGCGGACGTTGGGCCAGCCGCGGATCTCGCCGATCCGGTCGCGGATCACCCGGTAGCCCGGCCAGTGGATCTCCTTGGCCTCCTCGTCGGTGTCGGCGATGAAGCCCGGCGAGTGCATGCCGACCGGGTGCGCCGTGGTGCCGAGCTGGCCGGCCGCGCGGCGGTACAGGTCGATGTACGGCTCGAAGCGCTCCGGCGGCCCACCGATGATCGCGAGCATGAGCGGCAGGCCGTACTGGGCGGTGCGGACCACCGACTGCGGCGAGCCGCCGACGCCGACCCAGGTGGTCAGCTTGCCGGACTCGGTCTTCGGGAACACGTCGGCGTCGACGAGCGCGGGCCGGGTGGTGCCCGTCCAGGTGACCGGCTTCTCCTTGAGCAGCTCGGCGAAGAGATTGATCTTCTCCTCGAACAGCACGTCGTAGTCGCGCAGGTCGTAGCCGAACAGCGGGAACGACTCGGTGAACGACCCGCGGCCCAGGATGACCTCGGCGCGGCCGCCGGACAGCGCGTCCACGGTCGCGAAGCGCTGGAACACCCGGACCGGGTCGTCGGAGCTCAGCACGGTCACGCCGGAGGCCAGCTTGATGCGCCGGGTGCGGGTGGCGATGCCGGCGAGAACGGTCTCGGGGGTGCTGACCGAGTACTCCGGGCGATGGTGCTCGCCGAGCGCGATCACGTCGACCCCGAGCTCGTCGGCCAGTACCGCCTCGTCGACGACCTGCCGGATCGCGGCGGCGTACGAGAGGGGCTTGCCGGAGTCGTCCTCCGGCACGTCGCCGAAGGTGTCGAGGCCGAACTCCACTGCGGTCATGGTTCCTCCCTGATTGACACGTCAACTATGGGTCGACGCGATTGACATGTCAACCACATGAGGCCCTGATCTCTTCCCGAGTGATTCTGTCCGCTTCGTCCCTTCACGACGTGCGGCGTATCGTGGGAATGTCATGGACGAGACGCGCTCCACGCTGCTGAGCCGCATCGAGCAGGCCCGCTCGGAGGCGGCGACGCTGGAGGCCGACCTGTTGAGCCTCTTCGAGGCCGCGCAGGCGTCCAACGCCGACGACGAGCACGACCCCGAGGGCCAGACGATCGCCTACGAGCGTGCCCAGCTGACCGCCGTCCTGGACTCGACGCGCCGCCAGGTCGCCGAGCTTCAGGAGGCGCTGCTCCGCCTGGAGGCCGGCACCTACGGCGTGTGCGAGAGCTGCGGGGACCCGATCCCGCCGGCGCGGCTGGAGGCGCGCCCGACCGCCCGCATGTGCGTGGCCTGTGCCTCCCGATGAGCCGGGCGCAAGGCTCGGACGACCGATTGCCCGGCCGGGACTGCCATCGATACCTTGGGTGAATGTCCTCCGGCACCATTCCCGGGCTTCCCCCGCACTACCAGGTCCTTTCGCTGATCGGGCGCGGCGGCATGGCCCGGGTGTGGCTCGCCAGAGACACCCTGCTGGACCGCGAGGTAGCGATCAAGGAGATCGTTCCGGCCGGCGCGGCCCCCGCGGAGGTCCGGGGCGACGTGCTGCGTGAGGCCCAGGCTGCCGTACGGGTCAGCAATCTGCACCACCGCGGCGTGATCCGGATCCACTACATCGAGGACGTGAAGCCGAATCCTCTGATCATCATGGAGTACGTCCGGGGCCGCAGCCTGGAGCAGGTGCTCCGCGACGACGGCCCGCTGACCCCCGAGCGGACCCGGCGGGTGGGCCTGGCGGTGCTGTCGGCGCTGCAGGCCGCGCACAGCGTCGGTGTCCTGCATCGCGACGTGAAGCCGGCGAACATCCTGATCGGCGCCGACGGGCGGATCGTGCTCACCGACTTCGGCATCGCGAAGATCGTGAACGTCGCCACCGAGGACCATTCGGTGCAGTTCCGGGGGACGCCCGCCTACGTGGCGCCCGAGCGCTTGCGCAACGCCCCGGCCAGCGTCGCGGCCGACCTGTGGTCGCTGGGCGTGACCCTGTACGAGTGCCTCACCGGCGTGTCCCCGTTCGCGCGGCGCGACTTCTACGCGACCCTGGGCGCGGTGGCCCGGTACCATCCGCCGCCGCCGTCACCGGAGGCCGGGGCGCCGCTGACCACCCTGATCAACGGCCTGCTGCAGAAGGACCCGGCCGGCCGCATCACCGCCCGGCAGGCCAGGCAGCTGCTGGAGGCGGCGCCGCCGTCGCCCACCCGCGTCCTGGAGCCGCCCGCCCGCGTCCTGGAGCCGCCCGCCCCGGCCCGCCGGCACGTCCTGCCCAAGGTGGCCGCCCTCATCGCGGTGCTGGTGCTGGTGGCCGGCGGCGCCTACGTCTGGCGGACCAGCCGGCCACCGGCCGACGCCGACCTGGCCACGCTCCAGCAATTCGCCGGCTCGCAGTCACTGGCGTCGTGCACGCCCGCCGAACCCACGAGTGTGCAGAAGATCAAACGGGAATGCGACATCGGCGGCGGCGTCACCGCCTACTGGATCCTCTACAAGACCCCCGAGCAGCGCAACAAGCGGCGCGACGCGTTGCCGGACTGCGCCGGCAAGAAATGCGGGTCGGGCGACGCGACCGGGCCGGACGGCAAGCGCGGCCGCTACCACGAGTTCGTCACCTCGGACGGTTCCCGGTCGTGGTCCGGGCTCTGGTGGGACGACAGCGTCTCCAGCCCCGCCGGCGCCACCGCCCTGGAGATCCACGGCCCCTTCGACCGGGCGGCCAAGGAGCCGGCCGCGGCAGTCCGGGCACTGTGGAACGGCTGGCAGTACCGGCCGGTGGCGTGACGTGACGCAGCACCGCACCGCCGGCGATCCACTCGGCCCGCCATCCGCCCCGCATCCGCGGCTGTCTGCGGCACGGCTGGCGGCGCCCCGGTCGTGACGGTCGTCAGGCCGTCTTGCGGCCCGCGGCGCCGAACTCGCCGGCCTCGCGCAGGTCTTCGGCCGTCGCGCGCGTCCATGAGCTGCCGCACGATGCCCCGGGGCGCGTCCCGGGACGGGGAAAGGCGGGGCGGCGTCATCCGGCCGGGCGCGGTTATGACGTCGTCGTTCCAGAGCGCAGTTGGCCCTCACGCTCGCCGCGGCCCGCGCCGGACGTCGACGTCGCCCATGCCGATCCACTGTAGACCGTTTCGCGCCGGGTGCCGGCACCACCGTGCACGCCGAAGCTCGGCGCTCACTGCCAAGCCACCCTCGACCGGGCCCGGTGGGTTGCCATTTGATCGATACAGGACGATATTCGGGGGTGCAGGGCGAACTCGGCATGGGAGGGCGTCATGGCCGTTCCGGACACCGTCACCACCGTGTCACACCGGCGGCGCGCCGTCGTCGCCAGCACCGTGGGGACCACGATCGAGTGGTACGACTTCTTCCTCTACAACACGGCCGCGTCGTTGATCTTTCCGGCGCTGTTCTTCCCGCATCAGGCGGCCTTCACCGGCATCCTGCTGTCGTTCGGCACGCAGTTCGTCGGCTTCGCCGCCCGGCCGGTCGGCGCCGCGATCTTCGGCCACTACGGCGACCGGATCGGGCGCAAGGCGACGCTGATCGCCACGCTGCTGCTCATGGGCATCTCGACCACGCTGATCGGCGTGCTGCCGAGTTACGCCACGATCGGCTACGCGGCGCCGGTCCTGCTCACGCTGCTGCGGATCGGGCAGGGCGTGGGCGTGGGCGGCGAGTGGGGCGGGTCGGTCCTGCTGTCGATGGAGTGGGGCACCCGGGCGCGACGCGGGATCATGGCCTCGTGGCCGCAGCTCGGCGTGCCGCTGGGGCTGGTCCTGTCCACCGGCGTCTTCCGCCTGATGACCGACTGGACCGGGCCGGACTTCGACAACTGGGGCTGGCGGATCCCGTTCCTGCTGAGCATCGTCCTGCTCGCCGTCGGCCTGTACGTGCGGCTCCGGGTGCTGGAGAGTCCCGAGTTCGCCGAGGTGGTCAAGAGCGGTTCCGTGGTACGGCGTCCGCTGCTCGAGGTCGTCCGCACCGAGTGGCGCACCATCATCACGTCGGCATTCGTGCGGCTGGGTGAACAGGCTCCCTTCTACCTCTTCACGAGCTTCGTTCTCACGTACGGGACCAAGCAGCTGGGGCTGAAGCGCGACAACCTGCTGGACGACATCCTCATCGCCGCCACCATCGGATTGATCAGCGTGCCGCTGTTCGGCCATCTGTCGGACCGTTTCGGGCGCCGGCAGGTGTACGGCGCCGGGATCGTGCTCACCGGGCTGTTCGCCTTCCCGTATTTCGGCCTGCTGAACACCAAGCAGTCCACGCTCATCCTGCTGGCCATCGTCGTGTCGCTGATCTTCCACGACATGCAGTACGGTCCCCAGGCGGCCCTGATAGCCGAGTCCTTCGGCGCGAATCTGCGCTATTCCGGGGCCGGTCTCGGATATCAGCTGGCGTCCGTGATCGCCGGCGGGCCGGCGCCGCTGATCGCCACGAAGATCCTGCAGTCGACTGGGTCGAGCACCGGGATCAGCTGGTACATCGTGGGGTGTTGCGTTCTCGGCCTGGGGGCGTTGCTGCTGATGCCACGCCGTCGCTAGTTGGCGGTCCGCTCGGGTGCTGCCGCGTCAGGTCAGGCGCCAGACGGCCTCGGGGGCGGCCGGGTCCGGGCCGTAGGCGAGCCGCCCCGGCTCGGTCGCGGCGAACACCAGGGACCGATGCTGGATGGAGCAGGCCTCGATCGGCCGTCGCGGCCCGGCCGGGGTGAGCATGGCGAAGTCGTGGACCGGCAGCGTCGCCGACCCCTCGACCTCCCGCACGGAGATCGCGACGGTCAGCAGCGGGCCGGGCGCGCAGGTGTCGGTGCCGAGCGTGACCCGCCCCGGCGTGACTTGCACTTCGGCGTCCCGGTTGCGCAGCACCACGGGCTGCCCGGCCGCGAGGTTGCGCGCGTTCGGGTCGACGGCGCCGAACTCGTCCCCGCCGCCGAGCAGGATGCGTGCGGCCTGCTCGACCGCGGCGTCGTCGGGCGCGTCCCCCTGCTTGGGTGCCTCACCGGCGGGCGAAGCCGGGACCGACCACGGGCTCGGGCGCGTGTGGGCGCGCACCGCCACACCCCAGCCGACCGCCGCAAACGCCAGAGCCGCCACCGCCACGAGCACGGCAGGCATGCGCACCTGCGGCCGCGCCCCTGTCCGGCGCTCCTGCTCGACGTCCCAGTCCTGCATGCCCCGCTCCCCCGCTCCCGGTTCCCATTGCCAGCACGCCGCTCCCAGCACGCCGCCCC
>NZ_CAKUCL010000068.1 GCF_934643405.1 uncultured Actinoplanes sp.
CCGAGGATCGAGCCGGTCGCGACGTGCGTGGTGGACAGCGCGAAGCCCAGGTGGCTCGACGCCAGGATGACCGCGGCCGACGCGGACTCGGCGGCCATGCCCTGCGGCGAGGCGATCTCGACCAGCCCCTTGCCCAGGGTGCGGATGATGCGCCAGCCGCCCAGGTACGTGCCGAGCGCGATGGTCACCGCACAGGCGACCTTCACCCAGAGCGGGATGCCGGAGAGGTCGGTCCACTTCCCGGTCGCGATCAGGGCCAGCGTGATGACGCCCATGGTCTTCTGCGCGTCGTTGGTGCCGTGCGCCAGCGAGACCAGCGAGGCGCTGCCGATCTGGCCCCAGCGGAAGCCGTTCTCGGTGAAACGCTGCGCGACGCCGAGGGTGACCCGGTAGATCAGCCAGGTGCCGGCGGCGGCCACCACGCCGGCGATGACCGGGGACAGGATGGCCGGCAGGATCACCTTGCCGACGACGCCGTCCAGCTTCGAGCCGTCGCCGTTCCAGTTCACGCCGGCCCAGCCGAGGCCCGCGACGGTGGCGCCGATCAGACCGCCGAACAGGGCGTGCGACGAGCTCGACGGCAGGCCGAGCAGCCAGGTGAGCAGGTTCCAGACGACGCCGCCGATGAGACCGGCCAGCACGATCAGCAGCAGCGCGGTTCCGCCGTCGGCGGTCAACGAGGGCTCAGGGGCGCCGTTCGCGTTCTGGATCCTCACCACGGCGTTGGTGACGGTCAGCGCGACCTCGACCGAGAGGAACGCGCCGACGAGGTTGAGCAGGCCGGAGAGGGCCACGGCCACCTTCGGCCGCAGTGCCCCGGTGGCGATGGACGTCGCCATCGCGTTCGCGGTGTCGTGGAACCCGTTGGTGAAGTCGAAGCCGAGGGCTGTGACGACCACCAGGGCCAGAATGACCGTTGTCTCTGTCACCTGGTCGAGGTTCTCCGCCGCGGGACAGACCCAAAAGCGCTGGCGGAAACGTTCCCCCGCTGTTCACGAGATGTTCGCGAAAGGCCGGGCCCCGGCGGGGGCCCGGCCTGTTCCGGCGAGGGTCAGTCGGAAGGCGTCAGCACGACGGTGGCCCGGCCGGTCTGCGGTGGTACGCCGCTGTCGGTGTACGACGCGACGAAGACCGCGGCCAGATCGTCGGCCCCGGCGTGACCCGGGTCCACGAACGTGGTGATCGAGCCGGTGCAGCCGGTCGCCGAGGACAGCGGGTGGCCGTGCTGCGCGTGCCCGAGGATGTACGTGACCGTCACCTTCGAGCAGTCCACCGGGGCGTCGTCGACCACGGTCACCTGGAAGTTGACCGTGTCACCGAAGTGGAACGGCTGCCCCTCGACCGGCGTCACGAAACTGACCTGCGGGGCCAGCGTGCCGACCGGCAGGATCACCTCGGCCGAGGCGGACCGCCCGGTGGGGTCGGTGACCTTGAGCGTCGGGCGGTAGTCGCCGTTCTGCGTGAAGGTGAACGTCGGGTTCGGCGACCTCGAGTCGACCTTGTTGTCATTGTCCAGGTACCACTCGTAGGACAGCGTGTCGCCGTCCGGGTCGGTCGTGCCGGCGCTGGAGAACGACACGGTCAGCGGCGCCTGGCCCGCGGTCGGCGTGGCGGTCACCCTCGCGATCGGGGTGCGGTTGCCCCGCACGTAGTCGATCCGCGCCAGTTGCGCGTCCGGGTTCTCGGCGAAGTAGCCGTCGCCGTACTCGAGGACGTAGAGCGCGCCGTCCGGGCCGAAGTCCATGTCCATCGGGTTGTCGAAGACGATCTCCGGCAGCACCGGGTCGATCCGGGTCACCTGGTTGCGCCGGTCGAGGTGGAACGCCTTGATGTAGTCACGGGTCCACTCGCCGAACAGCGGCAGCCCGTCGAACGCCGCCGGCCACTTGGTCGCCGACCGCAGGTTGCGGTCGAAGTGGTAGGCCGGTCCGCCCATCGGGCCGATGCCGCCGGTGCCCAGCTCGGGGAAGGCCGCACTGGGACCGTACGAGTAGATGACCTCGGCCTTCTCCACCGGCGGCAGCTTGCGCCGCCCGGTGTTGTGCGGCGAGTCGTTGACCGGGGCCGCGCAGTTGAACGGCGCGCCGGACGTGCCGGTGGCGAAGTCGTAGTCCACGTACGGCATGTCAGGGGCGACGCAGTACGGCCAGCCGTAGTTCGCCGGCTTGTCGATGGCCATCCAGCGGCCGTGCCCGGCGGGACCGCGCGCGGGGTTCGGTTGCTGGGCGTCCGGCGAGTAGTCGGCCATGTAGACCACGTCGGTCACCGGGTCGACGGCGAACCGGAACGGGTTGCGCAGGCCCATCGCGTAGATCTCGGGCCGGGTCTTGGCCGCGCCGGGACGGAAGAGGTTGCCCTCCGGGATCGTGTACCCGCCGGTCTTGCCCACCTTGATGCGCAGCAGCTTGCCCCGCAGGTCGTTGGTGTTGCCGGCGGAACGCTGCGCGTCGAAGGCCGGGTTGCGGTTGGCGCGCTCGTCGAGCGGCGCGTAGCCGTCGGAGAAGAACGGGTTCGTGTCGTCGCCGGTGGACAGGTAGAGGTTGCCGGCCCGGTCGAAGTCGATCTTGCCGCCGACGTGGCAGCACTGACCGCGGTCGGTCGGCACCTGGATGATCTTCTGTTCGGTGTTCAGCTGCAGCGTGCTGCCGGCCAGCTTGAACCGCGACAGCTGCAGGTAGCCCTTGAACGGCGCGAAGTCGGCGGGGGTGCCCTCCGCCGGCGCGTCGCCCTCGTTGAACGTCGGCGTGTCCGGGTCGTCCGACGGCGTGTTCAGGACGGGTGAGTAGTAGACGTAGACCCACTTGTTGTGCACGAAGTCCGGGTCGATCGCGATGCCCTGCACGCCCTCCTCGTCGTGCTGGTACACCGGGATGGTCGCGGCCAGCACGTTGCGGCCGGTCGCCGGCTCGTGGATGCGCACCTCACCGGTGCGGGCGGTGTGCAGCACCCGCTTGTCCGGCAGCACGGCGAGCGCGATCGGCTCGCCCGGGAAGTCGTCGAGGGTGACCTTCTGAAAGTCGGAGGACGGCGGCAACGCGTGGCCCTGCTGGGCCACGGCCGCGGTCGGCGCGGCCAGAGCAGCGACGCCGGCGACGGCAAGCAGACCGAGGCGCTGGATCATCAGAACCTCAATCCGGCCAGGTACGCGAAACCGCGCCGGGCGGTGACGAGAGCGTCGGCCGGGGTGCGGGGCGGGGTGCCCGCGTCGTCGCGCTCGACGATGTACTCGATCAGGCCGGCCTCGCGCGAGTGCCGGAAGATGCGGCCGAAGTCGATCAGCCCGTCGCCCGGGTCGGCGAAGCTCGCGTCGATGTCCAGGTCCTTGACGTGGACCTGTTTGATCCGGCCGCGGTGCTCGTGGATGAGGTCGACCGGGTCGTGCGCGCCGCGGAACGCCCAGAACAGGTCCACCTCGAGGTGCACGTTGCGCGGGTCGGTCTCGCCGGTGATGATGTCGTACCCGGTCAGGTGGGTGCCGTTCTGCCGGAGGAACTCGGCCTGGTGGTTGTGGTACCCGAAGCTGAGCCCGGCGCGGCGGGCCAGTTCGCCGGCCCGGTTGAGGTCGCGGGCGAACGCGCGGTAGACGGCGGCGTCCCGGATCGGGCCGTTCGGGCCCTGGCCGAAGAACGGGTGGACGATGAACTTGTTGCCGACGATGTTCGCGTCCTCCAGCGCGCGCTGCCAGGTGGCGACGTCGAACGGCTGCGGGATGCCGACGTGGCCGGAGGTGGCCCGGATGCCGGCGTTGTCCAGGGCGGCGCGGAACGCCGCGGCGGTGCGACCCACGAAACCGGCGTGCTCGACCCGGGTGTAGCCGATTTCGGCGAGCTCGGCGAGGCTGGCCTCCAGGTCGATGCCGAGCTGGTCGCGCAGGGTGTAGAGCTGCACGCTGATCTGGTCGCGCGGGACCCGGTGGAGCGTGCCGTGGCTGCCGCCGGCGGAGGCGGCGGCCGGGACGGCGAGCGGGCCGGCGACCCCGGCTGCGCCGGCCGCGGCTGCTGCGCCGAGAAGCTTTCGGCGACTGAAGGACTGCGGCATGTGCGTTCTCCTCAGATCGACAGATCGAAATCCCTCAAGACACTACCGAGGTGTTTCGTCGCCGGTGAAGCTAAGTTTCTTCAGATCCAGCAAAAGTTCGCGAGGACACGGCAAAATGCCCGCCTTCGTGACCGAACGTGATCGACGAAAGTTTCTCGACGAGGCGGGCAACGCGGCGGGCCACGGATCGCGTCTTCTCTTTCGGACACCGAGATTCCCCGGGGAACAAACGACCAGCCACTGTCTGAGGGGACCGGAATTGGAACTGACCGGATTCGAGGCGATCACGCCCGAGCAGCGCGCGGAATTCCAGCGGCAGGGCATTCTGCTGATCCGCGACGCCCTGTCGCCGGCCGAGCGCGACCGCCTGGAGACCGCGGTCGACCGGGTCTACGCGGTGGAGCGCGAAGCGGGCCGCACCGCGGCCGACGGCTCGCTGCACCTGCTGGGCTTCCTCCCGCGCGACGAGGCGTTCGGGGAGCTGCTGACCCATGCGCGCACGTTCCCGTACGTCTGGGGGCTGGCCGGCTGGAACATCTACTCGCACCACAACCACCTGGACGTGACACCGCCGAACCTGTCGGACCGGCCGCCCGTGTGGGGCTGGCACCAGGACGGCTACCGGCAGAACTCCGATCCCGAGTCGCCGGCCGGCGAGCCGCGGCCGATGCTGTCGCTCAAGGTGGCGTACGTGTTGTCCGACCTGTCCCGGACCGGGCGCGGCGCCACGAAGGTCGTCCCGGGCAGCCACCTGAGCAACACGCTGAAGCGCACCGACGGCAGTGACCCGCGCGGCACCGTGGAGATCACCGCGAACCCCGGCGACGCGTTCGTCTTCGACCGCCGGCTCTGGCACTCGCGGTCGGTCAACCACAGCACGGTGACCCGCAAGATGCTCTTCGTCGGCTACACCTACCGATGGATCCGGCCGCTCGACGACATGCCGGTCGACCGCGACGGCGAATGGTGGCGAAATCGCACGCCGGTGCAGCGGCAATTAATCGGCGACGCGCCTCACACGGCCAATCACTGGGGCGTCGGATGGGACGGTTACATTGACGAGAAGATTCCGCTGAGGCACGAATTGTCATCGCGCGGACTTCTCGACCGATCCATTCCCTGGCTTCGCTGAGGATCACCTTGAGTAGTCGCCCGCCGGTTCCGGCCCTGCCCCCGGGCGGGACCGGCGGGGAAAAGCGGTTGCGCCCCGAGCCAGGCGCGGCCGGCCGGCCCGGCGGGATCGGGGCGAAGGGCGTCCCGCAGGGCGGGCGGCGCGGCGGCCCGCGAGGTCAGGCCACCCGCGCCTCGGCGTCGGCGCTGGTCAGGGCCTCGGTCAGGATCGCCAGGCCCTCGCGGGCTTCCGCCTCGGTCAGGGTCAGCGGCGGGCCCATCCGCAGCACGTTGCCGTAGAGGCCGCCCTTGCCGACCAGCAGCCCGCCGGCCCGGCAGCCGTCGAAGACCCGCAGCGTGGCCGCCGGATCCGGTTCGGTCGTCCCCGGGCGCACCAGCTCGATGCCGATCATCAGCCCGCGGCCGCGCACCTCACCGACGATCGGCAGGTCCAGCGCCCGCAGCCCGTCCAGCAGGATCGAGCCGGTCCGCGCGGCGTTGCGCTGCAGGTCGTGGTCGAGCACGTAGTCCAGCACCGCGTTGCCGGCCGCCGCGGACAGCGGGTTGCCGCCGAACGTGGAGAAGCTGATCGCCGGCACCGCGTTCATCACCTCGGCCCGGCCCACCACGCCGCCCAGGGCGAAGCCGTTGCCGATGCCCTTCGCGAAGGTGATCAGATCCGGCGTCACGTCGTGCGCCTGGTACCCCCAGAAGTGGTCGCCGGTGCGTCCCCAGCCGGTCTGCACCTCGTCGGCGATCAGCAGGATGCCGTACTCCGCCAGCACCTTCTGGTACGCGCCGAGCACGCCGTCGGGCGCGGCGACGAACCCGCCCACGCCCTGGATCGGCTCGGCGATCAGCGCGGCCACGTCCCCGGCGGTGACCGTGGCCAGCACCTCGCGCAGGTCGTCGACGGCCGCCTCGGCCAGGTCGCCGTCGTTCATCCGGGCCATCCGGCCGCGCAGCCGGTCGGCCGAGGCCAGCCACTGCACCTGCAACGGCGACAGCGAGCTGCCCGACCAGCTGCGATGACCGGTGATCGCCATGGTCGCGAAGGTGCGGCCGTGGTACGAGTTCTTGATCGCGAGCACCTGGTTGGAGCGGCGCACGTTCGTCGCGACCAGCAGGGCGGTCTCGTTGGCCTCGGTGCCGGAGTTGGTCAGGAAGACGCGCGCGTCCGGGATGCCGGACAGCCGGGCGATCTTCTCGGCCAGCTCCACCTGCTGCTTGATCAGGTACAGCGTCGAGGTGTGCACGACGCCGGTGGCCAGCTGCCGGCGCACCGCCTCGTTGATCTCCGCGACGTCGTAGCCGATCATGTTGGTCAGCACGCCGCCGAAGAAGTCCAGGTACGTGCGCCCGTCGCTGCCGGTCACCCGCCGGCCGCTGCCGGAGACGATCTCCAGCGCGTCGTCGCCGTAGTAGATCGGCATCCAGCTCGGCATGACCGCCCGGTGCCGGGCGAGCAGGTCGTCGTCGCTCATGTGCGGAGTCCTTCCGAAGGGTCAGGGCGAGGGTCAGCGCCAGCCGCGCGGGTGCGGGCGGGCTCGGGGGCCGCTGCCGCGGCTGGTCAGGGAGGCGGCCGCGGCCAGGGCTTCGGCCAGCTCGTCGCAGCCGTCGGCGACCAGCCCGGCGGTGATGCGCACGTGGTCGCCGTCGAGCGGGGTCACGCAGAACGGTGCGCCCGGCGCCACCGCGATGCCGCGGGCCGCCAGCGCCACCATGGCGATCTGCTGATCGTCGACCGCCATCCAGAGATTGATGCCATCCGCGGCGCGGGCTTCGACGCCCCGGTCCCGCAGGGCGGTGAGCAGGGCTTCCCTCCTGCTTGCGTACGCCGTCCGCGCCGCCGCCACCGCCGAGGCTGCCACGGGGTCGGTCAGCAGGGCGGCCAGCACCCCCTGCAGCAGCCGGCTCGACCAGCCCGGGCCGAGCAGCCGCCGGTCGGCCACCGCGCCGATCACCGAGGCCGGGCCGCCGGCCGCCGCCAGCCGCAGGTCCGGTCCGTGGCTCTTGGAGAAGCTGGCCACGTGCACGGTGCGCGCCGGCAGGTGCGCTCCGAGGCTGATCGGCGCCGCGGTGGCGATGTCCCCCGCGTGATCGTCCTCGACCACCAGCACGTCCGGGAAGTCCCGCAGCACGTCCGCGAGCGCGGCGGCCCGCGACGGGGTCAGGCTCGCCCCGGTCGGGTTGTGCGCCCGCGGCTGGAGGAACACCGCGACCGCCGGCACCCCGCCGAGCACCGCCCGCAGCCGGTCCGGCCGCATCCCGGCGTCGTCGACCGGCACCCCGCTGACCGTGGCCCCGACCGTCTCCAGCAGGTCCAGCAGCGGCGGGAAGGCCGGATTCTCCACCACGACATGATCGCCGAACCGCACCACGGCGCCGATGATCCGGTCGAGCGCGTCCAGCGCGCCGTCCACGACGGTCAGCCGCTCGGGCCGGAACGGCCAGCGCGAGCGCAGCACCTCCTCGAGCCTCGGCAGGACCGGCGCGTCCAGGTAGCTCGTGGTCAGCCGGCCGTCGCCGATCATCCGCAGCGCCTCGGTGAGATCGGGCAGCAGATCGTGATCCGGCACGCCGGTGGACAAATCCCGGGAAACGCCGGCCGCCACGTTGCCGAGCTGGGAGTATCGCCATCCGGGCCGGCTCACGGCCGGGTCGGCGACGAACGTGCCGGACCGGCCGCGGGTCAGGATCGCCCCGGCCCGGGTCAGGCTGCGCCACGCCTCGCTCACCGTGGTCGGGCTGACGCCCAGCTCGCGGGCCACGTCCCGGACGGTCGGCAGGCGGGCGCCGGCGGGCAGCTCGCCGGTGCTGACCAGACGGCCGACGGCGGCGGCTATCCCCCGAGCGCTGCGGTCCTGGATCGCCCCGCTGATCAGCCCGATCAATGACAACTCCGAAACAATCCGTTACGTACGAGAAATTGTTCGCCTGATGGTGTGTCGTTAGTGTCCTACGGCATCCGCACCCGACAAGCAAGCCCTAGCGCTGGACCTATGACGGGGAGTAGACACACGATCACAGGCGCTTCCCCGCGCCGCATCGCCGGTCTCATCGGCAACAAAGTTAAAGATCTTGAGAGGGGCAGCAGTCATGACCGACGTCGTTCGCGCCGCCCTCGTCCAGACCACGTGGACGGGCGACAAAGAATCGATGATCAAGGCGCACGAGGACTATGCCCGCGACGCCGCCGCCCAGGGCGCCAAGGTGATCTGCTTCCAGGAGCTGTTCTACGGCCCCTACTTCTGCCAGGTCCAGGACGCCGCCTACTACGAGTACGCCGAGTCGATCCCCGGCCCGACCACCGAGCGCTTCCAGGCCCTCGCGGCCGAGCTGGGCATGGTCATGGTCCTGCCGATGTACGAGAAGGAGCAGGAAGGCGTCCTCTACAACACCGCGGCGGTGGTCGACGCCGACGGCAAGTACCTCGGCAAGTACCGCAAGCATCACATCCCGCAGGTCAACGGCTTCTGGGAGAAGTTCTACTTCCGGCCCGGCAACCTCGGATACCCGGTGTTCGACACCGCGGTCGGCAAGGTCGGCGTCTACATCTGCTACGACCGGCACTTCCCGGAGGGCTGGCGGGAGCTCGGCCTCGGCGGAGCGCAGATGGTGTTCAACCCGTCGGCGACCAGCCGCGGCCTGTCCGGGTACCTCTGGCAGCTGGAGCAGCCGGCCAGCGCGGTCGCCAACGAGTACTACATCGGCGCGATCAACCGGGTCGGCATCGAGGAGCTGGGCGACGACGACTTCTACGGCCAGTCGTACTTCGTCGACCCGGAGGGCAAGTTCGTCGGCGACGTCGGCGACACGCACAAGGCCGACCTGATCGTCCGCGACCTCGACCTGGGCCTGATCAAGACGGTCCGCGAGCGCTGGCAGTTCTACCGCGACCGCCGGCCGGACTCCTACACCCGGATGGTGCAACCGTGAGCATCCTGATCAAGGGCGGCACGGTCATCGGGGCCACCGGACCGTACCCGGCGGATGTGCTCGTCGACGGCGAGACCATCGCGGCCGTCTTCGCGCCCGGAAGGGGGCCGGACGGGCCCGAGGTGATCGACGCGACCGGGAAGTACGTGATCCCCGGCGCGATCGACGCGCACACCCACATGCAGATGCCGTTCGGCGGCACCGAGGCCAGCGACACCTTCGACACCGGCACGAAGGCGGCCGCGATCGGCGGCACCACCACGATCATCGACTTCGCCATCCAGCGGTACGGCGAGGTGGTGCAGGACGGGCTGGCGGCCTGGCACGCCAAGACCGAGGGCGCCTGCCACATCGACTACGGCTTCCACATGATCCTGGGCGGGGTCGACGACGACTCGCTCAAGGCCATGGACCAGCTGGTCGCGGGCGAGGGCATCACCAGCTTCAAACTGTTCATGGCGTACCCGGGCGTCTTCTACTCCGACGACGGGCAGATCCTGCGCGCGATGCAGAGGGCGCGGGAGAACGGCGCCATGATCATGATGCACGCGGAGAACGGCCCGGCGATCGACGTGCTGGTCCGGCAGGCCCTGGAACGCGGCGAGACCGATCCGATCTTCCACGGCATCACCCGCCCGCAGGAGCTGGAGGCAGAGGCGACCAGCCGGGCGATCTGGCTGGCGTCGGTGGCCGCGGACTGCCCGCTCTACATCGTGCACCTGAGCGCGTCGAAGGCCCTGGAACAGGTCCGGGCGGCCCGCGACCTGGGCCGCAACGTGTTCGCCGAGACCTGCCCGCAGTACCTGTACCTGACGCTGGAGGACCAGCTCGGCGCGCCCGGCTTCGAGGGCGCCAAGTGGGTCTGCTCGACGCCGCTGCGCTCCGGCGAGGAGAGCCACCGCGCCGACCTGTGGCAGGGGCTGCGCACCAACGACCTCTCCGTGGTCTCCACCGACCACTGCCCCTTCTGCATGAAGGACCAGAAGGAGATGGGCGTCGGCGACTTCTCCAAGATCCCGAACGGCATCGGCGGCGTCGAGCACCGCGTCGACCTGCTGTACCAGGGCGTCGTCGACGGGAAGCTGTCGCTGGCCCGCTGGGTGGAGACGATCGCGACCACCCCGGCGCGGATGTTCGGCCTCTACCCGCGCAAGGGCGTCATCGCGCCCGGCTCGGACGCCGACATCGTGCTCTACGACCCGGCCGGGCGCACCCGGATCAGCGTCGAGACGCACCACATGAACATGGACTACTCGGCGTGGGAGGGCTGGGAGATCGACGGGCGGGTCGACACGGTCATGTCCCGCGGCGAGGTGATCAGTTCCGGCGGCGAGTACACCGGGCGGGCCGGGCGCGGGAAGTACCTGCCGCGCGGCCTGTCGGACTATCTGCTCTAGGGATGCCCATGGATATCGGTGTCGTACTTCAGAACGATCCGCCCGCGCGGACGGTCGTCGAGCTGGCGAAGAAGGCGGAGGCGGCCGGCTTCAGCCACGTGTGGACGTTCGACTCGCACGTGCTCTGGCAGGAGCCGTACGTCATCTACTCGAAGATCCTGGACGAGACCGAGCGGGTGATCGTCGGGCCGATGGTGACCAACCCGGGCACCCGCGACTGGACGGTCACCGCCTCGCTGTTCGCCACGCTCAACGAGATGTACGGCAACCGGACGATCTGCGGGATCGGGCGGGGCGACTCGGCGCTGCGGGTGCTCGGCGCGCAGCCGCAGACGCTGGGTCAGCTCCGCGAGGCCGTGCAGGTGATCAAGGCGCTGGGCAACGGCGGAAAAGCGGCGCTGCGCGGGACGGAGCTGCGATTCGCGTGGGCTCAGGACAGCAGACTCGAGGTCTGGGTTGCGGCGTACGGACCGAAAGCTCTCGCCCTGACCGGTGAGGTGGGTGACGGTTACATCCTGCAGCTCGCCGATCCGGACATCGCGGCCTGGATGATCGGGGCGGTGCGCCGCGCCGCCGAGGCGGCTGGACGGGACCCGATGGCCATCCGGTTCTGCGTGGCCGCTCCCGCCTACGTCGGCGACGACCTGGCACATCAACGCGAGCAGACGCGCTGGTTCGGCGGGATGGTCGGCAACCACGTGGCGGACATCGTGGCCCGGTACGGCTCGGACGGTGCGGTGCCGCAGGTGCTCACCGACTACATCAAGGGACGCCAGGGCTACGACTACGCGGAGCACGGGCGGGCCGGCAACACGCACACCACGTTCGTGCCGGACGAGGTGGTCGACCGGTTCTGCGTCCTGGGACCGGTCGAGAACCACCTGAAACGCCTGCACGAGCTGCGCGACCTCGGGGTCGACCAGTTCGCGGTCTACCTCCAGCACGACGCCAAGGAGGAGACCCTCACGGCGTACGGCGAGCAGATCATCCCGGCGCTGACGTGAGACGCCTGATGTTGGTCCTGGCCGGCATCGTGATCTTCGCGGCGCTGTGGGAGGGCTACAAGCTGGTCGGCAACCCGGACGGGACGGTGCTGTTCGGGGTGCGGATGCTGCCGCGCGCCGACGACCTGTCGATGCCCCACCTGTGGACCGTGCTGCAGCGGCTGGGCAAGCCGGAGCTGGCGGGCGGGCGGCCGGTGTGGGTGGTGGTGCTGCAGGCGTGCGCCTTCACCTTCGGGATCACCGCGGTGGGGTTCGTGATCGGCGCGCTGGTCGGGCTGCTGCTGGCGGTCGTGATGCAACGGTTCCGGCTCGCCGAGCGCGGCCTGCTGCCTTACGTGATCCTCTCCCAGACCGTGCCGCTGGTGGCGCTCGCGCCGCTGGTGGCCGGCTGGGACGTGCTCTGGCCGGGCTGGATGACCGTCTCGCTGATCGCGGCGTACCTGGCGTTCTTCCCGGTGGCGGTGGGCATGCTCCGCGGCCTGCAGTCGCCGGCCGCGAGCGGCGTCGAGCTGATGCGCAGCTACGCGGCGGGCTGGTGGCGCACGCTGGTCAAGCTGCGCTTCCCCGCGGCGCTGCCCTATCTGTTCCCGGCGCTGCGGCTGGCCGGCGCCGCCGCGGTGGTCGGCGCGGTGGTCGGCGAGATCTCCACCGGCACGCGCGGGGGCGTCGGCCGGTTGATCATCGAGTACGCGCGTGAGGCCACCTCGGACCCCGCGAAGGTCTACACGGCGATGCTCGGCGCCGCGCTGCTCGGCCTGGTCGTGGCGGGCGCGGTGAGCCTGCTCGAATTCCCGCTCATGCGGCATCGCAGACACGTGGAGGTGGTGACGCTGTGAGCGACCACGCCGTTGTCGTCGACAAGGTGACGAAGGTCTTCAATCAGGGGCGGCCGGACGAGGTGGTCGCGCTGTCCGAGGTGGACATGGCGGTCAAGGACGGCGAGTTCGTCTCGCTGATCGGGCCGTCCGGGTGCGGCAAGAGCACGCTGCTGCGGCTGGTCGCCGACCTGATCGAGCCCACCGCAGGCACGGTCACGGTGGCCGGCAAGGACGCCGGGAAGGCCCGCGAGCAGCAGGAGTACGGCATCGCGTTCCAGCAGGCCGGGCTGTTCGAGTGGCGGACCGTGCTGCGCAACGTGGAACTGCCGCTGGAGCTGCGCGGGATGTCCCGGGCGCGGCGGCGGGAACGGGCGACGGAGATGCTCGCGCTGGTCGGGCTGGAGGAGTTCGGCGGGCACTACCCGGCCCAGCTGTCCGGCGGCATGCAGCAGCGGGTCGCGATCGCCCGGGCGCTGGCCGTGCAGCCGCCGCTGCTGCTGATGGACGAGCCGTTCGGCGCGCTGGACGAGATGACCCGGGAACGGTTGCAGTCCGAGCTGCTCGGCATCTGCGCCAAGACCGGCACCAGCACGGTGTTCGTCACCCACTCGATCTCCGAGGCGGTGTTCCTGTCGAACCGGGTGGTGGTGATGTCGCCGCGTCCGGGCCGGATCGTCACGGCCGTGGACGTCGACCTGCCCGCCCGCGACGACACGGTCCGGCAGTCCGAGAAGTACTTCGAGTTCGTCACCGCGGTCCGGCAGGCGCTGCGCGGCGTACCGGCTCGGAGCCCGCTGTGAGGTGGGTCCGCAGCGTCCTCCCGCCGGTGATCGTCGGCGTCGCCGCGATCGCCGCCTGGCAGCTGATCGTGACCGCCGGCCGGATCGCGCCGTTCATCCTGCCCGCGCCGTCGGCGATCTGGGCGGAGCTGGTCGCACAGCGCCGCAACGTGTGGGAGGCCGCCCTGGCCAGCGGCGAGAACGCGCTGATCGGGCTGATCGGCGGCGCGGTCGCGGGCGTGCTGGTGGCGATGGTGGCGAGCCGGATCCGGGTGCTGGGCGAGGTGTCGCTGCCGTTCGCGGCGATCCTGAACGCGCTGCCGATCATCGCGCTGGCGCCGCTGCTGAACAACATGTTCGAGTCCACCAGCAGCATCCCGCGGCGGCTGGTCACCGGCATCATCGTGTTCTTCCCGGTCTTCGTGAACACGCTGCGCGGCCTGCGCGAGGTGAACCCGATCCACCGGGAGCTGATGCACACGTACGCGGCGAGCGGCTGGACTTTCGCGCGCAAGGTGCGGCTGCCGGGCGCGCTCCCGTACGTCTTCACCGGCCTGCGGCAGGCGTCGTCGCTGGCGGTGATCGCGGCGGTGGTCGCCGAGTACTTCGGCGGCCTGCAGACCGGGCTGGGCTCGCGGATCACCTCGGCGGCGGCCTTCACGGCGTACCCGAGAGCGTGGGCCTTCGTGGTGGGCGCCTGCCTGCTCGGACTCGTCTTCTACCTGACCACGCTGCTGCTCGAGCGCTTGGCGATGCCGTGGCGCGCGCGCCTGCTCACCTAGCAGTGTGGGGACTCCGGCCCCCCACACCGGCCCAGCTCCCCACACGACGCGCCACCCCCGCTCGCGTGGGGACTCCCGCCCGCCACGGCGGCGCACCTCCCCACACCACCCGCCACCCCCGCTCGCGTGGGGACTCCCGCCCGCCACGGCGGCGCACCTCCCCACACCACCCGCCACCCCGCACGCGTGGGGACTTCCGCCCGCCACGGCGGCGCACCTCCCCACACTGCCGAGCGCCCCTCCTCCGCGTCCCCGTCCACGTCAGTTCGGTTGAGAGGAAGATAAATGCGTAGATTTCGGATAATTGCTGCTGTGGTTGCCACGTCGGCGGTGGTGCTCGCCGGGTGCGGGACCGCGGACGACAGCAACAGCGTCCAGCCCGCGCCGGGCGGGAGCGGCGGCGCGCTGACGCCGATCAAGCTCCAGCTCCAGTGGTTCTACCAGGCGCAGTTCGGCGGCTACATCGCCGCGGTCGACCAGGGCTTCTACAAGGAGCAGGGCCTCGACGTGCAGCTGCTCGAAGGCGGCGTCGACATCGTCCCGCAGACCGTGCTCGCCCAGGGCAAGGCGGACTACGCGGTGGCCTGGGTGCCCAAGGCGCTGGCGTCGCGCGAGCAGGGCGCCGGCATCACCGACGTCGGGCAGATCTTCGGCCGCTCGGGCACGTACCAGGTGGCCTGGAAGAACAGCAACATCGCCTCCCCCGCCGACTTCAAGGGCAAGAAAATCGGCAACTGGGGCTTCGGCAACGAGTTCGAGCTGTTCGCGGGCATGACTAAGGCCGGGCTGAACCCGGGCAAGGACGTCACCCTGGTGCAGCAGCAGTTCGACATGCAGGCGCTGCTCAAGCACGAGATCGACGCGGCCCAGGCGATGAGCTACAACGAGTACGCTCAGCTGCTCGAGGCGAAGAACCCGGCCACCGGCAAGCTGTACACGCCGGACGACTTCTCGATCATCGACTGGAAGCAGAACGGCTCGGCCATGCTGCAGGACGCGGTCTGGGCGAACACGTCGAAGCTCTCCAACGCGGCGTACCAGCAGCAGACGGTCAAGTTCCTGACCGGCACGATCAAGGGATGGGCGTTCTGCCGGGACAACCCGGAGAAGTGCCGTGACCTGGTCGTCGCGAAGGGTTCGAAGCTCGGCAAGAGCCACCAGCTGTGGCAGATGAACGAGGTGAACAAGCTGATCTGGCCGGCCCCGGCGGGGATCGGTGTGGTGGACGACGCGGCCTGGAAGCAGACCGTGGACATCTCGTTGACCACGAAGAACCAGACCGGCGACACGGTGCTGAAGAAGGCGCCCGAGGGTCAGGCCTTCACCAACGACTACATCAACCAGGCGATCACCGCGGCGAAGGCGGCGGGGGTGGACGTGAACGGCACGTCGTTCAAGCCGGCGACGGTCACCCTCAACGCCGGCGGCGCCTGAGCCGCCGAGGGACCGCCGCCGTCGCGGGCGGCGGCGGTCCCGTCTCAGACGATGGGGATCAGGCGGGCGGCCAGTGCCACGGCGGCCGGGTCGCCGGCTCGCAGCTTGCGGGCGGCGTCGGGCTCGCCGAGGCTCTCCAGGCGGTCCGCGGACGCGTCGATCATCATCTCGTCGCCGCTGAGCAGGCGGCGGGCCACCCGCGCCTGGGCGGGACTCAGTTCGGCGTAGGCGCACCGGTCCAGCGCGCTGATCATCGACTCGTCCAGGTCGCCGGCCAGGGCGCGCTCCGTGACGATCTTGAGCAGCCAGGTGGGCCACCAGCCGTACCGGCCGATCGCGAGCCCGGACCGGACCGCCAGGTCGGGGCGCTGACCGGCTTCCAGCAGGCGCACCGTCAGGCCGGTGTCGAACCGTTCCAGGCGCAGCGCGGACACGAACGCCTGCATCAGCGGCACGGCGCCGGCGGCCGGCTCGATCGCGGCGGCGGCCTCGGCGAACCGGCCCTCCAGCACATGGCACAGGGCCAGCGCCTGGTCGATCCCCGAGTCCTCGGCGGTGGACCGCTCGGCCAGCCGCCGCACGGTGGCCGCGAGCCGGTCGGCCGCCTTGCGCGCCCGGGCCGCGAGCTCCTCGCTGGCCGGGCGGTTCAGCGCCCGCACACCGATCTCGGCGGCGATCTCGGCCTCGCGGCGCAGCAGCGGCGACGCGATGAGCGGGATGATCAGGTCGCTGAGGGCCTCGGTCACCACGGCCGGGTCGAAGTTCTCGGAGATCTCCGGGAACTGGGCCCACCACGAGGCGGGGTGAGTCATACATCCTCCCACGGCAGTTGTGCGGGGTCCGAGGCATCGATCGGGGCCGGCGAGTGCTCCGGCGGCGGCAGGTCCGTGACGGTGTGCCAGGTGCCGCGGGTGCGCGCCGCCTCGCGGACGACCTGGTGCACCGGCAGCGGCGGCGCGGTGAACGGGCCGGCGCCCCAGCGCACCCAGATGGCGAGCCGCCCGGCCGCGGCCTCGGCGAGCAGCTTGTCCACCGTGCGCTGCCGGTCCAGCCGGTCCACCTCGACGGCGATCGGCTGGCCGTCCGGCCGGGCACAGGCCACGTCCAGCACCGAGTTGCCCTTCAGCGGCGGCGGCAGCGGGAAGACGCTGGGCGCGCGGCGGTAGACCCGCCAGCCCTGCGACTCGCCCCACCGGGCGACGGCGTCGATGACCCGCGCCTGCGCCTGGTCCGCGGTGAGGTCGGCGAAGGTGAGCGCCTGCAGGCTGCGGGCAAGCGATTGCGCCGTACGGGTGCCGTCGTCCGCGGTGTCCATCGCCGTACATTAAGCCCTCATGCCGCCGCGGCCGGCTCGCGCTGGGCGGCCATCAGCCGGGTGATCTCGTCGGCCTCCATCGGCCGGGCCAGGTGGTAGCCCTGGCCCAGCGAGTAGCCCAGCGCCCGCAGCCGGTCGGCCTGGTCGTCGTTCTCGATGCCCTCGGCCACCGCGTCCAGGTCGAGCGCGCCGGCCAGCTGGATCACCGCGCGCGCCACCGCCTGACGGGCGTCCGCGGCCGGGGTGCCCGGCTCGTCCAGCTCGATGCCGTCGACGAACGACTTGTCCAGCTTGATGATCGAGGCCGGGAACGCGCGCAGCAGGCTCAGCGACGACTCACCCGTGCCGAAGTCGTCGAGCGCGAGCCGTACCCCCATGTCGTGCAGCTCGTGCAGGGTGCGCGACACCTGCGGACCGCGCAGCACCGCGGACTCGGTCAGCTCGAGGACCAGCCGGTCGGCGGGCAGGCCGCTGTCGGCCAGCGCGGCGCGGACGTCCGCCACGAAGTCGGGATCGTGCAGCTGGCGCGCCGACACGTTCGGCCCGACCTTCTGCAGCGCGTCCGGGCCGAACTCGGCCAGCCACGCGGCGGCCTGCCGGCACGACTCGCGAAGGACCAGGCGGCCGAGCGGCACGATCAGGCCGGTGCCCTCGGCGGCGGGGATGAAATCGGCCGGGGACACCATTCCCCGTACGGGATGATGCCAGCGCGCCAGTGCCTCCATGCCGATCACCCGGCGGTCGCCGAGGCTGATGATCGGCTGGTAGACCACCCGGAACTCGCCGTCGTCCAGGGCGCGGCGCAGCTCCCCGCCGAGCTGGGCGTGCGCGAGCACCGGGCGTTCCATCCCGCCGTGGTAGCGGACGCAGTTGGCCTTGCCGCGCTGTTTCGCCGCGTACATGGCCACGTCGGCGTCGCGCAGCAGCTGGTCCATCGGGGTGCCGGCCGGCGCGTCGGCGATGCCGATGCTGGCGTGCACGAGCAGGTCGTGCTCGCTGACCGGGGCGGTGAAGGCGTCCAGGATGCGCTCGGCGACCGGTTCGCCGCCGCCCGAACCCTCGAGCACCACCGCGAACTCGTCACCACCGAGCCGTACCGGAAGCCCCGCCTGGCCGACCGCCGAGCGCAACACCTGCGCCACCGCGATGAGCAGGTGATCGCCGACGTCGTGACCGAGCGAGTCGTTGACCGTCTTGAAGTCGTCCAGGTCGACCAGCAGCACGGTGGCGTCGCCGGCCGCCAGCGCCTCGGTCAGCCGCTCGCGGAACAGGCCGCGGTTGGCCAGCCCGGTCAGGCCGTCGTGGGTGACCTCGTGCCGCAGCCGCCGCTCGGTGGACCGCTTCTCCCGCAGCAGCCGGCCGTTCTCCCGGATCGTCACGTACTGGCGGACGGCGACCAGCGCGGTCACCACCACCGCGTTGATCACGACGAGCCTGTCCGACCAGCTCAGGTCGCCGTGCAGCGCGACCAGCAGCGGGACGTCGACGGCGGCCACCGCGAGGTACGGCAGCCAGGTGTTGGACCGGCGCGGCGCCGCCCCGGAGGACGACCACTGGCGACGGACCGCGAGCACCACCAGCACGGTCGCCAGCGGCATCACGACGGCCTGGGCCGGCACCGCGTTCTGCACGCCGTGCGTGGCCAGCAGCGCCACCGCGGCGCCGACCAGGCCGGTCGAGCCGATCAGCCGGATCGCCACCCGGTCCACCGGGCCGCGGCCGATGTAGGAGACCTTGGTGATCCCGCCGACCGCGAGGACCAGCGACAGGCCGATCAGCACGAGCGTCTGGACGCTCCAGCCGTTGCGGGAGGTGATCAGCGGGGCCAGGCCGAACTGGAAGAGGATCATGCCGCAGCCGAGGAAGGCGATGGCGCGGTCCAGCCACTGCCGGCCGTGCTCACCGCGCCCGGTGATGCCCAGCGGCACCCGGGCGACCCCCCACATGGCGACCAGGAAGGCACCCGCGGTCAGCGCGGCACCGGGGATCGGGAACGTCGGCAGCTCGGGCATCGTCCGGAACGCCTGGGCCGCGATGATCGCGTACCCGGCGGCGAGCAGGACCAGCGAGACCAGCATGAGGCGCCAGAATCGCCGCGCCACCGGGTCCATCGGGACCCGGCGGACCAGCACGAGGACCGCGTGGGCGGCGACGGCGGCGCCCAGCGGCATGGCGGGGTACGCGATCGCGGCCGGCCCGGCGAGACCCGGCTCGATCAGCCAGAGCAGATACCAGAGGCTCCAGAGTCCGATGATCCCGGCGGCGGCCAGCAGATGACGCCGGGGTGCGCAGGAGTCGGTGGCCACGGGTGAGAGATCGGCGGGCCGGCCCGGCAATGTAGGACTTTCCGAATCCGCGCCGCGTCCCGCGTGTGACCCGCACGATGAAGGCATGGAGCTGAGCCGGGAGGACGAGATCCGGTCGCGGCTCGGCGACATCGCCGGGCCGGACCCCGGCGAGGCCGAACGGGCGCTGATCGTCCGGCTGATCCGCTCGTACGTGGCGAAGACGCCGGCCGGCGTCGACCGGCTCGGCGAGCTGCTGCGCGGCGGGGACGACGAGGCGGTGCGCGACCACGCGCACGGTCTCAAGGGTTCCGCGTCGAACATCGGCGCGGGCACGTTGTCGGCTCTCTTCGCCGGGGTGGAGACCGCCGCCCGGGCGGGCGCGGTGCGCGACCCGGAGGTGACGCTCGGCCGGATCCGGGCCGAGCAGGCGGTCACGCTCGTCGCCCTGGAGCGGGTGGCCGCCGAGCTGGACGGCCGGCATTCTCCGCCGGGGGCGTAGAGCGGTCACGGCACGCAGGGGCCACCGAGCGGCAGCCGGATCAGCACGGTGGTGCCGCGCGGCCGGTTGCCGGTCAGCCGGATGGTGCCCCCGTGCCGCCGGACGATGGTGCGGGCCAGGCTCAGGCCCAGCCCGTTGCCCTCGATGCCCTGGTGACGCACGTTGCTGCCGCGGTAGAAGCGGTCGAAGACCAGGTCCCGCTCGTCCTGCGGGGTGCCGATCCCGTCGTCGGTGACGGTCAGCTCGGCCATGCCGTCGCGCTCGGCCAGAGCGATCCGCACGTCGCCGCCGCGCGGGCTGAACTTGATCGCGTTGCCCAGCAGGTCGTCGACCACCTGGCGCAGCCGGTGCGGGTCGCCGGAGAGCCAGAGCGGCGTGGAGCGGTCGGCGGTCAGGCTCACCCCGGTCGCCCCGGCGGCCCCGCAGGCGGCCACCATCGCGTCCGTCACCACCGCGGTCAGGTCGAGCCGGCGGACCGTGAGCCCGAGATAGCCGGAGTCGAGCCCGGCCAGGTCGAGCAGGGTGTCCACCACGCCGCGCAGGGCGACCGCGTTGCGTTGCACCGACTCGACCATGGCCCGGCTGTCGTCGTCCAGGCCGGGTTCCTCGGCGAGCATCGAGATGTTGCCCACGATCGCGGTCAACGGCGTACGCATCTCGTGGCTGACCAGCGCGATGAAGTCGTCCTTGGCCCGGGTGAGCTGGCGCGCGAGGTGCTCGGCGCGGCGCAGCGCCAGGAAGCCGCCGATCTGCGCGGCGACCCCGTCGAGCAGCACGGTGAGCAGGTCCTGGTGCCGTTCCGGCGCGCCGGCGTAGCAGGTGAGCACGCCCAGCACGGCGCCGCCGTCGCGCACCGGCACGGCGAGCACGGTCCGGATCCCGTACCGCAGGCAGGCCGCCGCCCGGGTGCGCTCGAGCGGGCTGCGCAGGGTGACCGTGTCGGCGATGTCCGGCACCCACAGCGCGCGCCCGGTCGCCCACACCCGGCCGGTGATCCCGGCGCCGCGGACCGGCGCGAAGGTGAGCACCTCCTCCAGGCCGGTGCCCGGCGCGCAGTACCGGCCGGCGCACCTGAGGTCGCCGCTGTCCTCGTCGACGAGCCACAGCTCGGCGGCCGGCCAGCCGAGCGTCCGGCCCACCGAGGCCATCACCGCCGGGCCCGCCTCCTCCGCCGTCGCGGCCGCCTTGAGCAGCCGGTCCACGGCGGCGTGGCAGGCGCGGAACCGTTCCGCGCGGCGCAGCGCGGTGACCTCGTGGGCGACCGCCACCGCGCCGAGCCGGCCGCCGTCCGGGCCGAGGATCGGCTGGGCGGTCGTGGCGAACGTGCGGGCCTGCCGGCCGGGGATGCGGATCTCCATGTCGAGCCCGATGACCGGCTCGCCGCGGACGGCGCGTTGCAGCGGCGCGTCGCGCCACGGCAGGTGGGTGCCGTCCGGGAGGAACAGGACCCCGTCGGCCAGCTCCGAGTAGTCGTGCAGGGCGCCCTCCGCGGGCAGATTCATGAACTCCCGGACCGGGCGGTTGACCAGCACCACCTCGCCGTCCGCGTTGCACGCGATCACGCCCACGGACAGGCTCTCCAGCAGCGCTGCGAGGAACGACGCGGTGCCGCCGGGCGCGGTCAGGTTCTCGTCGACACTCATGGGGCAACCCGATCCTCGCGCCGGCACCGCCCGCGGGCGCGGGCTCGAGAATTGATTGTCACCCGGCAATCAAGCCGTGACCGGGCTGTTCGCCGGACAGTCCGCGCCGGTGTGGCCGTGGCCGCCGCGCTCGACGAGCTCCTGGATGACCGACCGCAGCCGGTCGTTCGGGCAGGGCTTGAGCAGCACCGCGCAGACCCCCGCGGCGAACGGCTTGGTGTCGCCGGGATGCAGGTGACCGCTGAGCATGGCGATCGGGGTGTCGGACAGCTCGGGGTGCTCACGGATCGCCCGGGTCAGCTCGATGCCGTCCATCCGCGGCATGCCGAGGTCGGTGAGCACGACGTCCGGCCGGTGCTTCACCGCCATCTCGAACGCGGCCACCCCGTCCGGGGCCCGCAGCACCGTGTTCCCGGCACGCTTGAGCAGCCTGGTGAGGATGAGCGCGATGTCTTCGTCATCCTCGGCGATCAGTACTACGGCCATGTCGGCTCCGTCGCGCTGCTCGGGGACAGGTTCCCCTCAGCATGCGCCCAAAAAGTGGACTATGTGCCGGTTTCCGGTCAGTCAGACTTCTGAGTGACGGCCACGACGAACGACCGGTCGACCACCGGCGGCAGCGGCGCGGCGCCCGGATCGGGCCGCCACCGGCCGACCGTGGACAGGCCCGGCTCGACCAGGGACCAGTCGCCGAGCAGGGCCAGAATCTCCTCGCGGTCGCGCAGCACCATCGGCGAGGTGGTCGTGTTGTAGACGCGGCGCACCCGCGCCGCCCGGTCCGCGTCGCCACCGTCGCCGGCGTGCGAGAGGACCAGGTAGCTGCCCGGCGCGGCGGCCCGGCGATAGGTCTCCAGCGCGCGGCCGAGCCGTTCGGAGTCCGGGATCAGCTGGGCGACCGCGAGCACGAGCAGGCAGACCGGCCGGGCCGGATCGAGCAACCGGCACACCGGCTCCGCGGCCAGGACCGCGTCGGCGTCGGTGAGGTCGGCCAGCAGCGCGTCCGCGCCCGGATCGCCGCCGAGCAGCCGCCGGTGGTGCAGGACCGCGACCGGATCCAGGTCGGCGTAGACCACCCGGGCGCCGGGCCGCGACCGGCGGGCGATGTCGTGCACGCCCGGGCCGGCGGGGATGCCGCAGCCCAGATCGAGGAACTGGTCGACGCCGTCACCGGCGGCCACGGTGACGGCCCGGCGCAGGAAGTCCCGATTGGCCCGCATGATCGCCGGCAACTCCGGCATCGCCTCCAGGGCCACGGCGGCGGTCTGCCGGTCCGCCGCGAAGTTGTGCGTGCCGCCGAGGTAGTAGTCGTAGATCCGCGCGGCGCTCGGCCGTTGCGGGTCGACCTCCGCGTCCAAACCGTCCCCCGCCCTTCGTCCGTCCCTCCGCCAGGCTAGGCAACGGCGTACTACTGTGGGTCCGTTATGGGGGTTACAGGCGGGTATGCGGAGCTGGTCGACGCGATGGTCCGCTCGGCCCACGACGCGATCTTCACGGTCGGCCGCGACTTCACCGTGCTGACCTTCAACCCCGCCGCCGAGCGCCTGTTCGGATACCCGGCCGCCGAGATCGTCGGCCGCAGCGTGGACCTGCTCATCCCGCCCGACCGCCGCGCCGACCAGCGCGAGATGCTGCTGCTCATCGAGTGCGGCGGCCGGCTCGAACGGTTCCGCAGCCGGCGCCGGCACCGCGACGGCCGGTGGATCCCGGTCACCCTCACCATGTCCCCGCTGCGCGACGCCGGCGACGAGCTGATCGGGTACACGGTGATCGCCCGCGCGGTCAGCGCCCGGGAACGGCTCGAGTCCAGCTTCCAGGCGCTGCTCGCGGCGGCGCCGGACGCGTTCGTCGGCGTCGGCGACGACGGCCGGATCATGCTGGCCAACGCCTGCGCCGAGTCGCTGTTCGGGCTGGCCCGGGAAGGCCTGATCGGCAAGGACCTGGACAAGCTGCTGTCGCCGGGCGACGCGGACGGCGCGACGGCGCTCGCGCACCGGGTGGACGGGACGACCACGCCGGTGGAGGTGTCGGAGAGCTTCCTGCCGACCGACGAGGGCCGGATCCGCTGCGCGGTGATCCGCGACATCACCGAGCGGGTCCGCGCGCAGCAGCGCTTCCTGCGGGTGCAGGCCGAGGCGGAGCGCGCCCAGATGGAGGCGCAGCTGCAGCGCACCCAGCGCCTGGAAGGCCTGGGCCAGCTCGCCGGCGGCGTCGCGCACGACTTCAACAACCTGATCTCGGTGATCGACAACTACGCCACGTTCATCGCGGAGGCGGCCGTCGAGGCGGGACTCGACGACATCGCCGGCGACGCCGCGCAGATCACCCGGGCCGCCCGGCGCGGCGCCGACCTCACGCATCAGCTGCTGGCGTTCG
The DNA here is from genome assembly GCF_934643405.1 of uncultured Actinoplanes sp. GTDB lineage: Bacteria > Actinomycetota > Actinomycetes > Mycobacteriales > Micromonosporaceae > Actinoplanes. The sequence continues at coordinate 23,420 of NZ_CAKUCL010000068.1, forward strand.
CCCGCCGCGAGGTGGTACGGCCGCGCCCGCTCGACCTCAACGAGGTGGTCACCGGCATCGAGCGGATGCTGCGGACGTCGATCGGCGAGCACATCTCCCTGTCGGTACGCCTCACGGACGGCCTCCCGCCGGTGACCGCGGACCCCGGCCAGCTCGACCAGGTGCTGCTGAACCTCGCGGTGAACGCGCGCGACGCCATGCCCCACGGCGGCGACCTGACCATCGAGACGCACCGGGTGGACGTCGACCGCACCTACGCCACCGGCCGTCCCCAGGTGCGGCCCGGCTCGTACGTGCGGCTGCGGGTCAGCGACACCGGCACGGGCATGCCGTCCGCGGTGATCGAGCGGGCGTTCGAGCCGTTCTTCACGACCAAGCCGGCGGGCAAGGGCACCGGGCTGGGCCTGGCGACGGTGTACGGCATCGTGACCGCGGCCGGGGGCGACCTGAGCATCTACTCCGAGCCGGGCATGGGCACCACCTTCACCATCCTGCTGCCCACCACCGAGGCCGCGCCGGCCGTCGCCGACGAGCCGGCCGAGGCGCTGCCGGAGAACCATCGCCGCGCCACGGTCCTGGCCGTCGAGGACGAGCCGGCCCTGCGCGAGGTGCTCGAGCGGATCCTGACCCGGGCGGGTCACGAGGTGCTGACCGCCGCGGACGGGCCCTCGGCGCTCGCCCTGGCCGAGGCCCGATACGAGCAGAACGGGCGGATCGACGTGCTCCTCACCGACGTGGTGATGCCGCACATGCCGGCCCGGGATCTGGCGGCCCGGTTCGCCGAGATCTCGCCCGGCTCGGCGGTGCTGTTCATGTCCGGGTACGCCCGTCCGGTGCTCACCTCGCAGGGCACCCTGGACGCGGACGTGGCCCTCGTCGAGAAGCCGTTCAGCAGGGCCCAGCTGCTGGCCGCCGTGCAGCACTGCCTGGACCGCTAGGGTCACCGGCGTGGTGACGATCGGTTTCCTGCACACCGCCGAGGCGCACATTCCGGCGTTCCGCGAGATGCTCGCCCGGGCCGACCCCGCGGCGCGGGACGTCCACGTGGTCGACGCGGCACTGCTGCGGGAGGCGCGGGACCCGGGCGCCGATCTGTCCGGCAGGATCGGGCACCACCTCGCCGGCCTGGCCCGGGCCGGCGCCGACGTGATCGTCTGCACCTGCTCCACCATCGGCGCCGGCGCCGAACTGCTCGCCGATCGGGCCGGCGTGCCCGTCCTGCGCGCCGACCGGCCCATGGCCGAGGCCGCCGTCGCGGCCGGGCGCCGGATAGCCGTCCTCTACTCCGTCGAGTCGACGCGGGAACCCACGCTGGCGCTGCTGCGCGAGGCCGGCCCGGCCGCCGACCTGCGACCGGTGTCCTGTGTCGACACCTGGGTTCTCTTCGAGCGGGGCGACCTCGAGGCGTACGCGAGGGCGATCGCGTCGAGGGCGAGAGAAGCCGCAGCCGAGTGCGACGTCATCGTGCTCGCCCAGGCCGGCATGGCCCCGGCCGCGCGGTTGCTCACCGGCCTGCCGGTTCCCGTGCTGACCAGCCCGCGCACCGCCGTCGAGCGTGCCCTTCGCGCACCGCGGCGCGAATGATCCGCTGCGCCGCGCCGGAAGCACCTCGCCCTCCGCGGCGTCGGAGGGCGGCGACATGACCATCACCGTGCCACAGTGAGGCCATGCGGATGAAGGCTTGCCTGAACGGCGGTCGCCCGGCGCCGGCCACCGCCACCGAGCTGGCCGAGGCCGCGGCCGGGGCGGTCGCCGCGGGCGCGGACGCGCTGCACGTCCATCCCCGGGACACCACCGGGCGCGAGTCGCTCGTCGCCGAGGACGTCGGGACGGCGGTCGCGTCGATCCGGGCCGCGTGCCCGGGCGTACGGGTCGGGGTCTCCACCGGCCTCTGGATGACCGACGGGGACGCCCGGCGCCGCGAGGCGCTGGTCCGGGCGTGGTCCTCGTTGCGGGCGAAGCCCGATTTCGCCTCGGTGAACGTGCACGAGGAGGGGTTCGCCGACCTCGCCGCCGTGCTCGACGACGCGGGGATCGGCGTGGAGGCCGGCGTCTGGCGTCCGGCCGGGGCCGACGCGTTGGACGGCGTGCGGCTGGAACGCGTGCTGATCGAGGTGATCGACGTCCCGGCCGACCGCGCGATCCAGGAGGCCGACAAGATCCTTGCGGCGGTACGGGACTCCGGGTACCGCGGCGCGCGTCTCCTGCACGGCGAGGACGAGGCATGCTGGCCGCTGATCGAGTACGCCGGCCGCCTGGGCCTGCCGACTCGCGTCGGCCTCGAGGACACCCTGGTCCTGCCGGACGGCACCCCCGCCGAGACGAACGCGGAGCTGGTCCGGGAGGGGCTGCTGATCTGGACGGCCGCCCTACCGCCGGAAGGCCCGCTCGACGAGCGCTGAGGTGACCTCGCCCGGATCCTCAGCCGCGGCGATGCAGGTGGTGGCGCAGGTCGCGGGTCTCGCCGGTGGCCGGGCGCGCCGCCAGGATGCAGGTGTCGTCGTCCGGATTGGCCTGTCGCAGGCGGGACAGCAGCTCGCCCAGCGGCTGCTGCGGGGACACGGCGACCGCCTCGTCGACCGCCGCGATCACCGAGGCCAGGCCGTCGTCGACGCCGCGGCGGCGGTGCTCCACCAGGCCGTCGGTGTAGAGCAGCAGCAGGTCGCCGACGCGAAAGTCCATCCTGGCCGTGTGGTAGCGGGCGTCGTCGACCACGCCCAGCATCGGGCCGGGCGGGCGGCCCAGCGGCGCGGTGCGGCCGCCCCGGCTCAGCAGCGGCGGCGGGTGCCCGGCCTGGGCCCAGACGATCTCGCGGCGCGTCGGGTCGAACCGGGCGATCACCGCGGTGGCGGCCAGTTCCGGGGTCTCGCGTTCCAGGTCGCAGGTGAGCCGGTTGAGGTGGCGGAGCAGCTCGGCCGGTTCGGTGGTGGTGACCGCGAGGGCCCGCAGCGCGTGCCGCAGCTGGGCCATCGTGGTCGCCGCCTGGGTGCCGTGCCCGGCCACGTCGCCGACCGCGAGCAGCACCGAGCCGTCGCGCAGCTCGGCCGCGTGGTACCAGTCGCCGCCGACCAGGCTCTCCTGACCGGCCGGCAGGTACCGCAGCGCGACCTTGAGGCCGGGCAGCTCGATCGGGCCGTCCGGCAGCGGCAGGATGATCCGCTGGAGACGGCCGGCCAGCTCGTGCTCGTCGGCGAGGCGACGCTCCACCTCGGCCAGCCGCCGGGCGCCGGTCTCCTGCTCGGTGACGTCCTGCACTATTCCGAACAGCCGCAACGGGCGTCCTTCGGCGTCGCGGGACGCGTCCGCGACCGTACGCAAGTGTTTGATCCGGCCGTCGATCTTGATCCTGGTGATGATGTCGACGCGCTCGCCGCGCTCGAAGGTGGCCAGCGCGGCCTTGCGCAGCGGTTCGTCCTCGGCGATCGCGAGCGCCTCGGACTCCTCCCGGCTCAGTGGACCGAGCACCGGATCGCGCTCGTAGATCCGGTACAGCTGGTCGGACCAGTAGATCTCGCCGCTGACCAGGTCCCACTCGCCCCAGCCGAGGTTGCCGAGCCGTTCGGTGCTGGCCACCCGGTCGCTCTCGCCGGGGCGGCCGTCGTGCCGGGTCCAGTTCAGCAGCAGGCCGTTGCCGAGGCGGTGGGCGCGGACCGAGTACCGGCCGTCGCGGTGCCGGAACGGTCCGATCGCGACCGGGTTGCCGGTGTCCAGAACGGACTGGTAGGCGATCCAGCGGTCGGTGCCGGCCACCTCCGGGAACTGCTCGGACATGCGGCTGCCGATCAGCCGGGTGCCGCGCACGCCGTTCGGGGCGACCGCCTCGGGGCTCGCGGCCGCCCAGATCAGGTCGGCGAGGCGGCCGCCACCGTCGCGCTCGGCGGTCAGGTAGGCCGACATTCCCGGCGAGACGTCCAGCACCCGCTGGATCATGGCGAGCCAGGGCTCGAGGCGGCGGACCTGCGGCGCGGGCGGGGGCACCAGATCGGCCAGATCGTACTTGTCCGAGATATCGGCGGAATCGAGGATCCGCACCACGCCGGCGGCGACCTCGACAATGTCGCGACGCTGGTCGCCGGCCATCCGCAGCAGGTGCCGGTGCGCCTCGGCGATCCGGCAGTGCGCGCGCCCGGCCAGCAGCCCGGCGGCCCGCTCGACCGTCACGCGGCCCGGTTCTCCGGGCACGGTGCGCAACATGCTCACCGCCTCCGCGTACGCCTGGCTCACGCCGGACCTCCCTCGCCGCCTGTCCGGACTCCTGCTTACGTCAGCGGCTGGGCAGTCGTCATCGGCCGTTCATCCGGCATCGGCCGACTACCGGGGAAACAGCGCACAGCGTCACCCGTACGGGGTCGCACCGCTGCTCACAGCTCGAAAAGTGCTCGCACAGCGTCACTGAGCCGGGACATGCTGGAACCGGTGACCATGCCGATGCGTTCGGCCCCGATGGACGCCGGCAGCCGCCGCATCCGGTTCACCACCACCACGCCGGTGATCGGGTCCTGTTCGGTCAGTGCCACCGCGTACGGCGGGAGGTCGGTCGCGCCGCGCAGGCGCACGATCGGCGCGCAGAAGGCGAACGCGTTGGACCGGTCGTTGTAGTTGTCGCCCGACAGGACCAGCACGCGGTACCGCAGATCGGTCCGGCTGCCGATCGTCCAGATCTCGCCGCGCCTCATCTCAGCACGTCCCGATCGGCATGCCAGGCAGACTACTCCGGCGCGGATCTTAGGGGACGGCCAGGCCTGACCGGCACATCACGCGTCAGATTCCGTGTCGCGGCCCATGAAGTGGGCACAGTCGAACCTTGACCCACCGTCACCCGTAAGAATGAGCGCGTGGCAAGCAGCGAGGGAAGGACGGCAACGATGTCGCAGAAGGCTCAGATCGGGGTCACCGGTCTGGCGGTCATGGGCCGCAACCTGGCGCGCAATTTCGCCCGGCACGGGCACACCGTGGCCGTGCACAACCGGTCGTACGGGCGCACGAAGGAGTTGGTGGACGAGTTCGGGCACGAGGGCACGTTCCTGCCGGCCGAGACCGCGGAGGAGTTCGTCGCGAGCCTGGAACGTCCGCGCCGCGTGCTCATCATGGTCAAGGCGGGCGCGCCCACCGACGCCGTGATCGACGAGTTCGCTCCCCTGCTGGAGGAGGGCGACATGCTCATCGACGCGGGCAACGCGCACTACCTGGACACCCGCCGGCGCGAGGCGGCGCTGCGCGAGCGCGGCCTGCACTTCGTCGGCACCGGCGTGTCGGGCGGCGAGGAGGGCGCCCTGCACGGCCCGAGCATCATGCCGGGCGGCTCGCCCGAGTCGTACCAGGCGCTCGGCCCGCTGCTCGAGGACATCGCGGCCAAGGCCGACGACGGCGAGACCTGCTGCGTGCACGTCGGGCCGGACGGCGCCGGGCACTTCGTGAAGATGGTGCACAACGGCATCGAGTACGCCGACATGCAGCTCATCGCCGAGGCCTACGACCTGCTGCGGCAGGTGGGCGGCAACTCGCCGGCCGAGATCGCGGAGATCTTCCAGGGCTGGAACGCCGGCCGCCTGGGCTCGTACCTGATCGAGATCACCGCCGAGGTGCTCAAGCAGACCGACGCCGCGACCGGCAAGCCGTTCGTGGACATCGTGCTGGACCAGGCGGAGCAGAAGGGCACCGGCCGCTGGACCGTGCAGTCGGCGCTCGACCTGGGCGTGCCGGTCAGCGGCATCGCCGAGTCGGTGTTCGCCCGCGCGCTCTCCGGCGGTGCGGACGTGCGCAAGGCGGCGGCCGACGCGGCGCTGCCCGGCCCGGCGGCCTCGGCGGGCTCGCACGGTGGCGACCTGGTCGCGGACGTCGAGCAGGCGCTGTTCGCCTCGAAGATCGTCGCCTACGCGCAGGGCTTCCAGCAGATCCAGGCGGCCAGCAAGGAGTACGACTGGAACGTCGACCCGGGCGCGATGGCCAAGATCTGGCGGGCCGGCTGCATCATCCGCGCCAAGTTCCTCGACTACATCAAGCAGGCGTACGACAAGTCGCCGGACCTGGCCACCCTGCTCGTCGACGACTACTTCCTGGACGCGGTCAGCGGCGCGCAGGACGCGTGGCGCCGGGTGGTGGCGACCGCCGCGCAGCAGGGCATCCCGGCGCCGGGCTTCGCGTCGGCGCTGGCCTACTACGACGGCCTGCGGGCCGAGCGGCTGCCGGCCGCGCTGATCCAGGGGCAGCGCGACTTCTTCGGCGCGCACACGTACCGCCGCGTCGACAAGGACGGCTCGTTCCACACCCTCTGGGCGGCCGGCGAGCGCAACGAGGTCCAGGCCTGAGGCTGACTGAAGAGGTCTCCGGTATCTGGTTCTGCGACCGAGCAGGAACCTCATACCGGAGACCTCGTGGCCACCTCACCGGTGACGAGGCGGCATGACCTGAGCGACA
>NZ_CAKUCL010000069.1 GCF_934643405.1 uncultured Actinoplanes sp.
GGCCAGGGGCGCCCCGCCGAACCGATCGGCGCCCAGGGCCGCCCCGGCGAACCGGTCGGCACCCAGGGGCGCCCCGGCGGACCGGTCGGCGGCCAGGACCGTGCGTGCGGCGAGCCGGCCGGTGGCGGGGCGGACGTTGGCGGTGCGCCGCACCTTGGCGCGCGAGGCCCGCTGGGCGACGGCATCCCGATCGGCAAACGGGATATTTACCCCGGCAGCGACCGATTCGGGACGCGCAGCGTCTCCAGCGGCGTTCGTTTGCCGGGGCTCAGGCCGGACCCGGGCCGCCGGAGCGGCCTCGAATTCCGGGCGGGTCGGAGCCGCCGGAGCGGCGTCGGCGTCCGGCAGGACCGGAGCCGCCTGGACGGCCTCGGCGGAGTGCTCGGCAGGGTCGAGGGCGGGGGCGATGACGGCCAGCGCGATGGCGCCGGCGGTGATCGCACGGCCCGGGGACGGACGGTGCAGTGTTGCCTCCGAAATCGGCCCGGGGCACTCGCGCGAATCCCGCCGACGTGGCCCATAACCGCAGGCCGCGTTCTGTCCGTCCGGCAATGGACGGCAATGGGAACCCGGACAACTCGTTATTTCCGTCGACCATGCCAACACACTTCCGGAATGTTCCGCGGCCGATTTCAAACATTCACCCCAGCCCAATGGCGGAAAAGAATGAAGTTTGAGGTGTCGATCGCAGTGTTTCTATTTCCGGAATGACAACGGCACGCTTGTTCCACGACTGCCCATGGAACCGTGAACGACCAGAGCGGACAGGCTTGCGCCCGCCGGAATGTCGAACGGCAGGATCCCGGTCACGGTGGAACCGGGCGCCATCTCGTCCAGCAGGCTGGGCGAGCCGTCGTTGAGAAACACCGAAGCCTGATCGGCGAGCCCGTGCCGGGCCCCGGCCGAGTCGACCACCTCTTGTGCGCCGCCGTCCAGCAGCGCCGGTTCGGTACCGGTATTGCGCACATCCACTCCAACCAGGCAATACTGCCCCTTGGCGTGCTGTTGCAAACCTTCCGGACCGACCTCCTTCAAGCCGCAGCGCGCACTGGTGACCGTGACCGCGAACGGCCCGTCGGATCCGGTGACCGCCGCCGGTGCCGGGTCCTCACGATTGGCCGCGTATACCGCGGTTCCGCCGGCGACAACCCCGACCGCGCCGGCGAGCGCCCACGCCCACCATCGGCGCCGGCGGACCGGTGCGTCCGTCCCCTCGTTCACGACGGCTCCCTGGCCGGGGCGTGACCTCGCGACCGCGCATCCCCCGGCGTACGAACGCGATCGCGAGGCCCATGCTCTGCCCGGCGTGGCCGGCACTCGTGGTGCCGCGCCGCATACCGGGCAGAAGCTCACATAAACCTCCCTCGGGTGTCACCCGATGGTGCTACGTTCGGCTACGGCAGCAGAACGATCTTGCCGAGGTGGTCGCTCGCCTCCATCCGGCGGTGCGCCTCGCCGGCCTCGGACATCGGCATCGTGGTGTCGATGATCGGTTTGACCGCGCCGGCCTCGACCAGCGGCCACACGTCGCGGCGCACCCCCGCGACGATGCGCGTCTTGTCGGCCGCCGGCCGGGCCCGCAGCGACGTCGACGAGATCGACCCCCGGCGGCTCATCAGCAGCCCCAGGTCGAGCTCGGCCTTGCGGCCGCCCTGCATGCCGATCACGGTGATCCGGCCGTTCGGCGCGAGCACCTCGATGTTGCGCTGCAGATACTTCGCACCGACGATGTCCAGCACCACGTCGGCACCCCTCCCGCCGGTGAAGTCCTTTGTGGCCGACACGAAGTCGTCGGTGGTGTAGTCGATGACCAGGTCGGCGCCGAGCGCGGACAAGCGTTCGTGCTTGGCCGCACGGGCGGTGGTGACCACGGTGGCGCCGAGCGCCTTGCCCAGCTGGATCGCGAACGTGCCGATCCCGCTGCCACCGCCGTGCACCAGCAGGGTCTCGCCCTTGCGCAACCGGTCGCGGTCCACCACGTTCGACCAGACCGTGCAGGCGACCTCGGGCAGCGCGGACGCCTCCTGCAACGAGAGTCCGGCCGGCACCGGGAGCAGCTGCCCGGCCGGCACCGCGACGCGTTCCGCGTAGCCGCCGCCGGCCAGCAGGGCACAGACCCGCTCCCCGACGTGATGGCCGTCGACGCCGGAGCCGACCGCGCTGATCACGCCGGCGCACTCCAGGCCCGGATACTCCGATGCGCCGGGCGGCGGTGGGTAGTTGCCCTGTCGCTGGGAGACGTCGGCCCGGTTGACCGCGGCGGCGGTGACGTCGACGACCACCTCGCCGTCACCGGCCTCCGGGTCGGGTACCTCTTGCCAGACCAGCTGCTTGTCCTCGATCACGATCGCGTGCATCTGTCCAGCTTGCCGCACCGTACGGGAAAAGGCCGCCGGATGCCCGCCCGGCGGCCCTCTCCCTGCCTCTCAGCCCTTGTAGGCGCCGATGATCTTCGTGAACTGGTAGGCGGACTGGGCGACACCGCTGCAGGTGTCGTCGTTGGGATAGGCGCCCGGGCACTGCCGGTCGCGGTTCAGCGACCAGAACGTCAGCCGGGCGATGGTGTGCTGCTGGGCGTACGCCGTGATGGTCTGCATGTCGGCGAGCGTGACCGTGGCGTGCTCGTCGGTGATCCCGTTCATCGACGAGATGCCGACGTGCCGGTACGCCTGGTCGTCCGACCAGCCGTACGCGGTCTTGAGCCGGTTCTTCAGCCCGTCGGCCGCCTGGATGGTCAGCTGGCCCTGGTTCGGGCCGGTGTTGTTCCAGTCGAAGGTCATGATGCCCCAGCCGTCGACCACCAGCCCGGCCCCGGCCGCCCGGTTGATCAGCGAAGTGTCCGGGCCGGTGGTGTCGCTGCTCAACGTGATGTAGATCGTGATGCCCGGGTTGTTGGCCTTGATGGTCTTCAGCGCGTCGACCGTCTTCTGCTGGTCGGTCGCGTTGTTGTACGGCGTGCCCTCGATGTCGATGTCGATGGCCTTGAGCCCGTACGCGTTGATCACCTTCTGGTAGGCGGCGGCGAGCGCCGACGCGCTGGAGCAGTAGTGCTCGAGCCACGGCCCGGTGGCCCCGCCGAACGACACCACGACGTCACCGCCGTTGGCCCGGATGGTGTTGATGGCCGCCTGGTCCGCCCCGCCGGTCAGCGCGCGGGTGCCGTCCCACTTCGGGTCGCAGCTGCCGCTGTTCAGCATGAACGCCATGGTGAACCACTTCACGCCGGTCGTGTTCGTGACCGTGGTGAGGTTCGGCGGGTTGCCCCACCCGGTGTAGTAGTAGGGCGCGACCGCCTTGATGCCGGGGCCGCCGGTGGGCGGTGGCGGGGTCGTCCCGCCACCACCGAAGGTCCATCCCTGGTTCGATCCGCCCGTGCACGACCAGATCTGCAGCTTCGCGCCGTTGGCCGTGTTCCGGTCCTTCACGTCCAGGCACTTGCCCGACGCGTTGTTCCGCACCGTGCCGCCGGAGACGGTCCACTTCTGGGTGGCCACCGTGTCGTAGCAGTCCCACACGTGCACGACCGCGCCGTCGGCCGTCGAGTTGTTCGCGACATCCAGGCACTTGCCCTTGACCTGCAGCGATCCGTTGTCGGCGACGGTCCAGACCTGATTGGTGTTGTTCGCGGTGCAGTCCCACAGCTGCGGCTGGGTGCCGTTGGCCGTGGAGCCGTCGGTGAGGTCGAGGCACTTGCCGTTGAGGGAGCTGACCAGCGTGCCGGAGCTGGCGGCACTGGCGGCCGGCGCGAGGCCGACCCCCGCCGCTCCGATGATCAACACGGAGAGGGCGACTGTCACGAAGCGCTTCATGCGGGCACCGTCCATTTCTGGTTCGCGGCGCCCGTACAGGACCAGATCTGCAGTTTTGCGCCGTTGGCTGTGGTGTTGTCCTTGACGTCGAGGCACTTGCCGGACGCCTGGTTGATCAGCGCGCCGCCCGAGGCGGTCCACTTCTGACTGGTGACTGTGCCGAGGCAGTCCCAGAGGTGCACCACGGCGCCGTCGGAGGTCGAGTTGTCCGCCACGTCGAGGCACGTGCCGAGCCCCTGGAGGCTGCCGTCGGCGGCGACCGTCCACTGTTGATTCGGGTTGCCGGCGGTGCAGTCCCACAGTTGCGGCCGGGTGCCGTTGGCGGTGGAGCCGTCGGTCACGTCGAGGCACTTGCCGCCGAGTCCGGTGATCGTGCCGGTCCGGGTGCTGCCGGGGGAGCCCGCCCAGGTGAAGGTGGCCGACGTGCGGGTGGGCAGGCTGTAGGTGAACGACTGCCCGCCCCAGTTGACCTTGACGGTCTGGGTGCTGCCGCTGGTGTTGTACGCGATCAGGGCCTTCGAGCCGTCGCCGTTGCGGAAGGCGACGTTCGGCACCGTGCCGTTGGCGCTCGAGTCGATCCGGACCGCTCCCGGCCGGACGAACTTGGTCAGGTGGCCCATCGTGTAGTACTCGATGGTGTAGTCGACCTGGCCGCGACGCCCGTCGTTGCGGTGCACGGTGACCAGGCCGGTGCAGGTGCCGCAGCCGCCGTTGTGCGGGCCCATGGCCTCGTCCACCGCGAGCGACCACTTCGTCCAGCTGCGCCCCCAGTTCCGGAAGTAGTCGATCAGGTCGCCCATGTCCTCGGCGTGCTGGTTGGTCACCCAGGTGCCGCCGGAGTGCTCGGTCATGTACGCGTCGACGGACGGGAACTGGTTGTGCACCGCGGTGGCGGTCGACGGGCTGCCGCCGTAGTCATGCCAGGCGATGCCGCCGAAGTTCGGGTGGATGCGGATCGCGGTGTCGTTGAGCAGGGGCGCGACCCACTGGTCGTACGTGTCGAAGTTCCAGTCGCCGATCAGCAGCTTGGTGCTGAGCCCGGCGGCTTGGAGGGCCGGCATGAGGTCGTTCTTCGCGAACGACTGCAGCCCCGACACCGGCCACTGCATCGACGGGTACCCCGGGCAGCAGCCCGGCTCGTTCTGCTGCGTGACATACCGGATCGGCACACCCTGCGCCTGGTAGCCCTGGATGTACTTGACGAAGTACTGCGCGTACGTCTTGTAGTACTGGGCCTGGAGATAGCCCTGGCTGTACGCGTTGTTGTCCTTCATCCACGGCGGCGCCGACCAGGGCGAGGCCATCACGAACATCGACGGGTTGAGACTTCGTGCCTGCCGGGTGAGGGCCATGACGTCGGCGTCCCGGCTCAGCGAGAAGTCGTTGAGGTCGCAGCACGTGGTGTCGTACGAGAAGTTGTCCCGCGCCAGGTCGGAAGACCCGATCACATTGCGTACGGCGCTGACGCCGATGCCGCCGGCCGGGCTGAACACCTTGGACATGACGTCGTTCTGGGTCGCCGCGGACAGGCTCCTGATGTCGAAGGCGGTGGTGTCCGTGATGGACGCCCCGGCCCCTTCGAACCCCTGGTACGTGGTGTTCTCGTTGACGGTGATGGTCTGGTTGGCGGTGCCGCTGCCGCTGCCGAACGCGATCGGGGCTTGTTGCTGGAGCCCACGGGTGACGGTGCGGCCGCCGCTGTCGCTCGTGGTGGTCAGGTAGACGGTGACGCTCTCGCCGGCCGCGGACGCCTGGGGAGCGGCGAGGAGCGAAACGGCGAGGGTCGCGACGGCCGTTGCGGCGGCGTACCGGATCTTTCTTCGTCTGGCGGTGGACATGGTCGGGGACTCCCTTGCCGTAGGTGGGGCCTAGCTGCGCGGGACTGGTAAGACTCTGAACAATAAACACGTGTGTCGATATGTTGTCAACCGTGTCCGTAGTGTTAAATCGGGCTGTCTTGGCAGCTCAGAGGCCTGTTATGAGCCTTGATTCAAGTCCGGTCCAAGAGTCGTGCGACGGGGCCGCATGCGGGTCTGGCAGACTGGTGCGGCAACATCGGGAGGGCTCGCCTAGTGGCCGATGGCGCCGGTCTTGAAAACCGGTATGGGGAAACTCATCGTGGGTTCGAATCCCACGCCCTCCGCACTCTGATGCCAGCCGGCGGCTACCCCGCGCACGGCGGCCGGGGGTCGCCGGCAGGGGGCCGCGGCAGAAGCCGGCGCGGGAAACGTCTATTTATCCGGCGTCAGTGCGTGTGACGCAGCGCCACGCTGGTCACCACCAGAGCGGGCAACGCGTCCGCCACCGCGACGGCGGCGCCGGTCGTCTGGAGCACGCCGCTCAAGGCTGAGAAGCCGTAGCTCAACGCGATCACGGGCAGCGCCAGGATCACGCACGGCAGGCGCAGCCAGGCGATCACCGACGCCAGCTGGGCCACCGAGCGGCCCTCGCGGCCACGGGACAGGGCGATCAACGCCAGCACCAGGACCACCACGCCGGCCGCCGCGGACACGCCCACCAGCAGGAACGTCGAGGCCTCGGCGGCGGACAGGGTGCCCTCGCGGCGGGCGTTCGCCACCAGCAGGGCGATGGCGGTCAAGCCGCCGTCCGCCAGGGCCAGGATGCCGGTCAGTATCGCCAGGGGCAGGGGTTCGATCCGTGGGGCCGGCATTCATCACGACCTTTGCGCGGCGGCATGCACAGTTTCTTCAGCATCGATGCCTGGCGCAAGCCCGCACAGGTAGTCCACAGCATCAGTACAGGTGGAGCATCAGCGAGGGGCTCAGGCTGAGCAGAGAAGACGCCCGGGACGAGGAAGGAACAAGGCGATGCAGAAGCCTGACCCGACGTACGGCGGCCGGCCGCTCGCCCGGCCCGGCGAGGATCTCGAGGACCAGGGCCTCGGCTTCGACCTCGGCACCCTGATGGGGCGCCGCCAGATGTTCCGCCTGCTGGGCGTCGGCGCCACCGGGCTGGGACTCGCGGCCTGCACCGGCAACACGGACAAACCGGGGACGGGGCGGGCGGGCAACGCGGCCGGTGGAACGTCGAGCGGGGCGGCGGCGGGGCCGGCGACCCCGGCCGGCGACGAGATCCCGGAGGAGACGGCCGGCCCCTACCCGGGTGACGGCTCCAACGGGCCGGACGTGCTGGCGCAGAGCGGCATCGTCCGCGGCGACATCCGGGCCAGCTTCGGCGACTTCAGCGGGACGGCCGACGGCGTACCGATGACCCTGGAGCTCACCGTCCAGAACCTGGCGAACGGTGGTACGCCGTACGCCGGAACCGCGGTTTACGTCTGGCATTGCGATCGGGAAGGCAGGTACTCGCTCTACTCCGACGGCGCCACCGAGCAGAACTATCTGCGCGGCGTCCAGATCGCCGACGCCGCCGGCAAGGTGCGCTTCACCAGCATCTTCCCGGCCTGCTACGCGGGACGGTGGCCGCACATCCACTTCGAGGTCTACCCGGATCAAGAGTCGATCACCGACGCGTCGAAGGCCATCGCCACGTCGCAGGTCGCGCTGCCGGGGAACGTCTGCGACGCCGTCTACGCCGAACGCGGCTACGAGGACTCGGCGAGCAACCTGACCCGGGTCAGCCTGGACAGCGACAACGTGTTCGGCGACGACGGCGGCGCCCGGCAGCTGGGCACGGTGACCGGCGACGTCTCCAGCGGCTACCGGGTCTCACTGTCGGTGCCGGTCCAGCCTTGACGCATCTGGCTAATCGGATTAGCTTGAAGCTAACGAGATTAGCCAGGGGGAACGGACATGACAGAGTTCTTGACCATCGGCAACGGCACCATCGCCTACGAGGTGGCCGGCCACGGTCCGCTCGTGGTCCTGGCGCACGGCATGGGCGACAGCCGCGCCGCATACCGTTTCGTCGCTCCTCGCCTGGCCGAGGCGGGTTACCGGGTCGTCACCACCGACCTGCGCGGCTGCGGCGAGTCCAGCACCGCCTGGCCCGCCTTCAGCCGCACCGCCATCGCCGGCGACCTGATCGCCCTGATCGAGCACCTGGGAGGCCCGGCGGTCCTCGTCGGTCACTCGATCTCCGGCGGGGCAGCCACCATCGCGGCGGCGACCCGGCCCGATCTGATCGGCGGCATCGTCGAGCTGGCGCCCTTCACCCGCAAGCAGTCGATCAAGCTGAGTGACCTGAAGGTCAGGCGCTACCGGGCGGGCATGACCCGCCTGCTGGGCACCGGCGTGCTGGGCAGCGTGACGTTGTGGCTCGGCTACCTCGACGTGGCCTTCCCGGGGCGCAAGCCCGCCGACTGGCCCGAGCAGGTCGAGCGGATCCGCCGCATGATGAGCGAGCCGTCCCGGATGCGGGCGATGCAGAAGATGGGCACGTCGGCCCCGACCGACGCCGCGGCGCACCTCGCCGACGTCCGCTGCCCGGCGCTGATCGTCGAGGGCACCGAGGACCCGGACTGGGGCGACCCGCGTCAGGAGGGCGAGGCGATCGTCGCGGCGATGCCCCACGCCCGGCTCGAGATGATCGAGGGCGCCGGCCACTACCCGCACACGCAATATCCGGACGAGACGGTTGCCCTGCTGCTGCCGTTCCTGAGCCGCACCGCCGGAGCGGCGCGTGCCTAGGGCCGGTCTGGACACGGCCGCCGTCGTCAAGGGCGCCGCGGAGCTCGCCGACGAGGCCGGCTTCGCCAACCTGAGCATGGGACTGGTGGCGGAGCGCCTCGGCGTCCGTACGCCGTCGCTCTACAAGCACGTGGACGGCCTGGCCGACCTGGGCCGCAAGATCGCGGTGCTGGCGTTGACCGAGCTCGGCGACGCGGTGCATGACGCGATCCAGGGCCGCTCCGGGCCGGCGGCGCTGGACGCGCTGGCCCGGGCGATCCGTGACTACGTGATACGCCACCCGGGCCGGTACTGGGCGACGATCGGCATCCCGGACGGTGGTCCGGGCGATCCGCTGACCGTCGCCGGCGAACGCATCATCACGTCGATGGTGGCGGTGCTCGAGGGCTACCGGATCGGCCCGGACGACATGAGCCATGCCCTGCGGACGCTGCGGAGCCTGCTCCACGGCTTCGCCACGTTGCAGGCGGCCAACGGCTTCCAGTGGAACGCCGACGCGGAGGAGAGCTTCACCTGGCTGGTCGCCTTCACCAACCGCGGGCTCAGCGCAGCGCCTCCCGAGCCGAGAACATGACGCTGGCCGCCAGGAAGCCCGCGTTGACCAGGGTGAACAGCCCGATGAACCAGATCGTCCACTGTGGCGCCACGGCGAGCACGACGCCGGCCAGCGCGATCACCGCGCCGTAGTCGCGGACCAGCTTGACCACCCGCACCGCGGTGGACCGGCTGGTGACCATGCTGGCTGCCTGGTCACCGTGCTGCATCACCGAGGTGACCAGGTTGACCATCCAGGTGCCGGCGAACGCGGCCAGCAGCCAGGCCGGTGTGTCCGGCACCTGCGCCTCGGCGGTCGCCGCGAGCGCGGCCACCAGCGAGATCTGCACCGCCACGTCGCACAGCACGTCGAGCCGCCCGCCGGCCGCGCTGGCCTGCCCGCTCACCCGGGCCAGCTGACCGTCGGAACAGTCGAACGCGTACGCCAGCTGCCACCCGACCAGCGCGAGGAGGCCGATCGGCCAGGCCCACACCTCGCCGTCGGCGACCGGACCGGCCGCCGCGATCACCACGATCGAGACCAGGCAGCCGAGGCCGAGGTTCATCACGGTCAGTACGGACGGCGCGAGCCGGCGTTTGCGGGCGCCGACCGCTATCCGCGCCCCGATCCGCTGACTCACCGCCTCGCTGAACAGGCCCCCGCCGCGGTTGGCGGCGTAGTAGTCGGCGGCCGTGGGCAATGCCGCCGCCGGGCCGGTCGCATAGACCGACCCGGTGTCGCGCCCGGGCTCAGCGCTCGGCGACGGCGTCGACATACTCGTTCAGCTTCCCGCGGGTCTCGTCCGGGGTCATCGCCAGGTGCTCCAGGATCGTGTACCGGTCCGGACGGGTGCGGGGTGCGAACGCCACCACCTCGACGAACTGCTCCACGTCCAGCCCGACGTCCGACGGGACGCGAGGCAACTGGTGGCGAGCGAGGCAGTCGGCGATCTGACCGAACCGGCGTTCGTCACCGCGCAGGAAGGTGCAGAACAGCGCACCGAGGCCGGCCAGCTCGCCGTGTGAGGCGGTGCCCGGGAAGAGCGCGTCGGTGGCGTGCATGATCTCGTGACAGCCGCCGCTGCACGGGACGCTGCTACCGGCCACCGCCATCGCCAGCCCGCTGGAGATCAGGGCCTCCGCGAGGGTGGTGACGAACGGGTCGTCGTTCAGGTCGCCCGGCATGGACAGGATCGCCTCGGCGCCCATCCGGGACAGCGACGCGGCGAGCCCGTCCACCGTGTCGCCGCGCATCTGGCGTCCGAGTTCCCAGTCCGCCAGCGCGCTGATGTTGCTGACCACGTCCCCGACGCCGGCTCGATTGACCCGGTCCGCGCCGTTCTCGACGAAGTCCAGGTCGACGATGACGCCGAACGGGATGTGCACCCCGTACGAGCCCTTGATCCCGTCGTTCACGAGGCTGGCGACCGGGGAGGCGATGCCGTCGTTGGCCAGGCTGGTCGCGACCGACACCATCGGCAGCCCCCAGCGGCTCGCCGCGTACTTCGCGGTGTCGACCGTCTTGCCGCCGCCGATGCCGACGACCGCGTCGTAGTGCCCGGATCGGAGCTTGCCGGACAACTCCAGAGCGGCGTCCAGCGTGCCGCCGGTGGTCACGAAGACCTCCGCCGAGTTCAGCGACGGGCGGATCATCTCGACGATCTGCTCGCCGAGACCGGGACCGACCACAACCGCGACGTCGCCGCCGGCGGAGATCCGGCCGTCGGCGAGAATGCGGCCCAGGTCGGCCACGGCGCCGCGCCGCACCTCGATGTGCAGCGGCGTCTGGACGCTTCGGGCTAGTAGCGGCATGCGATCTCCCGCGCCTTCGCCAGGTCGTCGTGGTTGTCGACCTCGACCCAGTCGACGTCACCGATCATCGCGGCCCGCACCTCGCCACCGCGGTTCGCGTACTCCTGGAAGCCGTCCTCGTAGTACAGGTCGGGGTTGCGCTCCCACGTCGCCTTCAGGGCGTCGGCCAGCGCGGACGCGGCCGATGCCTCGATGATGTTGGCGCCGATGTACTCGCCGGTGGCGTCCGCCGGATCCATCAGCTTCGTAATCTTGGTCAGCTGTCCATCTTCGTTGAAGACGGTCTTCATCTCCTCGTCAGCCAGCTTCTTCAGATTGTCGATGGCCAGCAGAATGCTCGGTCCACGAGAGGCGAGGAGGGTCTGCTCGACGCTCACCGGGTGCACGGTGTCGCCATTGACCATCAACGCGCCCTGCGCGAAGTGGTCACGGGCGAGCCAGAGGGAGTACGCGTTGTTCCACTCCTCGGCCTTGTCGTTGTGGACGAGGGAGATCCGTACGCCGTACTTCTCCTCGAACGCGGCCTGGCGCTCCTCGACGGCGCGGGCGCAGTAGCCCACGACGATCGTGACGTCGGTGAGTCCCGCGGCGGCCAGATTGCGCAGCGAGATATCCATGATCGTGGTCTCCCCGTCCACCGGGACGAGGGCTTTCGGCAGCGTGTCCGTGTACGGACGGAGTCTGCGGCCGGCGCCTGCGGCGAGGACCAATCCGATCATGGGGTGGATCTCCTATCGAGGGGGCACGCGGGTGATCCCGCGAGGATAACGGAGCGTGTCCCACAGGCCGGACGGCCCGAGGCATCGGAAGAGTCTATAGAGACTCCTCGTAAGCTGATGTGCATGACCGCTGAGCAGCTCATCTCCTTCGCCCGCGGCGCTCCGTCGCTGGACATCATCGACGTCGAGGGCCTCAAGGCCGCCGCCGCACGCGCGTTCGACGCCGATCCGGCCGGTGTCACCGCCTACGGCACCTCCGTCGGTTACGTCCCGCTGCGCAAGTGGATCGCCGACAAGCACGGCGTCTCCGCCGACCAGGTCATCGTCACGAACGGATCGCTGCAGGCCGACGCGTTCCTCTTCAACCACCTGGTGCAGCCGGGTGACGACGTCGTGGTGGAGAAGCCCACCTACGACCGGACGCTGCTGAGCCTGCAGAACCTCGGCGCCAAGGTGCACCAGGTGACGCTGCAGTCCGACGGCATCGACGTGGACGAGCTGCGCACGCTGCTCGAGTCGGGGGTTCGCCCCAAGCTGGCTCACATCATCCCGAACTATCAGAACCCGGCCGGCATCACGCTGTCGCTGGAGAAGCGCCGGGCCCTGCTCGCGCTCGCCGTCGAGTACGGCTTCACGATCTTCGAGGACGACCCGTACGTGGACATCCGGTTCCGCGGCGACGCGCTGCCCTCGATGCTGTCCATGGACAGTGACAACGCGGTCGTGCACGCGTCCAGCTTCACCAAGACCGTCTGCCCGGGCGTGCGGGTGGGTTACCTGGTCGGTCCGGCGGCGCTGATCGACGCGATCGCCAAGAAGGCCACCAACCTGTACATCTCGCCCGGCATGGTCTCCGAGGCGATCGTGCACCAGTTCTGCATCTCCGGCGACATCGAGCG
Source organism: uncultured Actinoplanes sp. (assembly GCF_934643405.1). Taxonomy (GTDB): domain Bacteria; phylum Actinomycetota; class Actinomycetes; order Mycobacteriales; family Micromonosporaceae; genus Actinoplanes. The sequence goes on from NZ_CAKUCL010000069.1 coordinate 12,384, forward strand.
CTCGGTCCGTACGGTCAGCACCGCGCTCGCCGAGCGGGCGCGTGTCCTGGCCGAGTCGCTGCGCAAGCACATTCCCGGCGCCACCTTCACCGAGCCCGACGGCGGGTACTTCCTCTGGGTCGACCTGCCCTCGGACGTGAACGTGGACAAGCTGTTCCCGGCCGCGATGAAGAAGGGCGTAGCCGTCGTCAAGGGCAGCGACTTCCTGCTCGACGGCGGTAAGAGCTCGGTGCGCCTGGCCTACTCCGCGGTCACCGTCGAGCAGATCGACGAGGGTGTTCGCCGCCTGGCCGAGGCGATCGCGGACGTTCGCGGCTGAAAACCGCGCGCGGACGTTCACGGCTGAAAACCGCCGGAACGGGCATCGGGTGGGTAATTCCGTCAGCCGGCCCGGTGCCCGCCGCTCGGTGAAGTAGCCTCGTGCGGGCGCATCGGGTGTGGGGAGGTCGAAGTGAGCGAACGCGATACCGCAAACCGGAACAAGCCGTTGTCGCGAGCCTTGGCCGTCCCGGTGCGGGCGATGAACCGTTTCCTCGGCGCGACCGACGGGCACGTCAACGGCTCCGGGCCCGGCTCGGCCACCGGCAGCGCCGTGGTGGACTGCGGGGTCTACCTGAACGGCCGGCGCCTGCCCGGCGAGTTCACTCCCGACGAGGCGCTGCGCGTGGCCTGCTCGCAGGAGAACGCGTTCGTCTGGCTGGGCCTGCACGAGCCGTCCCAGGACGAGATGGCCGCGATCGCCCGCACGTACGGGCTGCACGAGCTCGCCGTGGAGGACGCGGTCAAGGCCGAGCAGCGGCCGAAGCTGGAGCAGTTCGGGTCGGTGCACTTCCTGGTCATGCGCACCGCGCGCTACGTGCCGCACCGCGAGCTGACCGAGACGTCGCAGGTGGTCGAGACGGGGCAGATGATGGTCTTCGTCGGCGACCAGTTCGTGATCACGGTCCGGCACGGGGACGCGTCCGAAATGTCCTCGGTGCGGCATGATCTGGAGACTGAGCGGGCCGTCCTGCTGGAACAGGGCCCGTGGGCCGTGGCGTACGCGGTGACCGACCGGGTGGTGGACCACTACCTCGCAGTGGCCGACCAGGTCGAGGCCGACCTCGAAGTGATCGAGGAGGGCGTGTTCAGCCGCGGCAACAAGGCCAGCCCGATCCAGGCGGTCTACCAGATGAAGCGGGAGCTGGTCGAGTTCCGCCGCGCGGTGGTTCCGCTGCAGCGGCCGCTGGCCACGATCGTCGCGATCTCGCCCAAGAAGATCGGCAAATACTTCCGCGACGTTCAGGACCATCTCGCCCGTACGGTCGAACAGGTCTCCTCCTACGACGACCTGCTCAACTCGATACTCCAGGCACGCCTCGCCCAAGTCACGGTGGACCAGAACAACGACATGCGGAAGATCGCCGCGTGGGCCGGCATCGCCACGGTGTGGACCGCGGCGGCCGGCGTCTACGGCATGAATTTCCACCACATGCCCGAGCTCGACTGGCTCTACAGCTATCCGGCCTGGTGGACCATCACGCTGGTGGTGTCGGTGCTGCTCTACCGCGCGTTCCGCCGCAACGGCTGGCTCTGAACACCGGAAGCATCGACAGCGGCCTCTAAAGTTACGGAGTGCCATCACGTCAGGACCAGCTGCACTCGTACCAGTACTCGCTTCAGCGAGTGGTGGCCGCGCTGGTCACGCACGACCCCGATCCGGCCCGGTCGCCGCTGCGCCGGGCCGGCACGACCGCGCTGGTCAGCCTGCTGATCGCGAGCCTCACGGTGGCCGCCGCGGCGATCTACGGCGTGATCACCGGCAACAGCAACGTCAACCCGACCGACTCCAGCGTGGTGTTCCAGGAGAAGGGCACCGGCGCCCGGTTCGTGTACCTGGATTCCGACCGGAGATTGCATCCGGTGCTCAACTACGCGTCCGGCCTGCTGCTGTCCACCGGGCAGAAGCCGTCGCTGAAGACCATCTCGTCGGAGAAGCTGGCCAAGGTGGCGCTGGGCGATCCGGTCGGCATCCCGGACGCGCCGGACTCGCTGCCCCGCCCGGACACGCTGATCCCGGACCGCTGGTCGGTCTGCAACGACGGCCAGGCCCGCAGCACCCTGCTGGTCGGCGACCGGCTCACCGACGGCTCGATCCTGGCCCGGTCCGGTCGCGGGCTTCTGGTCCGCGACGCCGGGCAGACCTACCTGGTCCACGACAACCGCCGGTTCGCGATCCCGGCCGCGCGCCTGGTCACCACCCTGCGCGCGCTGCGCTATGCCGACCAGCAACCGTGGCCGGTGTCGCCGGCCTGGATCAACGCGGTGCCGGCCGGGCCCGACCTGGCCGCGCCCGCGCTGCCCGAGGGCGGTGGCCGGTCCTCGATCGGCGACTTTGAGGTGGGTGACCTGGTCACCGACGGCCGGCAGGTGGCGGTGATCCTCTCCGACGGCGCGGCCGCGCTCACCGACATGCAGGCGCTGCTCTTCCAGGCCGTGCCGGGCGTGGCGCGGCCCACCGACATCGGCGGCGACTTCCTGCGGCTGCCCCCGTCCCGGACGGTGATCAGCGACAAGGGCAAGCCGGACGGGCTGCCCCCGACGATTCCGGCGCTGCTCGACGTCCTGCCGGCGCGGGCGTGCGTCACCCTGCCGGTCGACCCCCGCAACGGTGACGGCATCCGGATCGATCCGAGCGTGCCGGCCGGGGTCACCGTCGCCGGCAAGAACGCGGCACCCGGGGCGGTGCTGGCCGATCAGGTGCACGTGGCGCGCGGCCGGGGCGCCCTCGCGGTGGTGGCCGCCTCGCCCAGCGCGCCCGCCGGCAGCGGCACGGTGAGCCTGGTCACCGACGCGGGCCTGCAGTTTCCGCTGGCCGGTCGGGCGCTTCTGCCGAAGCTGGGATACGGCGACGTGCGGCCGCGGCAGATCCCGTCCCAGCTGATCTCGTTGCTGCCGGTCGGCCCGGCTCTGGATCCCGCCCGGGCCCGGCGGACCAACCCGCAATGACTGCCCGCCCACGCCGCAGGGCGGACCCGTCCAGCGGGCCCGCCCGTACGGGAAATGCAGCTTTTTACCGAGGGGGTGTCTGCGGTGCCGTGTCCGGCGTGGTGCCGTTCGGCGACTGATCGGCCGGCTCGAACGCGGCGTCGTCCGCCCCGTTCACCGGGATCGACGTCGACAGCGGCGCCGCCGGCTCGTACTCCTCCCACTGAGCGGCCTGGCGCCGCTTGGCCGCGTAGGCCGCGCCGATGCCGACCGCGGTGCCCAGAAGGGCGTACCCGAAGAGCTTGGACTTGCCGCCCTTCTTGCGGTTGAGCGCCTTGTTGGCCCGCTTCTCGAGCTTGCGCGCGCTCTTCGTGTTCTCCTTGGCGGCCTTGCGGACCTGCTTCTGGTTCTCCTTGGCGTTCTTCTTGGCCTGCTTGCGAGACACCTTGCCGGTCTGCCGCACCTGGTCGGTGGCGGCGGTGACCAGGGGCGTGATCGTCGCGAGAGCGCTGTCCCAGCCGCTCGACGCGGCACCCTTGGCCTTGACTGCGGCCGGCTGAACCCGGTCCTTCGCCGCGGTGAACTTCGGGCCGACCGTAGCGCTGGTCTCCTGTGCCGCGAGGGTCGCCGCCCGCACGAAGTGATCCACGCTCTGCCCGAGCTCGTCCTTCATCTGCCGGCTACGGCTCTTACGGCGCATCGTTGCGAACACCAGTGCCCACCTCCTGTGGTTCTCTCCCACGTCATCGTGCCCTCTACCGGTACCCCCGCGCTGCCGGATCAGGCACATGGGGGAGGATCCGAACTGCAAAGAACTGTCCAATCGTCCGTCGGATGTTCTCCGTCAGGCGACCACGACACAGAAGGAGTACCCGTGGCCGAGAAGCTTTACGCCACCCTGCACACCAACCACGGCCCGATCCGGCTCCAGCTGTTCCCGGACCACGCCCCGGAGACCGTGCGCAACTTCGTGGGGCTCGCGGAGGGCACCAAGGAGTACACCGACCCGCGCACCCAGCAGAAGGGCAGCGGGCCGTACTACGACGGCACCATCTCGCACCGGGTCATCAGCGGCTTCATGATTCAGCTGGGCGACCCGACCGGCACCGGCCGGGGCGGACCGGGCTACCAGTTCGCCGACGAGTTCCACCCGTCGCTGCAGTTCGACCGGCCGTACCTGCTCGCCATGGCGAACGCCGGGCCGGGCACCAACGGCTCGCAGTTCTTCATCACGGTGGCTCCGACCCCGCACCTGAACCGTCGCCACACCATCTTCGGCCAGGTCGCGGACGAGGCGTCGGCGAAGGTGGTCGACTCGATCGCGAACACGCCGACCGGCCCGGGCGACCGGCCCCGCGAGGACGTCGTGGTCGAGCGCGTGGAAATCGAGCGAGTGAACGACTGACGTACCGTAGACGGTATGAGTGAGGCTCCCTCGACGGCTCCGGTCTGCTACCGCCATCCGTCGCGGGAGACCTCCGTCCGGTGCACCAGGTGTGACCGGCCGATCTGCACCGATTGCATGCACGTGGCATCCGTCGGTCATCAATGCCCGGAGTGCGTGGCCGAGGGCCGGCGCACCCAGCGCCAGGCCCGTACGGCATTCGGCGGCAGCCTCGCCGGCGGCGCGGGTTACGCGACGCGCGCCCTGATCGGCATCAATGTCATCTTCCTGGTCATCTCGGTGATCGGCGGTGGCGCGGGGGCGATCGCCGGCGGCGGCGGACTCGGCGGCTTGCTCGGCTCGTCGACACCGCTGCTCCGGTGGGGCGGCGTGCTCGGGTACGCGATCTACGGCGGCGAGGTGCACGGCGTTGCCGCGGGTGAGTGGTACCGCCTGATCACGGCCATGTTCCTGCACTACGGCGTGATCCACCTGCTGCTCAACATGATCCTGCTGTGGCAGCTCGGCCGGTATCTCGAGGCCCGGTTGGGCCCGCTGCGCTTCCTCGCGGTGTACCTGCTGGCCGGCCTCGGCGGCAACGTCGCGGCATATGCTTTCTCGCCCCGCAACGGGATCACCGCCGGCGCGTCGACCGCGGTGTTCGGGCTGATCCTCGCGGTGTTCGTGGTGAACCGGAAGCTACGGCTGGACACCAGCTCGCTGATCCCGCTGATCGTGGTGAACCTGATCTTCACGTTCACGGTCAGTGGCGTGTCGATCCCCGGACACGTGGGCGGGCTGCTGGTCGGCGGCATCGTCGCGGCGATCATGGCCTACGCGCCGCGAGACCGGCGGAATCTGATCCAGTGGATCGGGTGCGCGGTCGTGCTGGCGCTGCTCATCGTGGTCGCGGTGGTCCGCACGCAGGCGCTGCTCAACTAGCACGCCGCGGACAGGGGAGCCGCTCGATCAGCTTGCCGGCACCCGCAGGTCGGCCAGCGCGGTCGCGACGTCCTCCGGGAGCGCGCCCAGCTCGTGCGCGCTGAACAGGTAGATCGACTCGCCGGCGTCCAGCTCCAGCATCTCGCTGCGCAGCCCGCGGTGGGTGCGGCGGTCGACGCGCACTCGCTCGATCTGCGACCAGGGGATCCGGCGCCGGCCCGCGAAGCCGGTCCGGACGGTGACCCCGTCGTGGTCGGCGGCCAGCCGCACCGGCGCGACGAGATCACGGATCGCCCAGCCGGCCAAGCCGACCGCGACCACGATCGCGAGCGCCCAGCGGATCGGGTCGTGGCCGGCGAACGCGACCGCCAGCACGACGACCGCGACCGTACCCATCAGCTTGGTGACCGGCAGGACCGGTTTGACACGCCACTGCATCCCCTCACTATGGCAGCGCGGGATACGGTCGAGCCATGCGAGATGCGGTGATCGTCGGCGCGGTCCGGACCCCGGTCGGCCGACGCGGAGGTGGCCTGGCCGGCGTCCATCCGGCCGATCTCTCGGCGCACGTGCTGCGCGCCCTGGCCGAACGCGCCGGTTTCGATCCGGCCCAGGTGGAGGACGTGGTCTGGGGTTGCGTGTCCCAGGTCGGCGAGCAGTCGTGGAACGCCGGGCGCAACGCCGTGCTGGCCGCGGGCTGGCCGGAATCGGTGCCCGGCACGACCCTCGACCGGCAGTGCGGGTCCAGTCAGCAGGCGCTGCACTTCGCCGCCGCGACGGTGATCTCCGGACAGGCCGACCTGGTGGTGGCCGGCGGCGTCGAGTCGATGTCCCGGGTGCCGATGGGTTCGAGTGCGGCCGGGGCCGATCCGTACGGCCCGGCGGTTCACTCGCGGTACGGCGTGGAGAGCTTCAGCCAGGGCGTCGGCGCCGAGATGGTCGCCGCGCGGTGGGGCCTCTCCCGGCAGCAGCTCGACGAGTACGCGCTGGCCAGCCACGCCGCCGCCATCCGCGCGCAGGACGCCGGGGAGTTCGACGCGGAGACCGAGCCGATCGAGGGGATCAAGCAGGACGAGGGCGTACGCCGCGACACGTCCCTGGAGAAGCTGGGCACCCTGAAGACGCCGTTCCGGGCGGACGGTGTGGTGACGGCCGGCTCGGCGTCGCAGATCTCGGACGGGGCCGCGGCTCTCGCGGTGACCACCTCGTCGTGGGCCGCCGCGCACGGGCTGCGGCCGCTGGCCCGGGTGCACACCGCGGTGGTCGCCGCGGACGATCCGGTGATCATGCTGACCGCGCCGATGCCGGCCACCGCGAAGGCTCTCGCGAAGTCGGGCCTGTCGTTGGCCGACCTGGGCGTGTACGAGGTGAACGAGGCCTTCGCCCCGGTGCCGCTGGCGTGGCTCGCGGAGACCGGCGCCGACCCGGCCCGGCTGAACCCGCGAGGCGGCGCGATCGCGCTCGGTCACCCGCTCGGGGCATCCGGCGCGCGGATCATGACAACGATGCTGCATCACATGCGCCAGAACGGGATCCGCTACGGCCTGCAGACCATGTGCGAGGGCGGCGGGATGGCCAACGCAACGATTGTCGAAATGCTGTAACCTCCGCGCCTCGTCGCCGTTGAATGCCGTATGGACGTGTTCTCCCGTACGTTCCTTCCCGCCGCCGCCGAAGCCGGCGTGGCCATCCCCACCGTGAGCCGGCACATGCCGATCTTCCGCCGCTGTGTGGAGCCGGACGACACGACCGTTCTGGTCAGCAGATGTCTGCGGCCGGACGCGCCGATGGCCGGCGAGTTCATGATGGTGCTGACCTACCGGCGGCTGGTGGTCACCCAGGAGACGAGGGTGCTGCATCGCTTGCGGCTGCACCTCAATGCCAATCTGCGGCATCTGAGCAACGTCACCTGGAACGCCGATCTGAGCCGGTCGGCGATGGAGGTCGCGGCGACGGCGGTCGACGGGGTGCGGGAGCGCTTCCGGCTGCGGCTGGGACAGCCGGAAGCGGTGTCGCATTTCGACTCGCTGCTCGAGACGGTCTTCCGCGGGACGTCCCGCGCCGCCGCGGCCTAATCCCCCAGAAAAGCCCGGATCTGCCGCCGGAGACCGGCGGCATCCAGGGCGTGCGCCCTCGCGTGGTCCTGCCAGGTGCCGTACCGTCGCACCTCACGGTGACCGACGCCGAGGTGCAGCGCCCGATGCGGCATGCCCTCCAGAGCCGCGCTGACCTGCCGCGCCGACGTGCCCGCCAGGTAGGGCTCGACCATGACGACCTCACTCTCGGTGAGAAGGCGCAGGCCTTCCGCGTCCAGGGGCCGGGGCGTGTTGGTGTACGCGACGGTGACGTCCATGCCCCGCGTCGCCTCGATGACCGGGTCGAGCATGGGCCCCACCGCGACGATCAACGGCCCGCCGCGCTTGATCGTGACCAACTTCGGCCCGCTCTGCTGGGCGGCGGCGTTCTCCTGCACGGTCAGCCGCACGTAGACCCGGTCGTCGTGCCGGGCGGCGTCGCGCAGCAGCGGTCCCACCTCGTCGTGGTGGCCCGGGACGTGCACGGTCCAGCCCTCCAGCGTGTCGAGCAGGGCCACGTCGCCGGGCGACTGATGCGTGTATCCCTCGGCCGACGCGTCGTAGGAGGCGCCGATGCTGACCAGCACGGCGCCGGTGTCCTGATGTCCCAGGTCCAGCTTGATCTGCTCGTAGGCCCGGTCGATCAGGAACGGCGCGTACGAGTGCAGGTACGGCCGCAGACCGGTGAGCGCCAGGCCGCCGGCCACGCCCGTCATCAGCTGCTCGCGGATGCCCACGTTGAGGACCCGGTCCGGGTGCCGGCGCATGGCCGGGACGAACGCGTCGGCCGAGATGTCGGCGAGCACCAGCGCGGTCCGCGGATCCTCGTCGAGCAGGGCCGTGGTGGTCCGGACGAACGTCTCCCGCATCATCGGCTCAACCTCTCTTCGGTTCGACGGTGGCCACGATCAGGCCCGGTTCCTGCCGCTTGCGAAGGGCTTCCTCCAGCCGTACGGGATCCCGGCCGTCGACCTCCTGGGTTCTCCAGCCCGGGAAACGGGACGCGATCCCGCCCGGCCACCCGTGCGTCGAGGACTGGTTGTCGATCACGATGGCCGTGATCGGAGCGTGGACCGCCACGGCGTACGCAATCGCCTCGTGATTTGATCCTTCGTCCAGCTCCGCGTCGCCGAGCAGGACGAAGGTGCGCGTGTCGAGGAAGCCCTGGGCGCGCAGGCCGAGTGCCACGCCCACGCCGATGCCCAGTCCGTGCCCCAGCGAACCGGTGCCGATCTCGACGCCCGGGATGCGCACGCGGTCCGGATGGTGGCCGAGCGGGCTGTCCCAGCCGCCCAGATCGTCCAGCCATGACTGCGGGATAAAACCCCTGGCGGCCAGGACGGCGTAGTACGCGGCGGGCCCGTGGCCCTTGGATAAGAGGAAACGGTCGCGGTCCGGCGCGTCGGCCGTCTCCGGGGTGATGCGCAGGATTCTGTCGTACAGCACCCGCAGCACGTCCAGCGTCGAATGGGCGCTGATCTCGTGCTTCGCATCGCCGGTGATTCGCTTGAGCAGGTCTTCCACCCGTGGGGCGGCGGTTGCAACGGTCATGGAGATAGGCTGCTACTTAAACTTCACTTCAACTCAAGGGCAGCCGGATGGAGACTCTCGCGATCGGCGACTTCGCCGCCCGCAGCGGCGTGGCCGCTTCCGCGTTGCGCTACTACGAGCGCGAAGGCCTGATCCGCTCCACCCGCACGGCCGGCAACCAGCGGCGATATCTGCGGTCGGAGCTGCGGCGGGTGGCGTTCATCCGGATCGCGCAACAGGTCGGGGTGTCGCTGGACGAGATCCGCGAGGCGCTCAACTCCCTTCCGGAGAACCGCACGCCGACGAAGGCCGACTGGGCCCGGTTGTCCGCCCGCTGGCAGCACAAGCTGAACGAGCGGATCGCGTTGATGGAACGCCTGCGCGATCAGTTGACCGGCTGCATCGGGTGCGGGTGCCTGTCGATGCAGCGCTGTCACCTGATCAACCCGTCGGATCGGTTGTCGGCCCGGGGCCAGGGCCCGCAGATGATTCTCAACCCGCCGACGGACTGAGCCTCCTCAGGTGCCCGGCCGGTCGGTCGGCTGGGCCTGCTCAGGTGCCCGACCGGTCGACTCCGGCGGCGGCCACGCCGGTGGCGGCGGCGACGAAGGCGCTGAACGTGCCGGTCATCAGCGCGATGTACCGGATCGGGTCGGCGTCCCAGGTGGGCGAGGTGAGGTAGAGCGCGGTGAAGCTGCCGAACGCCGCCACCGCACCGGTCGCCACCGCCAGCAGCCCGTTGCGGCTGATCAGGTATCCGGCCGCGGTCGTGGCGTTGACCCGGCTGTTGGCGGCTCCCTGGAAGCTGCCCTTCAGCAGCCAGAGGTAGATGATCGCCGGCAGCAGCAGCGCGACCAGCAGCGCGAACGGGAACTGCCAGGTGGGGTACGACATGGTGACCGTCATGGGGATGTCGACGCGTTGCACCCGCGGGTCGACGATGCTGATCACCCCGGCGTAGGAGCCGCCCGGCCCCAGCGAGTCGGCGGTGCGGTCGAACTTGATGTCCACCCGCAGCGTCTGCCCGTGCAGAGCGCCCGTGGCGGTGATCTTCGACGGGTTGAGCTCGGCGTCGCCGCTGTCCCGCAGGAACTGGCCCACCTCGACCTCGAGGCACCGCGTGCCGGCCAGCAGCGACGACGGATCGTCGACGCCGTACTCCAGCGCCCGTGTCCGAGGCTGAAGATCGCGGCGGAACATGACGGCGGTGTTGGCGTTGCCCTCGGCGGTCAGCGTGGCGAGGGTCTGGCCGGTGCGCGGAGCGGAGGCGCCGGCACACGTCGTCGGGGCCGCGTTGTCCGTGAAGGGCTGCATCCCCGCGCGCGCCCGGACACCCCAGACCACCAGGACGGCGACGGCGAGCGCCCACAGACCCAGCAGGATCCCGAAGACCCACCAGGACCGCTCGTACTTCTTCAGCGGATCCGTCGCCTGCGACGTCGCATCCATCACCACCACCCGCTCGGCCAGTCGGTTCGGGTCATCGTCGAGCGCGTGCGCATGTCCGCTCCAGACCTGTGTCCAGGACCCGACGGTGTCGCGAAACCGCTGGTGGCTCTCGAACCGCACGCACCCTAGGCTTCACCGGGTGACGGGCACGATCTTGCGCGGGGCGAACGCCGGAGACGTCCCGGCGGTGCTGAACTTCTGGCGGACGGCGGCCGAGGACGCGCACCGACCGGTGGACACCGCGCCGGCGGTGGCGGCGCTCATCGCCCGGGATCCCGAGGCGCTCATCCTCGCCGAGCACGACGCGGTGCTGGTGGGCACGGTCATCGCCGGATGGGACGGATGGCGGTGTCACCTGTACCGGCTCGCGGTGGCTCCCGATCACCGCGGGCAAGGAATCGCCGGCTCGCTGGTGGCCGCGGCGGAGGACCGCTTCCGGCGGCTCGGCGGCACCCGCGTGGACGCCATGGTTCTCGACCAGAACATCGAGGCGCACGGCGCGTGGCGGGCGATGGGTTACCAGCCGCAGGCGCAGTGGTCCCGGTGGGTCAAGCCGCTGCCGACGTAGTCCCGCGGCACCGGCTTCCGCCGCGTCACCCGCTGAACCTCGGATGCCGCGGTGATCGACGGCCCCGGGCATTGGATGATGGACCTGGCCCGCATCGCCGGAATGCCGCGGCTACGCCCTCCACCGGCTGCCGTTGCAGTACTAAGGGCATCGGGGCACCGACCGCAGGCGTGCTATCCGCTCCGCCGGTAGTTGCGGTCCGAAGGACCTCGCCGCCGACGGGACGCACAGGGTCGTGCCGTCGGTCCAGGTCACCACCAACGCGCTGGTCGGACGCGGCGCGTACCAGGCCGTGGCGACCGTTCCCACCAGCAGCACCAAGGCGCCCAGGGCGAACAGCCGGGAGGCTCGCAGCCGGCGCACCGCCGTGTGTTGCTCCGCGCGCGTGCGTTCGCGGATCTCGTCCGCGGTGGTGTAGGTCGCCATGATGCGGCCCTGGGCCGCGAGGGTGCCGAGACCGACCGCGATCAGCGCGGTCAGCAGAACCGCGAGTGCCAGGATGCCGATGACCACCCGGGCGGGACCGGCCAGCGCCATGACGTCCTCGGGGCCTTTGAAGAACGTGACGATCCCGAAGAAGCCTGTCACGGCAGTCAACGTCGTCGTCCACGCGGCAGCGGCCGCGCGCGTCCGATCCAGCGCTCCTCGCTGATAGAGCCTGCTCTGCGAATGCCAGTATCGATCCTCGTCGGTGACCGTGCGATCGGACGCTTTCATCCGCGCCATCAGGGTGCCTTGTCCAGAGTCACCTCGAGGAAGCCGCCACGTCCGCATCCCGTCTCGCCGGGCGGCTGATCCGGATGCTTTGTCTCGCAGGAGCACAGCACCAGGACCTCCAGCGACCCCGCCGAGCCGCGGGACCCGCCTTTGATCCCCGTGGTCAGGTCGACGACGGTCTCCGAGGCGCATCCGCACGTCGGACACGCCCCCCAGATCCGCACCCTGGTGGGAGTCTCATCGATCTCCCACGTTCCGGCGACCTGTTCGGACCATCCCGGCGGGCTTTCGTTGCGATAAGGGGTCACCGCACCTCCCCGGCCTGAGCGCCCGGCGATCGGGCGAAGCAATCACGCATCGCGATACAGTGACGCGACGTAGACGTAGGGTAGCCACACTTTTGGGGTGCCGATGGGTGGGGTCGCATGGGGTGAGCAGGCTCCGACCGAGCGGCTGGCCCTGCTCGTCGGCATCAAGGAATACCGTTCGGCCGACTTCCCAACGATCCCGACCATCGACGCCGACGTACGCCGTTTGGGGGAGGTCCTCGAAGCCTCCGGGTACGAGATCACGGAGATCACCGGCGCCGATACCACGCAGAGCCATCTCAGTGGACAGATTCGCAGCTTTGTGGAGTCGGCTCCGAGCGGGGCGGTCGTGGTCGTCCATGTCAGCGGGCACGGCCTCAGCGTCGAAGGCAGGGACTATCTCGTACCCTCCGACGTCTTCTCCCGTGCGGATGCCGAGCGCCATCCGGCCTCCATGGTGGACCTGGATCTGACCGTCTCCGTCCGGCAGTCGGCGGCCGCCGCCGTCGTGCTTTTCGCGGACTGTTGCCGCGAAAATGTCGCCGTCGACGTCAAGGCGTCGATGAAACCGTCGTTCGGCGTGTCACTGGATCGACGGGAATCGTCCAAGCTGGCGTCGGTCTTCGGGTGTCTTCCCGGGGAGTACTGCCACTTCACCGTCGGCGGTGGGTACAGCCTCTTCACCGAGGCACTCGCCGGGGTGCTGGCTCCCGAGTCGGCTTCACGCACCGTCCGTGAAGTGGTCGAGGCCTGCGATCGAGAGTTGCAGAAACTCGTGGCGCAGCATGTTCCCGGTCGCCACCAGCACCTGAACTCGGCCATCAACGACCTCCACATCCTGGAACTGGAGATCTGCCGGGGCCGGCACGACCGCTGGCGACCCGTCGTGTCCGAGAGCCGGCTCTGGGACCGGGTCGACGAGCCGGTCGACGATCGCCTGCGTGCCGCTGTCGAGGAGATGGCATCCGCGGCCTGGGATCACTTCCAGGCCGCGGCCAGCACACTCCCGCAATTTCCCTGGTGGGATGCGGGCTTCCCGGAGCGGTGTCTGCGCCTGGTGGAGACGCTCCTGCCGGCAGGCGTGCGTCTGAGCGCGGCCGAGGTGGCTGTCCTGCTCTCGGCGCCGTTCCTCCGTGAGGCCGTGTTGTGCGACGGCGTGGCGAAACTCAGCGCGGGAGATCCGCTGGACCTGGTCTCGTCCACCGACGACGACCCGGTCCGGCGCGAATTCAATGTGACTCTGCAGATGTTTCCCCGACTGGTCGCCAAGGCGGCCCTCCTGCCCGGCGGCGAACGTGCCGCGGTGGCGGGCTGGCTGCTCAACCGGCATCTGCTGCGCCGGGTCGAACTCTGGAACCAGGACGTGGCCGGCGAGATGAGCCGGCAGCTCGTGCGCGCGCTGGTCGTGCCGGGGAGCGTCAACCGTGCCGCCACCCAGTTGCGGGCCGTCGCCGTCCACGTCGCCGGGAGCCGCGAGGACTTCGAGCGCGAGGCCGACAGCGACAAGCCGGCGCTGGAGCCGGAGACCGGGTGGAACAGCTCCTCGCCGTACGTCCATCGCGTTCGTCAGAAGCAGCTCGCCGTGCTGCTGGCGGTTGCCGGCGTCATGGCCTTCGACGCGCGACAGGCCGATGACGCGATCGTCAACCACATCGGCATTCGTGACCGCATCCGCCCGGTCGACGTGCTGAGCACGATAGACGAGTCTCGCTGGAACATCGATGCCGAGCGGCAGGTCATGGAGCTCTCGGTCGCCTGCCCTCACCCCGCCGTTCACCTCGCTTGGGAGAGCCAGGCCGGACGGATCAACGGGCTGCTGGACTGGCTTCACGACAACATCCAGCCGGGCGGAGCAGAACTCACCGCCGCGTTGCCGCATCGGGCCTCCACCCGCCACCTGGAACCGCAGTACGACGACAGCGGCGCGGCCAGCTACGAGAGGCCGCTGCTCGGCTTCCGGCTCGATCATGACGAGATCCGCGAGCTGCTCATGGGAGTCAGGCTGTACGGCGATCCCAGCCTTGCCGTCCGGGAGCTGTATCAGAACGCGCTCGACGCCTGCCGATACCGTCGCGCCCGCCATGCCTTTCTCGATCGCGACTATCACGGCCAGATCGCGTTCCGGCAGGGCGTCGCCGAGGACGGTCGCCGGTACATCGAGTGCGAGGACAACGGCGTCGGTATGGGGCGCCAAGAGCTGGAGCAGCTGTTCAGCCGGGCCGGCCGGCGATTCGTGACGTCACCGGAGTTCCTCTGGGAACAGGCGAAGTGGCGCAACGAGAAGCCCCAGATCAAACTGTGGCCCAACAGCCGATTCGGCATCGGTGTCTTCAGCTACTTCATGATCGCCGACGAGATCACCATTACGTCCGCCCGCGTCGACCGCCGGACCTTGGCCGCCGACGAGGTGCTCCGGGTGGACATCTCCAGCAGCGGCAGCCTGTTCCGCATCCGCACGGTGCCGGAGGCAGTCTCGCAGGGCGGCACCACGGTGCGGCTTTATCTTCGCGACCACCATGTGTCCGCGCTCGACACGCTGCGCAGACTGTTGTGGTACTCCGAGTTCGACGTGTCGTGCGTCGATCGCGAGGACCAGGAGAACTGGTCGGCCGGCGTGCTGCACGGGGTGGGAAAACCCACCGCTCTCACCGCCGACGAAGCCGGGGAGATCTGGTTCGTGGCCGGGAACGGTCGCGTCCTCGCCGACGGCATCGCCACTGCCGAGGAGCGTTTCGGTTACGTGGTGAACCTCACCCGGGAGCATGCCGCCGTCCTGTCCGTCGACCGCAACAAGCTCGAGGAGTGGGACAGCGGTTGGGTGCAGGAAAAGGTCATCGAGGCGGCCGGCACCGCCGTGATGCTGTCCGAGCCGACGTTTCAGTGGCTCTGGAGCGTCGTGCTGTCTGATCCGATAGTCGGCGAAGCGGTCTGGCTGGCGATGTACGCGCGCGATGCATGGCTTCCCCTCGAAGATCCACGACCGCATTCCTACCTGCTGCCCAACAAGTCGGATGAGCCGGCGGGCAGCGGCTCCGAGCCGGAGGAGGAGGAGCGTTATCCGGTCCGGGCCGTTGGCGGGTTCCCCTTCGACCGCATGGTGATGACATCGGGGCCGTCCGCCGCCGGGCTGGACGTCCTGATGCTCATGGATGCGCCCCGGTGGGAGGCGGTGGCGCTGGCCCGCCTGGCGGTCGCCAAGAAGCTGGGTGCGTTCCGGCGGAGTTACTCGTTACTGGCGGATCAGGCGCGATCCCGGGCGCTCGGGCAGAGTGACACCGGCCCGCGCACGACGGTGGATCTGATGGGCGGCGCCATGCCGTCGGCAGCGCCCGACCTGCTGTATCCGACGCATGTCGAACTGCTGCCCACCTTCGACCCGCCGATGCACGCGCTCATCACCGATGTGGTGAACCTCGAAAGGTTCGGCAACAGGATGGAGAGCAGATCACCGACCGGATGGTTCGTCACCGACGACGGCGGCATCTCGGTCAACGCCGGATCCGCCGAAACGGACGACTTCGCCGCCTTCGGCCGTCGAGCATGGTGGCTGAGCGTTGCCGCCGGCTGGCCGCTGGAAAGGCTGCTCCGCCGGCTCCGTTCCCTCGTGGTGTTCGGGTATCCGACCCCTGGCCCGCAACGTACGGCCGAGCCGGCTCTGGCTTCGGCGGATCCCGAATTCATCGGACAGGTGCTGCGACAGGACACCTGGTTGCAGGCGTTCGACGTCCTGGTGGCGGAGAGCGCGAACAAGAAAATTCCGCTCGGCACAGTGCGGCTCGCCCTGAACGCCCTCGACGAGATCGGGCTGTCCAACTTCGGTGCTTCGCCGTCCTCCGGCGACGAAGACTTCATCTGCTCGGAGTGGGAAGTCGAACTCATGCGGACCCTCCTCGAATGGGAGGACTACACGCCGAACAATCATTGGTTGGATCTGGCCGCGGCACTGGAGGTGACTCTCGAGGCTCATCCGGAGATGCCCCCGGTTTCGGAGGCCGGCCTGACACGCCTGTTCGCATCCTTCGCCGACTCGAGCCCGTGGAGCCAGGCCGACCGGGCCCGAGCGCTGATCGGGGTCGCGGACCCCGACGACCTGATCCTGCTTTCCCGCGACGCCGACGGTGTCCCGCCATGGGTGTTCGACACCGTGTCGGTCGGGCATATCGAGAGGCTCTCGGCCGAACTGGGCATTTCCCTGACAGAGGTGTGGCGCCGGCTGGAGATCTATGCGGCGGAGCTGGGCCTGGTCCTTCCCCCGTACGCGCAGCTGGCCGAGGCCGAACAGGAGGCCCGCTCCTTCGAAGCAGCGGAAGGTCTTACGGAAGAGGACTTCCCCTGGGGGGACGTGATCGACGGGGACGACGTCACTCCCGCCGACGATCCGGACGACGATTACGACTTCGGTTTCAGCGACCCGGCGACGGATCTCGCCGACATCGACAGGATTCACCTGTCCGCCTCGTTGTCCCCCGCCGACGGCAATCTGCTCGCCGTGATCACTCCCGGGCACGTCGCGGCGGTCGCCTGCTTCCTGGACCAGGCCGTGGGCCCGGTCCTCACCCGGCTGACCAAACTCGCGCAGTCATTCGATCTCGAGATACCGGCGGTGGAAGCGGGTGCTGCCGAGATCGTTCCGACGAAGGACGACCTCGTCATCCTTTCGGCTCACAACAACGGACAGGCACCGTGGATAGAGGGAGCGCCGTCCGTCCTGCAGATCGCCACGGCCGCGTTTCGTGTGCGAAAGCCGATCGGATTCGTCTGCCGGCGCATCGTCGAGTTGCGTCCGCTCATGCCGTCCTTGCCCACATTCCCGAGTCACACCCTCGAATCATTCGCCGCGGTCATGCCCGATCTGCGCGATCTCGCTTGTCTCACCGCCGACGTGCGAATCGATGGCCGGCCGTTGAGCCCGGACGTGTCACCGATACACGTGGTACGTGTGGCGGCCCGCTTCGCGACGGAGTGCGCGGAAATCGTTCAACGCCTCGCCACGTTCGCCCACCTGGGAATTGACCTCTCCCGGCTTCCCGAGGGACCGTGGGCATCCGCCGTTCCGACCTGGCACGACCTGATCCTCCTGACGGTTGAGTGCCGGGCCACGACGCCGTTGCCGCCGGGGCCGCTCCCGGAGAACCACGTCCGATGGTCGGCGTACAGCATCGGCGAGACGGAGGAGTTCGTGCTGGAGCGGCTCCGGCTCTGGCACCCGCTGTTCGGCTACGAGTTACCGGCGACGGCCGGCTAGGTCCTGTCTCTTGGGTGCTGTGCCGGCACCGTTGGCGCCGGCGGCCCGGTTCAGGGTCGGCGGCTCCGGCGGTGCGCCGCAACCGATCCCGTTGCTCGATCAGCTGCGGGTTG
>NZ_CAKUCL010000070.1 GCF_934643405.1 uncultured Actinoplanes sp.
GGGCGGATGTCCCCACGGGTCGGTGCACTCAGCGTTCGTGGGGATTCCCGCCGTTCCGGCGGGCGGATGTCCCCACGCGTTGGTGCACCTGACGATTGTGGGGATTTACGCCGTTCCGGCGGGCGGAAGTCCCCACGCGTTGGGGCGCTCGGCGTTTGTGGGGATTCGCGCCAGTGTGGGCGGCGGATGTCCCCACGCGTTGGTGCACTTGGCGTCTGTGGGGATTTGCGCCGTTCCGGCCGGCGGATGTCCCCACGGGTTGGTGGGTTCGGGAGGTGTGGGGAATTGCGCCGGTGTGGCGGGCGTAAGTCCCCACGCGTGGGGGCGGCTGGGGCGCGGGGCGATGCGGGGCGGGCCTTAATTTGCTGGATCAACGGGGGCCGGCGGGCGCTGCAAAACAAGATCAAGACGGGTCGCAAGGCTCTACTTTTGCTAACGGCGACAAAAGTTGGCGTTGATCTTCGAGAAAGGTATGGACTCCGGAGGCGGAAGACGCCTACTGTGACGGGCACGACACGCAGCGAGTACTGCGATGTCCCTCGCCTCCGGAGGTCTCCGTGCACGTCGCCGACGCTCCCCACCTGCGGGTTCTTCGCCTGCTGCGGGATGAGGGGCCGGTGTCCCGGGCCGAGCTCGGCGACCGTCTCGAGCTGACCCGCCCGCGCCTCCTGGCCGAGGTCGAGCGCCTCGTCGGGGCCGGTCTCATCGCCGAGGCCGGCATGGCCGCCTCCCGCGGTGGCCGCCGGTCCACGCTGGTCGAGCTGCAGCCCCGCCTGCGTTTCGCCGCGGTCGACCTGGGCGCCAGCTCCATCGACATCGAGGTGACCAACGGCCGCCTGGAGCCGGTCGCCGCCTACCGCGAGCCCGCCGACATCCGTTCCGGGCCGAAGGCGATCATCCAGCGGATCAACGAGCTGCTGGCCAAGGCCCGCACCGACGGCGCGTTCGAACGGCTCGACGCGATCGGCATCGGCGTGCCGGGGCCGGTCAGTTTCCGCGACGGCGTCCCGGTCAGCCCGCCGATCATGCCGGGCTGGGACCGCTATCCGGTGCGTGAGGTGCTGGCCCGCGAGCACGGCTGCCCGGCCGTCGTCGACAACGACGTGAACATCATGGCGATCGGCGAGCGGCACGGCGGGGTGGCCCACTCGGTCGACGACTTCCTGTTCGTCAAGATCGGTACGGGCATCGGGTGCGGCATCCACCTGGCCGGCAGCGTCTACCGGGGCGTCGACGGCTGTGCCGGGGACATCGGCCACATCCAGGTCGACGCGAACGGCCCGGTCTGCTCGTGCGGGAACACCGGCTGCCTGGAGGCGCTGTTCAGCGGTGCGGCGCTGGCCCGCGACGCGCTCGCCGCGGCGCGCTCCGGCGAGTCCCCGGCGCTGGCCGAGCGGCTCGCCGCCCAGCAGTCGGCGGCCGAGGGCGACGACGAGGCGCGCATCTCCGCCCGGGACGTGGCCGAGGGTGCCGCCGAGGGCGACGTCACCTGCATCCGGCTGATCCGCGAGGGCGGCCGCCGGGTCGGCGGGGTGCTGGCCACCCTGGTCTCCTTCGCCAACCCGTCGATGATCGTGATCGGCGGCGGTCTCGCGCAGCTCGGCCACGTGCTTCTGGCCGAGATCCGCAGCGTGGTCTACCGCCGGTCGCTCCCGCTGGCCACCGGCAATCTCCCGGTGGTCCTCTCCGAGCTGGGCGGCCGGGCCGGGGTCACCGGCGCCGCCGTTCTGGCCAGCGACACCGTGTTCGAGCAGGCGTCATGACCGAGGAGCCGGGAATGGAGACGAGCGAGGCCCCACCCGTGGAGCAGACCCCGCCGGTGCCGGGGCGGGACGACCAGGGCGGTGGCGGCGGGCACGAGGTGGTGCTGCGGCTCACCGACGTGGTGAAGACCTTCCCCGGCGTACGGGCATTGGACGGCGTGCAGCTGGAAGTGCGCGCCGGTGAGGTCCATTGCCTGCTGGGCCAGAACGGCGCCGGCAAGTCCACCCTGATCAAGGTGCTGGCCGGTGTGCACCACGCGGACAGCGGCGACATCAGCTGGCTCGGCGAGCCCTTCGCGCCGGCGACACCGCAGGCCGCGATGCGGGCCGGCATCGCCACGATCTATCAGGAGCTCGACCTCGTCGACGATCTGTCGGTCGCGGAGAACGCGTTCCTGGGGCATGAGGAGAGTCGCTTCGGCTTCTCCCGGCGACGGTCCGCGGCGTACAAAACCCGGGAGATCTTGGCTCGTCTGGGCCATGCCGAGATCCCGCCGCGACGTCTGGTGCGCACGCTGCCGGCCGCGGCGAAGCAGATCGTCAGCATGGCGCGTGCGCTCTCGCACGACGCCCGGCTGATCGTCATGGACGAGCCCAGCGCCGTGCTCGCGCATGACGAGGTGGAGAACCTCTTCCGGATCATCCGGGGGCTCACCGCGCAGGGCATCGCGGTCATCTACATCTCGCACCGGCTCGAGGAGATCCGCGAGATCGGCGACCGGGTGACCGTGCTCAAGGACGGGCGCACCACCGCGGCGAACCTGCCGGCCCGCAGCACACCGACGCGCGAGCTGGTCAGCAAGATGACCGGCCGCAGCATCGAGTACGTCTTCCCGCCGCGCCCGCCCGCGCCCGACGCCGAGCCCCTGCTGGTCGTCGAGGGCCTGACCCGCGAGGGCGAGTTCGTCGACGCGAATCTCGCGGTCGCCCCGGGCGAGATCGTCGGCATCGCCGGACTGGTCGGTTCGGGCCGTTCGGAACTGCTCGAGACGATCTTCGGGGCGCGCCGCGCGGACGCCGGCACGGTCACCCTCGCCGGCAAGCGGATCACCAGCGTCGGCGCCGCGGTGCGCAACGGCATGGGCATGGCGCCCGAGGAGCGCAAGAGCCAGGCACTGCTGCTGGACGAGCCGATCTACAAGAACATGACGCTCTCGTCGTTCGCCGGCTTCGCGCGCGCCGGGTTCACCGACGCGGGCGACGAGCGCAAGGCGGCCACCAGGACCGCGGACTCGCTGGAGCTGCGGCCGCTGGACGTGAGCCGGCCGGTGCGCACGCTGTCCGGCGGCAATCAGCAGAAGGTCGTGGTCGGTCGCTGGCTGCTCGGCGACACGAAACTGCTGCTGCTCGACGAGCCGACCCGGGGCGTGGACGTCGGCGCCCGGGCGGAGCTGTATCAGGTCATTCGCGGCCTGGCCGCGAACGGCGTGGGGGTGCTGCTGGTCTCCAGCGAGGTACCGGAGGTGCTCGGCCTGGCCGACCGGGTGCTGGTCATGCGGGAGGGCCGTCTCATCCACGAGGCGCCCGCGGAGGAGTTGGCCGAGGACACGGTGCTCGACCTCGTGATGGCGGGGTCCTTGATGGAAGGGGAACCGGCATGACCGCCTGCACCGAGCGGCACTTGCGTGAGTCGCACCGCAAGGCCGGGGACGAGGGCCGGAAGGGCATGCCCAAGGGAGGCAGGGAATGATCACCGAGACGGCGCCCTCTGACGTGCAGGCCGGCAAGCAGAAGCGCCGGCTCGACGAGGGTGTGCTGCGCAATCTGGGTCTCGTCGGCGTGCTCGTCGTCCTGGTGATCATCGGGATCGTCACCAGGCCCGAGCTCTACGGCGACGCGACCTGGGTGAAGAACAACGTTCTGACGATCCTCCAGCAGGCGTCCGCCATCGGCGTCGTCACGGTGGGGATGACGTTTGTGATCATCGGCGGCGGCATCGACCTCTCGGTCGGCGCGATCATCGCGCTCGCCGGGGTCTGGGCCACGACGCTCGCGACACAGAGCTACGGCGCCGCCGGCATGATCTTCACGGCCCTGGTGGTCGGCATCGTGGTCGGGCTGGTCAACGGCGTCCTCATCGCGTACGGGAAACTGGTCCCGTTCATCGCCACGCTCGCCATCCTGGTCGCCGCCCGGGGGCTCGCCGCGCAGATCTCCGGCAAGCAGACGCAGGTGTCGACGAACCTGACGATCAACAACCTGGCCACCGAGAAGATCCTCGGGATTCCGCTGCTGGTCTGGATCCTCGCCCTGGTCGTGGCCGCCGGCTGGGTCCTGCTCAACCGCACCACCTTCGGCCGGCGCACGGTCGCGGTCGGCGGCAATCCCGAGGCCGCCCGCCTGGCCGGCATCAACGTCAAGCGGCAGACCCTGATGCTCTACGCCCTGTCCGGGCTGTGCTGCGGCATCGGCGCGATCATGCTGACCTCGCAGGCCACCAGTGCTCAGGCCGCCATGGCCAACCTGTACGAACTGGACGCGATCGCCGCGGCGATCATCGGCGGCACGCTGCTCAGCGGCGGTCGCGGCACCATCATCGGTGCCCTCTTCGGCGTGCTGGTCTTCTCGACCATCACCAACCTCTTCGCGATCAACAACCTCTCCACCGAGGTCCAGAACATGGTCAAGGGCGGCATCATCGTCGCCGCGGTCTTGATCCAGCAGTTCCGTTACCGCTCTCTCACGCAACTCCTGAAGCGCTGACCTTTTCACCCGGATTATCGACGTCCGGGTATCTCCTTGGGAGGTTCGATGTCCGCTTTGTCCCGTAGGCGCGTTCTGTTCGGCGGCGCTGCCGTCGGCGCCGGCGCCCTTCTCACCGCGTGCACCAGCAACACCCCCGAGAACAACGCGCAGGTCAACAACAACACCGACTCGAGCGCGAACCCGAACGCCGCGGCCGGCGCGAAGGTGGTGATCGGCTTCTCCGCTCCCGCCGCCGACCACGGCTGGATCGCGGCCATCACCAACAACGCCAAGGCCCAGGCCTCCGTCTACTCCGACGTGGAGCTGCGCTCGGTGGCGGCCGGCGCGGACGCGGCCGCCCAGCGGGCCGCCCTGTCCACGCTGATCTCGCAGAAGCCCAACGTCATCGTGATGCTTCCGCACGACGGCAAGGAGCTCAACGCCTCGGGCCTGGAGGCGATGAAGGCCGGCATCCCGGTGGTCAACCTGGACCGCGCCTTCCCCGACCAGGCCGCGTACCGGCTGCAGATCAAGGGCGACAACTTCGGCATGGGCCTCGCCGCCGGGGCGTACATCGGCGAGCAGCTGAAGGCCAAGGGCGTCAGCAACCCGATCATCGGCGAGATCCCCGGCATCGACTCGCTGGAATTGACCCAGGAGCGCTCGAAGGGCTTCAACACCGCCCTCGCCACGTACGGCTTCAAGGTGGCCAACCGCCGCCCCGCCGAGTTCACCGCCGACTCCGGGCAGGCCGCCGCGACCGCGTTGCTGCAGGCGCTGCCCAAGATGGACGCGGTCTGGAACCACGACGACGACCAGGGCATCGGGGTGCTCGCCGCGATCAAGCAGGCGAACCGCAGCGAGTTCTTCATGGTCGGCGGCGCCGGCTCCAAGGCGGCCATCGACGCGATCGCCGCCGACAACAGTGTGCTGAAGGCGACTGTGACCTACAGCCCGTCGATGGCATCGTCGGCCATCTCTCTGGCCAGGTTGATCGGCCAGGGCAAGGGAATGAGCGACCTGGTCGAGCTCCAGGTGCCCAAGGAGATCACGCTAGCGTCGGAAACGATCACGAAGGAAAACGCGGCGAAGTACAACAAGCTGGGCTTCTAGGGGAGAGAAAAACACATGTCGGAACAGCTGCGGGTCGGCATGGTCGGCTACGCGTTCATGGGTGCCGCGCACTCACAGGCGTGGCGCACCGTCAACCACGCATTCGACCTGCCGCTGGCGGCACGGATGACGGCGGTGAGCGGCCGCTCGCCCGAGGGCGTCGCGGCCGCCGCCGCGAAACTCGGCTGGGCGGAGCACACCACCGACTGGCGTACGTTGATCGCCCGGGACGACATCGATCTGATCGACATCTGCACCCCGGGCGACACGCACGCCGAGATCGCGCTCGCCGCCCTCGCCGCCGGCAAGCACGTGCTCTGCGAGAAACCCCTGGCCAATTCGGTGGAAGAGGCACGGGAGATGGCCTCGGCCGCGGCCAAGGCGGCGGCGGGGGGCGTACGGGCGATGTGCGGGTTCAACTACCGCAGGGTGCCCGCCGTGGCGCTCATGCGGCAGCTGATCGCGGACGGCAAGATCGGCACCATCCGGCACGTCCGGGCCGTCTACCTGCAGGACTGGATCGTCGATCCCGAGTTCCCGCTGGTGTGGCGCCTGCGCAAGGAGGTCGCCGGGTCCGGGGCTCTGGGTGACATCGGTGCGCACATCGTGGACATGACCCAGTTCGTCACCGGACAGTCGATCACCTCGGTGTCCGCGCTGACCGAGACGTTCGTGAAGTCGCGGCCGCTGCCGTCGGCGTCCACCGGCCTGTCCGCGTCCGCCGGCAGCGCCCAGTTCGGCGAGGTGACGGTCGACGACGCCGCGCTGTTCCTGGCCCGGCTCAGCGGGGGAGCGGTCGCCACGTACGAGGCCACCCGCTTCGCCACCGGCCGCAAGAACGGGCTGCGCGTGGAGATCAACGGCTCCCTGGGCTCGGTCGCGTTCGACTTCGAGCGGATGAACGAGCTGGAGTTCTACGACGGCACCCGGCCGACCGCCGAGCAGGGCTTCACCCGGATCCTGGTGACCGAGCCGGAGCACCCGTACATGGCGGCGTGGTGGCCGCCGGGCCACCTCATCGGATACGAGCACTCGTTCACCCACGAGATGCGTGACCTGATCGAGGCGATCGCCACCGGGCAGCAGCCGACGCCGACCTTCCAGGACGCGCTGCAGGTGCAGCTGGTTTTGGACGCGGTGTCCAAGTCGGCCGAGACCGCCCGCTGGACGGAGGTGGAGGAGCCGGTCCTGTCGGCGGTCTGAGCCGCCGGGTGAACGTCCGCCGTGTGCCGGCGAGGGACGATGCGGTTGCGCCCCGCGTCGGCCGGCCCGCGGCGGAACAGCGATGCGTATGTACGAGCGGTCTCCGCCCGTACATACGCATCTTCGCGTTCGCGGCCGGCGCACGAATGATCGTCTGGTGCATGTCCGATCGTGCACATGGCGCACACGAGTGCCTCGTTGCCCGGGTGTGCCTCCTCGGCTTTCCGCCTCTCCGGGGCAGGTCACCATGCGTGACGACATCGATCACGGACGATCTGTTCGGTTTCCTTCGATCATGTTCTCGCCGGTCACCGCGTCGCACGGCCGGTACGCCGCTGATCCTCAGGGCACATGACGCTCGTACTCGAGGGCAAGGGAGCCCACGGATGGAGGCGACATGGCAACCGGACGGCCCGGCATTCGCACGTCGAGCACCGGCCGCCGCATGGTCCATACTGGAGCCCCAAGCACGCGCCGATGCACGTGCAGATGCACCAGTGCATTCGTCCGGGGAGGACTCTGATGCGGCTGAGACACTCATCCGGCCGGATCGTGCACCTCAGCTGTGAGATCGTTCCACGGCCGGTGGCCACCCTTCCCGCGCTGGTCGGTCTCCTCGACACGTACGGCACGGCCCGCGCCCGCCTCGGCGCCGACGCCCTGGGCATCACCTTCTGGCTTCCCCCCGCGCTCGCCGCCGCCCTCGCCGTCGAGAGCCGCGCCCGTACCCGGCTACGTGCCGAACTCGACGCCCGCCGGCTCGAAGTCGTCACGTTGAGCGGCGCGCCCTTCGACGAGGGCGGCGGCGAGGCTCCCTGCCCCGCATGGACCGAACCGGCCCGCCGGGAATACACCCTCGACCTCGCCCGGGTGCTCCTCGACCTGCTGGACGAGGACGCCGTACGCGGGACGGTCAGCACCATCGGCCTCGGCACGCGCACCGGCTGGGCCGAGGCCGAGGAGAAGGCCGCCACCGGGATCCTGCGCCGGCTGTCCGCCGGGCTGGCCGACCTCGCCTGGCAGAACGGCCGCGCCGTCCGGGTCGGGTTCCAGCCCGCGCCCGGCCTGGTGCTCGACGGCCCCGAACAGACGGTGACCGGCCTCGCCCGTACCGACAAAGATCGTCTCGGGGTTTGCCTGGACCTCGGGCACGCGGCACGGACCTGGCCGGACCCGGCCGCGGGCATCGAGACGATCATCGACGCGGGGCACGCGATCGTCGAGGTACGGCTGGCGGCCGTCCCCGGGTCGACCACCGAACGCTGGCGATCCGGGCTGCGGCAGCTCTTCGGCGCCGACGGACCGCTCACCGAGAACATCACCCTGCTGTCCCGGATGGCGGAACCGACCGCCGAGCAGATCGCGGCCGATGTCGCGTACCTGCTCGCCGAGCTGGACGCCGTCGGCCTCGCGCCGGAGAACGAGCCCTGCCCCGCGCGTTGATCTCCATCTTCGTCTAGAGTCGGAGACGGCATCGCCGTGATGACCGGTTCGGGGGGCGCAAGCCCGGCCGGTCGCTCTCCCGGCCGTGTCACCCTGGCCCGGTTTGCCCTCGCCGGCCGTCTCTTCGGCTGACTCAGGGAGAAATCATGGCGCGACCCATCACACTCTTCACCGGCCAGTGGGCCGACCTGCCCTTCGAGGAGGTGTGCCGGCTGGCGTCCGAGTGGGGATACGACGGGCTCGAGATCGCCTGCTGGGGTGACCACTTCGAGGTGGACCGGGCGCTCGCCGAGCCCGACTACATCGACAAGAAGCGCGTGCTCCTGGAGAAGCACAACCTCCGGGTGTTCGCGATCTCCAACCACCTCGTCGGCCAGGCCGTCTGCGACCACCCGATCGACGAGCGGCATCAGGACATCCTGCCGGCGTCCATCTGGGGCGACGGCGAGGCCGAGGGCGTACGGGGCCGGGCCGCCGAACGGATGAAGGACACCGCGCGGGCGGCCGCCAAGCTGGGCGTCAAGACCGTGGTCGGCTTCACCGGCTCGTCGATCTGGCACACCGTGGCCATGTTCCCGCCGGCGTCCCAGGCGATGATCGACCGCGGGTACCAGGACTTCGCCGACCGCTGGAACCCCATCCTGGACGTGTTCGACGAGGTCGGCGTGCGGTTCGCGCACGAGGTGCACCCCAGCGAGATCGCGTACGACTACTGGACCACCCGGCGCACGCTCGAGGCCATCGGCAACCGGCCCGCGTTCGGGCTGAACTGGGATCCGTCCCACTTCGTCTGGCAGGACCTCGACCCGGTGAACTTCATCCTCGAGTTCAAGGACCTGATCTACCACGTCGACTGCAAGGACGCGAAGGTCCGTACGGGCGACGGCCGTCGCGGGCGGCTCAGCTCGCACCTGCCGTGGGCCGACCTGCGCCGCGGCTGGGACTTCGTCTCCACCGGCCACGGCGACGTCCCGTGGGAGGACTGCTTCCGCGCCCTGAACGCGATCGGCTACGACGGCCCGATCTCCATCGAATGGGAGGACGCCGGCATGGACCGCCTGGTTGGCGCCCCCGAGGCCCTGCAGTTCGTGCGCCGCCTGGCCTTCGACGCGCCGAGCGCCGCGTTCGACGCCGCCTTCTCCACCAAGTGACGCGAAAGGCCGCCCCCGCCAGGTGGGGGCGGCCTTCACGCCGTTCCGGTGCTGCTCAGCGCCGGACGTCCTGGTGCTGCTCGGCGCCGGATCAGTACGCGGTGCCGGCCGGCTTGCTGTTCGACCCGGCCAGCGAATCGGCCGGCATGGTCGTCGTGGTAGCCGTCGTCTCGCTGCTGCCGGTCTCGGACGTGACGTGCAGCTTCTCGCCCAGCTTCGACGACTGCAGCTTGTCCTTGCTCTCCGAGTAGAGCTTCGTGGCCTGCGCCTGGGCAACGCCGGCGGCCTCCTGCACCGACGGGTGCTCCCACACCTTCTTCGCGTTCGCCCGGATCTCCTCGTACTTCTCCCGGCCGGCACGGCTGCCCAGGACGAAGCCCGCCGCGAGACCGGTGATGAACATCAGCTTTCCGCGCATGATGGCGGCTCCTTCCGTGTGGTGACGCGCATGCGTCTGCGGCGCGTCATACCCATCCTGCCCGCGACGTACTCCTGTGCCGCGGCTTTCCGCCAACCGGCGGCGCGCCCGGGTAACCCCTTCGCACACCACCGGCACCGTCATGTACTCTGTTCCCCGGCACCGAGCAAGACGCCCGGAGCCGAAGCAGTCCCCTGTAGCTCAATTGGCAGAGCAGCCGGCTGTTAACCGGCAGGTTATTGGTTCGAGTCCAATCGGGGGAGCGAGTGGGCGGGGGTCTGCGTCTGCGGAAAGCGCAGACCAGGCCCCCTCGTATATCTGCTCAGGGGGCCGAGCCCCCTGAAACCCCACGTTACGGTGCCTACGGTCGGTTCTGCCGCTTTTGCTGGGCGTCTGGTTGCGCTTGAGCCCTTGGTTCCGAGAACGGTCATTCGGGTAGAAGCCGACAAATCGCCGACGGATCTGGTGGTGAAGTTGCGGCTTCGCCGTGGATGGGGAACGCGTTCTCCGGGGCGGGAAACGCCAGGCGAGGGGTTGAATGCAGGACGCCGGCGCCGTGGTCAGGTCTCTGAGCGACGCCTGATCGGACGCCAGTCCTGGGGAGCGGGTCGGCCGCCGGACATCGGCGGCATGCCGGCCGGGTCCACATAGGAGTGGTGGCCTCGCCGGTCGTGCGCCCAAGGGGTGGACGACTTCGGCCGACGGCGCGGCGCGCGACTGGGGGATGCGGCGTCGCGGCAAGTGGTTTCGGCCCGGGAGCGCGTCGATCTGGTCGCGCTTGAGCCTTCGGCTCCGAGTAGCACTTCAGCCGATCATGCGGACCCGATGTTCTCGGTTGGGGGGGAACGGGGTGGCTGCGCGGGCTAGGATGCCGGTCGCGGCCAGCAGGCAGAGGGCGCCGGTCGTCGCCAGGACGGGCAGGTAGCCGCCGGTCGCGAGAACGGCGGCGGCCAGCGGGGCGACCGCTTTGGCGAGAGTGACGGGCGCGGCGAGGGTGCCGGCGATGCTGGCGTACGCCGTGGTGCCGTAGCGGTCGGCCAGCAGAGCCGGGCCGGCGAGGCTCGCGACGCCGAAGCCGATGCCGAAGCCGGTCACGGCGATGACCGCGCCCACCCTGGTCGCGCCGGCCCAGGGCAGGCACAACGCTGCCGCGGCCTGGATGGCGAAGACGACGGCGACCACGGCGGGCAGAGACAGACGGCGTTGGGCGACCGTGAGCACGAGCCGCCCGGTCACGGACAGCACGCCGAGCAGCCCGGCGGCCGTGGCCGCAAACGTCGCGGGCTGGCCTCGACTGACGAGGAACCCCACTAGGTGGACGGTCATGGTGCTCATCGCGGCGGCGTGCGCCACGAATGCGACCGCCAGACACCAGAAACGGCCGTCCCGTCTCGCCGCGCGCACCAGAGCCCGCCGCTGCGCGGGCGTCGAGCGCTGCACCGCCTCACTTCTCGACGGTGCGGGACGAAGGATCCCGGCGTGCAGCGGCACGGCAACCACGCCGTAGCAGACGGCGAGCAGCAGCAGGGTCGTGCGCCAGCCGTAGCGGTCGTTGAGCAGCCCGGTCAGCGGCATGAAGATGGTGCTGGCGAACCCGGCGACCACGATCATCGTCAGCAGTGCCCGCCGGCGCCGGGCCGGGTCGAACCAGGAGACGACGACGGCGGTGGCGGCGTCGTAGAGGGCCAGCGCCATGGCCACGCCGAGCCCGGCGAACACGAGGTAGAGCTGCCACAGGGCATGCACCTGGGACCAGGCGGCCAGCAGGCCGGCGCCGGTCAGGGAGCCGATGGTCATCAGGGCGCGGCCGCCGTGGCGGTCGAGCCGGCGGCCCACCGGCACGGCCATGGCCGCCCAGGCGAGCACGGCCGTGGTGAGAGCGCCGGTGACCGCGGCCGGTGGAACGCCCAGGTCGGTGGCCATGGGGTGGAGCAGGACGGCGAAGCTGTAGTAGAGACAGCCGTACCCGATGGTCTGGGTGATCGCCAGTGCCGCGACGATCCGCCACCCAGCAGACACCGGCACCCGCGTCTCCGCGGCCGGTTGCCGGATCAGTTGCAGCACCCGCCGGTCTGCTCACCCGGCCCGCTGCTGACGTCGATGAGGGTCAGCGGGGGGCGTGCCAGTCCACCGGCGACGCCGGCCGGGGTGCCGCAGCAGCTGCTCCCGGCGGTGTCGATCCGGTCGGTGTCCAGCGGGGTGCTGCTGGAGCACACCCCGGTCTCGGGCAGATCGAGGCGCACGTCACGGGCGGCGTCCCAGTCGCCGGCCAGCGCGGCGACGACCGAGCGGGCCTGCTCGTAGCCGGTGGCGAGCAGGAAGGTCGGCGCCCGCCCGTAGGACTTGACGCCGATGGCGTAGTAGCCGGGTTCGGGCTGGCTGAGTTCGTCGACGCCGTGCGGCGGCACGGTGCCGCAGGAGTGCAGATTGGGGTCGATCATCGGGGCCAGCGCGCGGGTGGCGCCGAGGACCGGGTCGAGATCCAGCCGAAGCTCGGACGCGATGCCGTGATCCGGCCGGAAGCCGGTCGCCCGCACGACCCGGTCCGCGGTGATCGTCCGGCTGCCGTCGGACACCACCACCGCGTCGGCGGTGGGGGTGAGCTGCTGAACGCTGAACCCGGCGACCAGGGTGACGGCGCCCGACTCGACGTGCTCGCGGAGGCGGGTGCCGAGCGTGCCGCGAGCCGGGAGCGCGTCGGCGGTCTCACCGCCGTAGGTGCGTGCCGGCGACACACCACGGATGGCCCAGGTGACGGTCGTGCCCGGGGCCTGTTCGGCGAGCTCGGCCAGGCCCAGCAGGGTGGTGGCGGCGGAATGCCCGGTCCCCACGACGAGGGTGTGCCGCCCGGCGAACCGCTCCCGGTCCCGGCCGAGGACGTCCGGCAAGGCGCTTTCCACGTACGCGGCGGCGTCGGCCTCGCCGTGCGCGGGGATGCCCGAAGCGCCGAGCACGTTCGGGGTGTGCCAGGTGCCGGAGGCGTCGATGACCGCGCGGGCGAGGATGTCGCCGCCATCGGTGAGCCGGATCAGAAACGGCGTCCGGTCGCGGCCGGTGGTGCGGACCCGGTCGAGGCCGGACCGGGTGATCGCGGCGACCCGGGCCCGGTAGCGGATGTGGGGCTTGAGCGCGGGCAGGTCGGCGAGGGGCTGCAGGTAGTCGTCGGCGAGCTGGGCGCCGGTGGGGAGCCGGTCGTCGTCCGGGCGCACCCATCCGGCGTCGGCCAGCAGTCGGCCGGCGGCGGGGTCGATGTCGTACCGCCATGGCGAGAACAGGCGGACGTG
This sequence comes from uncultured Actinoplanes sp., assembly GCF_934643405.1. Taxonomy (GTDB): domain Bacteria; phylum Actinomycetota; class Actinomycetes; order Mycobacteriales; family Micromonosporaceae; genus Actinoplanes. Next base: position 13,061 of record NZ_CAKUCL010000070.1, read on the forward strand.
CCCCCACGCGCGGACGGCGGAGCCGGGTTCGCCGCCGGCCTCGAGCAGGACGAAGGGCAGGCCGCGATCGGCGAGGTGGGCGGCGGCGGCCAGGCCTACCGGTCCGGCGCCGATGACGGCGATGGGGAGCTGGTCGATCCGGGTCATGAGAAGGCTCCTATCTTCGGTCGGGGTCAGTGGGTGGCGTCGCTCCTGCGCAGGCTCCGGGCGTGGCCGGGGCGGGCCGGCCCATCACGACGTCGGCGGCGGACGGGAAGCAGTCGATGCAGGTGGTGTTGATCCGGTAGTGCCGGGCGTTCCCGATTGGCTCGACCAGGACGAACCGAACCTCGGTGAGGATCTTCAAGTGCTGCGAGACGGTGGACTGCGCCAGTCCGACCGCCGCGACGATCTCCCCGACCGGCAGCGGCCGGGCTTGCCGGGCCAGGTACTCCACGATCTGAACCCGGGACGGGTCGGCGAGCGCCCGGAACCAGGACGCGTACGTCTCCGCGATGCCGCGATCGAGCAGGTGGGTCACCGATCACTCCCTTTCATCGTCTATCGTCGATCAACGATGAAAGCGTAGTCGTGGCGAGCCAGGTTGTCGCGACCACGAGGCGGCAGACCGCGGCCAGGGTGGCCGGGTCGACGCGATCCGCAGTGTCGGCGGGGCTGTGGTAGCCGCCCATTCCGGCGCCGATGCCGACCGCGGCCAGTCCGGCAGCGGCGTAGCGGCGGTTGTCCGACGCGACCGGACCGGCTGCCAGGGGCAGGCCGGTGCGGCGGCCGGCCTGGTCCAGCACGGCGAGCAGGGCGTGGGCGGGTCCGCCCGCCTCAACTGCGGCGGCATCGCCGAGACTCCCGGCACCATCGACGTTGATCACCAATGCTGGCGTGTCGGTGCTGGTCAGGGCGGCGGCGTGACGGGCGGAGCCGAGCGCGCCGAGTTCCTCGGCGTCCAGCAGCGCCACGGCCAGGCCGGGCAGGGGCGGGCCGAGAACGCGGGCGGCCTCCAGGATGACTGCGACGCCGCTCGCGTTGTCCGACGCTGCGGGTTGCCGCAATCCGGGGTGGTCGCCAACCCCGTCGTAGTGCGCGGTGAGCAGTACCCGGGTGCCGGTGCCCGGCCAGCGGGCGTGGAGGTTCGCCGCCGTGGCGTCGATGCGGCGGATCGGGCTGCCCGCCCGCAGCCGGCCGTCGCGGCTCGCGCTCATCGCCGCGTGCGTGCCGGGGTCGAGGGTCAGGACCGGCAATCGACCCGGCTGGGGTCCGGCGAGCATGGTGTAGTGCCAGCCGTCGGCGTCGACCGCGCGGCTGACCAGCAACCCCGCCGCTGCGTCGGCATCGCGCAACGCGTCGCCGAGGCTCACCCCGGCCGGGACCAGCAGCCACCGCCCCCGGGGGTCCACCGTGCCGGCGGTGCCGAGATCACCCAGTTCGGGGCTGGCCAGATCGGCCGAGGCGAGGTGGGGGAGCACCTGCCGCCCGAAGATCAGGTGGTGGTGGGTCGTGCCGTCATGCCAGCTGCCCTCGACCGGCGCGTAGATCTCCGGCACCGAGCGCACCGGGAACGGATCCGCGGTGACGACAGCCCCGCAGTGGCTCAGCTCGTCGGCGAGCCAGGCCCGGGCGGCGAGGGAGCCGGGGGTGCCGGCGCGCCGACCCGTGAACGGCGCGCCGGCCAGCACGCCGGCCGTGGTGGCCATCCGGGAGCCGTCGACCTCGGCCAGCAGGGCATCCAGCCCGGGATTCATCCGCAGCAGTCCCGGCCCGCGGCGACTGCCTGCGCCTTGGCTGTCGTGCCACAACAGGACTTGTCGGCGGCGGCCTCGGCCGGAGTTCCGCAGCAGGTGACCGGGCCGCTGCCGGCCGGGTCGGGGAGCGCGAGGGTGCTCCGGGCGGGGTTGCCGCAGCAGCCGCTGGTGCCGGTCACGGCCAGGGCCTCGGCCGGGTCGCCGGCGAAACCACCGCGCGGCGTCTCGGGGTAGCTCATCATCGGTCTCCTTCGCGGGTGATTCAGCGGGGTCCGAGCAAGGTGTGGGCGCGCGCGATCGTCCGGTCGCGGTGGCGGCGGGCACGCTCGGCCGGCGTGCTGACCTCGGCGCAGCCGTCGCAGAACCGCACCCCGGCATCGGGGGCGGGGCGGCGCGGGAAGCGGAACATCGGAAACCCTCCCTGCGAGTGTGGTTTCTATGGTTGTCGAACTTGATGGCTGTCGAAACCGAAGTTTGCCCGCGGATTCGATATGTGTCAAGCTCGACGCATGTCGAAACCACCGGCCGTAGCGACCCTGCCTCTGCTGACGGACGACGCCCCGTGCTGCCCGCCCATGTCCCAGCAGCACGTGGAACCGGCGACGGCGGCGATGCTGGCGCCCGCGTTCAAGGCCCTCGGCGACCCGGTCCGGTTGCAGCTGATGTCGATGATCGCCGCCGCCCCGGACGGCGAGATCTGCGTGTGTGATCTCACCCCGGCGTTCGAGGTGTCGGGATCGACGATCTCGCATCACCTCAAGGTGCTGCGCGAGGTCGGCCTGGTCGACGCGGAACGCCGGGCGAGCTGGGTGTACTACCGGCCGCGGCCGGGTCTCATGCGGCAGCTCGCCACGCTGCTCACCCCGGAGCACACCGGCGCGGAGCCCGCCCCCGTCGCTTGATCCGACGGCTTAGGTCAGTGATCACTGAGGCAATGACTGCTGACCTTTCTTCGCTGCGGGCGCGTGCCCGCGTGCACGCCGCACTCGGCGACCCCGCGCGGCTGGCCATCGTGGACGCCCTCACCCTAGGCGACGCCTCACCCGGCGAGATCGGTGCCGCCCTGCGGATGCCGACCAACCTGGTCGCGCACCACGTCAAGGTGTTGCAGGACGCCGGTCTGGTGGCGCGCACCCGCTCCGAGGGCGATCGCCGCCGCACCTATCTGCGGCTGGAGCCGCAGGTCCTCGCCTCCCTGACCCCGCCGCCGCTGGAAGGCGCCGAGCGGGTGGTGTTCGTGTGCACCCACAACTCGGCCCGCTCGCAGCTGGCCGCGGCGCTCTGGCGCGACCGGATCGGCGGCCCGGCCGCCTCCGCCGGCACCAAACCCGCGGCCCGGGTGCATCCGCGAGCGGTCGAGGTCGCCCACCGGCACGGCCTGGCGCTCGACGCCAGCGGCCCCGCACCCGTCTCCGACGTGGTGCACGGCGGCGACCTGGTCATCGCGGTCTGCGACAACGCCTACGAGGAGATGGCCGGCCAGGCCCGGCCCCGGCTGCACTGGTCGGTGCCCGATCCTGTTCCGGCCGGCACCGACGCGGCGTTCGAGACCGCCTTCACCGACCTCGCCGATCGCGTCGACCGTCTCGCTCCGGTCGTCAGCGACGCCCACTGAGCCCGTACTTCGACCGGAGAACCCTTCGCCGTGCACCCGATCGCTCTGCCCCGCCGCCTGCACGCCGAGTTCGCCGGCACCGCCCTCCTGGTCACCGCGGTCGTCGGTTCCGGCGTCATGGCCGGCACCCTGTCGCCGAACGACGTGGGCCTGCAGCTGCTGGAGAACGCGGTCGCAACCGCGTTCGCGCTCGGCACCCTGATCCTGACCTTCGGGCCGGTTTCGGGTGCGCATTTCAACCCCGCTGTGTCCGCCGCCGACTGGTTCCTGGGCCGCCGCCATCGCACCGGCCTGACCCTTCGCGAGGTGGCCGGCTACACCGCGGCCCAGATCACCGGCGCGATCGGCGGCGCGATCCTGGCGAACGTGATGTTCGGCCTCGACGCCGTGGCCTTCTCCGAGAAAGACCGATCCGCCGGACATATATGGCTCGGCGAGGTCGTCGCCACCGCCGGGCTGATCCTGCTGATCTTCGCCCTTGCCCGCTCCGGCCGCGCCGCGATCGCGCCGGGCGCGGTCGGCGCCTACATCGGCGCCGCGTACTGGTTCACCTCGTCGACCAGCTTCGCCAACCCCGCCGTCACGATCGGCCGCGCCTTCACCGACACCTTCGCCGGCATCGCCCCCGCGTCGCTGCCCGGATTCGTGATCGCTCAACTCGCGGGCCTGATCGCCGGGGTCGGGCTGCTCCTCGCGTTGTATCCCACTGCCGGTGCCTCCGCAGACGAGGTGCTGGTCGAGCACCGTCGCCAAACCAGGGAGTTTCAGTGACCCACAAACCCAGCGTGCTGTTCGTGTGCGTGCACAACGCCGGCCGCTCGCAGATGGCCGCCGGATGGCTGCGCCACCTCGCCGGCGACGCCGTCGAGGTCCGCTCCGCCGGGTCCGCACCCGCCGACCGGATCAACCCGGCCGCCGTCGAAGCCATGCGCGAGGTCGGCATCGACATCACCGGCCAAGCCCCGACGAAACTCGACCACGACACCGCCCGGGACTCCGACGTGGTCATCACCATGGGCTGCGGCGACGCCTGCCCCGTCTTCCCCGGCACCCGCTACGAGGACTGGGCTCTCGACGACCCGGCCGGCCTGGGCGTCGACGCGGTCCGCCCGATCCGCGACGACATCAGAACCCGCATCGAGGCCCTGCTCGCCGACCTGCTCCCAACCGGCACACCATAATTCCGCCAGGCGAGAGGCGGAAGTCACCATGAGAGTGCCCCTGTCATCCCGCCCGGCCATTCTTTCCGACAGGTCGTTGGTTCGAGTTCGATCGGGCGAGTAAGTCATCCCTATCGGCAATCATCCGACGGCCTGCACGTCGGTGCCCTGCGGAGTTTCGACGGCAGCTACCAGCATTGCGCCGAGACATTCGTGGGAATCGCACTCTCGACCAACGCGAACACCCTGACCTGATCCGGGTTGGGGGCAGCCTGGTGTTCATGCGCCGGGCGTGCCGCTGGTGGCGTTCCTCCGCCGGGGCCTGGCACGCGGTCACGCCGGGGCACGGCAAGACGCTGGCGGGGCGGGGGCGCGCGGCCTTGGATTTTTCTGTCACTCTCCGATTTCGTACGCTCGTCGGCGCGGGTGTCCTGGCCGTGGCCGGCACCGAGACGGGCGGCGGTCAGGGCGCGGGTGACACCGGCACCGCCCGCCGGGAACGGCGGCGGCCCAGCGCACCGGCCGCGACGTCCACCAGCAGGAAAGCGGCCAGCGGAACGCCGAACAGCGGGACCGCCCAGGCGCCGAACAGCACGATCGGGACGCCCGCGACGACGGCCCACGCCGGGAGCTTCTGCCACGCGCCTCGCTCGCCCAACGGCGTACCCACCAAGGCCTTCCGATCCGCTCGGGTGGGGCGCCGCTGCCACCACATCCGGTAGCCCCACACGATCACGCAGATCAGGCCGATCGCGAGCAGGGCGAGCAGGACCTGGTTGGCCACGCCGAGCAGGTTGCCCATGTGCGCGCTGATGCCGATCTTGGAGAGCTGGGCGCCGAGCGGCCAGTCGGCGAAGTCGCTGCGGTCGACGATCTTGCCGGTGGCGCCGTCGATGGCGATCTTGTCGAGGCGCAGGGGCGCCGTCTGGTCGATCTGGGCGACCGACCACGCCGTGGCGCTGTCGGCCGGCACGCCCATCTCGACCGGGCCGGACAAGCCGTTGCTCCGGGCGATCGCGAGGACCCGGTCGGCCGCCGCGGCGTCGGCCGGCGCCGGCGGCGCGGGAGTGGACACGCCGCCGCCGTGGTGCCCGCCGGTCGCTGCCGGCGCGGGTCCCTCGATGGTCGTGGACAGCGACGGGGTGCCGCCGCGGATCGCGTCCAGGGCCGCGGAGAAGTTGCCTCCGGCGAAACGGGACCAGGTCAAGCCGGTGACGGAAAGAAACAGCATGCCCACGGTGAGCCAGACACCCAGCGAGGCATGAAAACCACGGGTACGGCGTACGCCCTTACGTGCGGCCAGATCGGGCACGGCAAGACGCCGTACCGAACGCACCCGCCGCCACCAGAGAGCGAGCCCGCCCAGCGTGAGCACCGCGAGCCAGCTCGCCGCGAACTCCGAGTAGTACCGGCCGGCGACGCCCAGGTGCAGGTTGCGGTGCAGGTCGTCGAACCAGGTCCGCACCGGTGTGGTGGCGAACCAGGTGGTGAGCTCGCCGGTGACCTGCGCCGTGTACGGGTCGACGTAGACCGTGCGCCGATGTTCCTCGTCGAGCGTGGGCACCGCGAAGTCGATCTGCGTGGTGGCCGCGCCCGAGCCGGGCCGGAGGGTGACCGGCGTGCCGTCCGGGACCGCGGCGCGGGCGGCGGCGATCTGGTCGGTCAGCGGCTTCGGCGTCCCGTTCGTGCTCGCGACGACCAGTTCGTCGTGGTAGACGAACCTCTCGAGCTGCGGCGTGATCGTGTACGCCAGCCCGGTGAGCGCGGCGACCAGCAGGAACGGTGCCACGAAGATTCCGGCGTAGAAGTGCAGACGAAGCAGCAGCTGTCCGAATCCGGTCTGCGGCGGGCGGGGCCGGGCGGGCGCCGCGGCGGGAGATTGCCGTACGGCTTCGGTAGTGGTCATGGGCTCCTCGCTCGGGGTCCACGTGCGTCGTCAGGGGGTGGCGCATCTGCTTGGTCGCGGGTGCAAGGGCGCGAAGTTCCTGCCGGATCGCTGGAACTTTGCTGGACTGACCGACGACCACTGCCTTGATGTCGACGACGAGAAAGGCCTCTTGATGAAAAGCTCGCTTCTGCGCCGGACCGGCGTGATCACCGCCGCGGTCGCCGCCACCGTGGTCGCCCTGGCGGGACCCGCGTCGGCACACGTGACGGTGAACCCGAACTCGGCCACCAAGGGCGGCTACACCAAGGTGTCGTTCCGGGTGCCGACCGAAAGTGACACCGCGTCGACGACGAAGGTCGAGGTCAACCTGCCGCCCGGCACCCCGATCGCGTCGGTCTCGCTCAAGCCGCTGCCGGGCTGGACCGCGGCGACGGTGAAGTCGAAGCTGGCGACGCCGATCAAGACCGACGACGGCGAGCTGACCGAGGCGGTCACCAGGATCACCTGGACGGCCGCCTCCGGGTCGGAGATCAAGCCGGGGCAGTTCCAGGAGTTCGACGTGTCGCTGGGCCCGCTGCCGGACGCGGACCAGATCGTGTTCAAGGCGCTGCAGACGTACTCGGACGGCTCGGTCGTGCGCTGGATCGACGAACCGGCGGCCGACGGGTCCGAGGTCGAGCACCCGGCGCCGGTGCTGAAGCTGGCCGCCGCCACCGACAAGGCGGACGCGCCGGCGGTCGCGCCGGTCGCGGCCACGACCACCAGCGACGACAGCGACGAGGGCGGCACCTCGGCGTGGGGCATCGCCGGCCTGGCGGTGGCGGTGATCGCGCTGATCCTGGGTCTGCTGGCCTACCGGCGTGCGCCGCGGAGCTGAGCCGCGGCGCGAAGAGGGGAACTACGCCGGCCGGGGCGACTCGCCGTCCCGGCCGGTGCCGGCCCGGAACCGCACGATCTTGTGAGTTCCGTCGCAGAACGGCTTGATCGCGGACTTCCCGCACCGGCACAGCGCGATCGTCCCGCGTCCCGGGTCGATAGGCGTGCCGTCCGGCGTACGCAGCTCGAAGTCGCCACGGACGATCAGCGGACCGTCCTCGTACGGGGTGATGGTTGCCGACATGCCGGTCGGGATCCCCGCCATCCCGGCCGCCGAAACGCACCGTTTATCGCAGGTCGGCGCGGGAACTCGGCCGATCATGAAGCTCCCGGGTGCTCGCGGAAACCTCTCGGCGTCGCTGATCGACACGCTCGGCGGCGCGACCCGCGCGCTGCCCCGGACGGCCGAACCCGACGACCGCGAGGATCTGCACCTGTCGTTGTTCCTGCTGTACGAGCTGGCCTACCGGGGATGGGACGGCGTCGACGACGGCTGGGAGTGGGACCTGGACCTGCTGCGCCTGCGGGCCGAGCTGGAACGCCGGTTCTCCGACGAGCTGCGGGAGATCGGCGGAACGCCGGAGCGGGTCGACGCGGCGGACGTGCCGGGAGCGCTGGCGGAGATCGTCGAGGCGGAGGACGGTCCGTCGCTGTCCGGTTACCTGCGCGGGCGGGCGACCCACGAGGAGTTCCGCGAGTTCGTCATCCACCGGTCGGTCTACCACCTGCGCGAGGCGGATCCGCACTCCTGGGCGATCCCCCGGCTGGGCGGGCGGGCCAAGGCCGCGCTCATCGAGATCCAGATGGACGAGTACGGCGGCGGGGCCGTCGACCGGATGCACCAGGAACTCTTCAAGCAGACCATGACGTGGTTCGGCCTCGATCTCACGTACGGCGCGTACGTCGACGTGGTGCCGGCCTCGACGCTGGCGATCAACAACCTGATGTCGCTGTTCGGCCTGCGCCGCGCGAACCGGGGCGCCATCCTCGGCCACCTCGCCGCCTACGAGATGACCTCGTCGATTCCCAACCGGGCGTACGGCAACGCGCTGCGCCGCCTCGGCGGGGATCGCGCCGCGACCGCGTTCTACGACGAGCACGTGGAGGCCGACGCGGTCCACGAGCAGATCGCCGCGCACGACCTGTGCGGCACGTTCGCGCGCGCCGAGCCGGACCAGGCCGGGCTGGTGCTCTACGGCGCCCGGTGCGCGCTGGCGCTGGACGGTGTGTGGGCCGGCGAGGTGCTGGACGCGTGGGCGGCCGGCCGCTCCTCACTGCGCGGCTAGGGTCTCCCGGGCCAGGTGATCGAGGAAGCCGGGGTCGTCGGACAGCCGCCGCTGACGCGCCGCCCCGGTGCCCTCGTGCCGGATCCGGTCGAGCCCGGCGCGCACGGCGCCGAGGTCGTCGCCCAGCGCCGGGGTGATCCAGTCGACCAGGTCGTCGACCAGCTCCCAGGCCGGCCGGGCCTGCCCGGAGCGGACGTCGAGCAGCGTGCCGTCCATGCCGTCGCGGGCCGCGTTCCAGTGCGCGCCCTCCAGCAGCGCGTCCGGTATCACCGGGGCGGGCCGCCCGGCCAGCGCGTCGGCGCCCGTCATCGCGACCAGACCGCGGATCAGGCCGGCCAGCACGACGGTGTCGGCCGCGGTCAGGCAGACGTCGGCCACCCGGATCTCCACCGTCGGGTAGGTCGCCGAGGGGCGGGCGTACCAGAGGACCATGCTGTCGTCGAGCATCGCGCCGGACGACACCAGCGTGCCCACCGTGCGCCGGTAGTCCTCCGGCGATTCGAGGTGCGGCCACGGTCCGAGCGCCGGCCACCGCTGCAACTGGGCGAAGCGCCAGCTCGCATAGCCGGTGTCGGCGCCGCAGAACATCGGCGAGTTGACCGACAGCGCCTGGATCACCGGCAGCCAGCCGCGCAGCCGCGTGCAGACCTGGACGGCGAGCCGCTGGTCGGGCACTCCCACGTGCACGTGGCAGCCGCACACGGCGGGGTCGCGCGCGATCGGCCCGTAGTGGCGGGTGATCTCCCGGAACCGGGCGTCGTCGGCCGCGGTCGGGTGCGGCTCGGCAACCGGGGTCGCGCCCACGGCGACCAGGCGCGCCCCCACGTCGGCCGCCACCGACGCCGCCGCCCGCCGCGCCACCAGCAGCTGCTCGCCCAGCTCGCCGAGGCCGGTGCAGACGTCGGTGACCATCTCGACCATGCTGGGCCGGAACTCCTGGCGGCCGCGGCGCCGCAGCGGGTCGGGCAGGCCGCCGAACACCTTGCCGGCCAGCGGGACGTTCTCCCCGGTGTGCGGGTCGAGCAGCAGGAACTCCTCCTCGACGCCGACGGTCAGCCGGTCCGGGGCGGGCGCGGTCATGCCGGCCGGGTGGCGGTCAGCAGGACCACGGCGATGCGCTCGGCCCGGGCGTACGCCTCGCCGTCGAGCTCCTCGTCGTACACGTCCGGGTCGACCTCGCGGTAGGTCCAGGTCAGGCCGGTCCCGGCGATCCGCTCGGCCGCCGCCTCGCGCAACGGGTCGTGTCCGTCGAAGATGCCGGTGCCGCTGAACAGCACCAGCGAGCCGTTGGGCGCCAGCCGTTCGGCCGCCACGTCGATGATCTTGAGGGTGAGCTCGTTGCCGTCCGGGCCGCCGCCGTCCCGGTAGACACGACCGGCCGGGTCGATCATGAACGGCGGATTCGAGATGATCAGGTCGAGCTGTCCCTCGACGTCGTCGAGCAGGTTGCTGCGGCGGGGGAGCACACGCTGGGTGCCGGCGAGGGCCGCGTTGATCCGGGCGTACCGCAGGGCGTTGTCGTTGATGTCGACGGCGAACACGTCCGCGTCCGGCAGGCGCTTCGCCACGGCGATCGCGCCGGCGCCCGTACCGCAGCCGATGTCCGCCGCCCGGCGCACCGGGTGCCGGCGGCTGGTCACGTGCGCGATCGCGGCGTCGGCCATCCGGTAGGTGTCCGGGCCGAAGAAGACCGAGTCGGCGTCATCGGTGGGGAACGCGGAGTGCAGGAACAACTCGTCGTCGTACGAGGAGAACCGCACCCGGCTGCGCCAGAGATCGCCGTCCGGGCGTACGCCGTCGGCGTGGCGCAGCAGGTCCATCATGCCGTGCGGCACGACGCCGGGCGCGAACGGCCGGCTCCAGCCGAAGACGTCACGCAGCGTACGGGCGGTGGCGTTCCCGGGCCGGCGGTTGACGCGTTCGTGCGTGGCCGGCGTGACGGTGGTGAACCGGTAGCCGGCGTTCTTCAGCTCGTGTCCGAGGCGCAGAAGGGCCGTCGTCTGGTCCACGGCCGCGATTTGGGTCGTCATGCGCCGTGCATTCCCCATGATCCGGGGTCTACTCCCGCCACGTTTCGCGCCAGTTCAGCAGGGGAATCGCTGAGGCATGCAGCCAGGTACTTCGAGCGACTCGTTGCCGATCTTCGCCGTACGGGAAGGGATGGTCGTTCTCGACGACACCGAACGGGAAGTCGGAACCGTCACCGCCGTTCAGCCGCCCGGGACCGACGCCCGGCCGGACGCCCCGGCCGGGGTGGCCGAGCACCTCATGGGCGGCGGATACGTGCGGATCGACGGCAGCGGCTTCCTGACCAACGACGTGTATGTCGCGGGCGACCAGATCGAGGACGTCGACGACGGCGTCGTCAGCCTGCGGGTGCGCTACGACGACCTGTACCGGGCGGCCGACTGAATCCCCCACCGCTTGAGGAGTACGCCATGACCAGTCCCCAGGGCTTTCCGCTAGGCGCGCCGCTGGCCGCCGAGGCGGTCAGTGGCCGGTTGACCGACAACGACGAGGAAGAGACGTCGCAGCAGGGCGAGACCGTCGGCCGGTCCGACGCGGACGCGGACGCGGCCCGGTCGGGTGCCGACGTCGGCCTCGCCGACGCCGACCGTGACTCGGACGGCGTACCGGTCGGTTCCGCGGACGCCGACGAGGACGCCCGCCGGTCCGGCGCGGAGTAGGCGCCGACCACGGCCAACGCGCCCGGCTGCGGCCGGGCGCCTGGCCGCAGCCGGCTTCACGGAACGTGAGGCTGACCACCGGCGGGCCGGCCGACCCGGACAAAATGCGGCGGGACACCCGCCGGCCGGCACTAACCTTTGCGCAGTGCAATCGCCGGCCATGAACTTCCGCGTGCTGGGCCCGATCCGGGCATGGCGCGGCTCCTGGGTGGTGCAGCACGAGGTGCAGACGGCGGCCCTGACGGCGGCCGAGATGCTCGGCGATCGGCACGCCATGGCGTACACCCAGCGGTCACTGGGATTATCGAGGCCGTGGCGGCGGGCGCTGGAGGTGCTCGAGGAGATCGGCCACCCCGACGCCGACCTGGTGCGCAACAAGGTCCGTGAGGTGTCACCCGACTGAGCGCACGCCGCCGCTGTCGCACCACCGGCCGCGCACCGTGACGTCCGAAACCCGCCAGCACTCGAGCCCGGGCGGCCGCACAGTTGAGGACGGAACGCGACGCGGAGGAGGCGACGATGACCGCCCGCACGACGATCAGCAGCCCGCTGGGCGACTTGCTCCTGGCCGGCGAGGAGACCGAGGAGGGGATCACCCTGACCTCGCTGTCCATGGTCGACCGGACCGACGGCACGGCCATCCGGCCAGGCCCGTTCGCAGAGATCACGCGCCAGGTGGAGGCGTATTTCGCGGGCGAGCTCACCCGGTTCGACATCCCGTTCAGCGAGAGTGGCACGGGCTTCCAGCGGCGCGTCTGGCGTGCCGTGGAGGAGATCCCGTACGGAGCCACCACCACGTACGGCGCCCTCGCCGGGCGGCTCGGCCTGCCGCGCGAGCGGGTTCAGGCGCTGGGCGCGGCGGTCGGCGCGAACCCGTTGCTGCTGGTACGTCCGTGCCACCGCGTCATCGGCGCCGACGGCTCGATGCGCGGGTACGCCGCGGGGGTCGAGCGCAAACTGCGGCTCCTCACCCACGAGGGCGCCCTGCAACCCGCCCTCCTCTGAGACCGCGTCCTCGCCGGCCAAGGAACTTGCCATGATCGATATCTCCGGATCCGACTGGACAGCCGTGACGAGCGAGCTCGACGCGTACGGCAGCGCGCTCACCGGCCGGCTCCTGACCCCGGCCGAATGCCGCGACATCATCGCCCTGTACGACGAGCCCGCCCGCTTCCGGACCACCGTGGACATGGCCCGCCACCGCTTCGGCTCCGGCCAATACCGCTACTTCACCCACGACCTGCCCGACCGGGTGCGGGAGCTGCGCGCGGCCTTCTACCCACGGCTGCTGCCGATCGCCCGGGACTGGGCCGCCAAGCTCGGCAAGCCCGCGCCCTGGCCGGACAGCCTCGACGAGTGGCTTGATCGGTGCCATGCGGCCGGGCAGTCCAAGTCCGCGCAGATCCTGCTGCGTTACGGCGCCGGCGACTGGAACGCGCTGCACCGCGACGTGTTCGGTGACATGATCTTCCCGTTGCAGGTGGTCGTCGGCCTGAACGCGCCCGGAACCGACTTCACCGGCGGCGAGTTCCTGATGACCGAGCAGCGGCCGCGTGCGCAGTCCCGCGGCTTCTCGATCACCCTGCCGCAGGGTCACGGCCTGGTGTTCACCACCCGGGACCGGCCGGTGGCGACGAAGCGGGGATGGTCGAACGGCCCGATGCGGCACGGGGTGAGCACCGTCCGCTCCGGACACCGGCACACCCTCGGCCTGGTCTTCCACGACGCCGCCTGACCCGTCCGGTCCGGACAGTCCGCCCCGCCCTCGCCGCGGTCATGACCACCGTGCGGGATGCGCTGCGACAGCGCGCCGGCGGCATCAGGGCGTCACGAGGGCCGCGGTGAGCAGGGCGACGGTCCGTTCCTGCCACTCGTCGGCGGTCCACCCGCAGACGTCGGTGAACTGCAGGAAGGTCTCGGCGTTGCTGAGGACGAAGGCGATGTCGGCTGCCTGCTCCACGTCCAGCCCGGGCTTGAGGGCGCCGCGCCGGGCGAGCAGTTCGGCGAGGAAGCCGTACGCCGTACGTGTCTGAGCCTGGTTGGCGTCCCACTGCGCGGCCACCTCGGGGTCCGTGCCGGTGGCTCCGCGCACGACCCGCATCAGCGGGGCGATCCGGTCGAGGATGCTCCGGCCGGTGGCCAGCCACAGCGCGATGATCCGTACCGGATCGGTCTCCTGCTGGATCTCCTTCACCCACGGCCGTTCCAGCAGCGGGACGGGATCGTCGTCGCCGACCGCGGCGACGTCGAGCGCCTCCTTGAGCAGGGTGCGCTTGTTGCCGAAATGGAAGTACACCGTCTGGACCGCCACTCCGGCCTGCTCGGCCACCTGATCGAGCAGGGTCGCCCCGTAACCGTGCGCGACGAACTGCGACGCGGCGGCCGCGATGATCCGCCGGCGGGTGGCCCGTGCCTGCTCGGCCCGGGTGCGGCGTGGCTTGACAGATCCCGTCACACGCTAGAGCCTACTCTAGTGAGTTACTAGAGCCAACTCTAGCGAAGCGGAGACGACATGCCCGACCTGTCCGGTTTTCACCACGTGAAGCTCCCGGTCGCCGACCTCGGCCGCAGCCGGGACTGGTACACCTCGGTGCTCGGCCTGCGGGTCGAGATCGAATTCGTCGAGGAGGGCGTCCTCCACGGGCTCGCCCTGGCGGACGCGAGCGGCCGGCTGCGCCTGGCCCTACGACTCGATCCCGTACGGTCGGCGGCCCTCGCCGGCTTCGACCCGGTCGCCCTCGAGGTGCCGAAACGGGAGGACGTCGAAGCCTGGCGGGATCGGCTGGACGACCTCGGCCAGTCCCATGGGGGCATCGTCACCGGCCACAAGGGCGGCTCGGTCCTGGTCGGGCTGCACGATCCGGACGGCATCGAGATCCGGCTCTACGCCGACTGAACAACCAAAGGAGTGATCATGACTGACATCCGCACACTGACCCGGTCGATCATCGACGGTGCCGAGGTCGCCTACGCCGATTCCGGCGGCGACGGTGAACCGATGCTGCTGATCCACGGCGGCGGCCTCGCCGACTGGCTCACGCCGCTGGCCGCGACGCCCGAACTGAGCGGTCACCGGGTGATCCGGATGGTCCGCGCCGGCTACACCGGACGCCCGGTTCCGCCCGGCCTCACGGTGGCGGACCACGCCCGGCACGCCGCCACCCTGCTGCGGCGGCTGGATGCCGCGCCGACCCACGTCGTCGCCCACTCGTCGGGCTCGGCCATCGCTCTGCAGCTTGCGGTTGACGACCCCTCGTCCGTACGGTCGGTGGCTCTTTGCGAACCACCGCTGGTGGACACCCTGGCTGACCCTTCCGACCTGCCCGACCTGCATGCCGCGTTCGGCGCGGTGCTGGGATCGGCGATGGCCGCGACCGCCCGCGGTGACCACGCGGCGGCCTTCGACGTCTTCATGAGTCTCGTGTGCGGACCGGGGTACCGCGGCGTCATGGACGACGTCCTCGGCGCCGCGCTCGTCGACGACGCTGCGAGCAACGGCGGGGACTTCTTCACCAGCGAGACTTCGGCGATCGGCGCCTGGACCTTCGATCCGGCGGTCCGCCGTCCGGTCCTGCTCATCCAGGGTGCCGACAGCCCGCCGCTGCTGCACCGGCTGATCGCGCGCATGGCCGGCCGGCTCCCGGACGCGACGGTCGTCACCGTCGACCACGCCAACCACCTGATGCCCCTCACCGCGCCGGCCACGCTCGGCAGGCTGGTCGCCGGCTTCTGCCGGTCGCGGTGACCCTGGCTCTCCCCGTCGCTGCCGGGGGCGACGGGTCAGGCGCCGGCTTCTTGCTGGCGCTGGTATTCCTCGTTCTGCCGGAGGGCCTCTTCGAGCTGGTCCTCGAGAATGATGATCCGGCAGGCGGCTTCCAGAGGGGTGCCGTGCTCGACCATCTCCCGCGCTCGTGCGGCGAGGCGCAACTGGTAGCGCGAGTAGCGGCGGTGCCCGCCGGCCGACCGGGACGGGGTGATCAGTTTTGCCTCGTCGAGCCGGCGCAGGAAGTCCTGCGAGGCGCCGGTGATCTCCGCGGCCCGGCCCATCGTGTAGGCGGGGTAGTCGTCGTCGCCGAACATGTCGTCGGGTTGACCCATGCACACCTCCAAGTCGAGGGCCCCGGCGCGGAAGCGCCGGGGCCCAGGGTTACGGGTCGAAAACACCATCTACCGACAGGTTCGTCGGGTTGTCGTATCCGCACCTACCGCCGTCGACGGGGTCGGGTGCGAGGATCGCATAAGCGTGACCGGAGACCACCTCTCGTTCGATGGAAACTGCGGTGACCGCCCCAGAGCCGGAACTGCACCCCTGGTGGCGGGCGATCCAACGGTGTTCAGCCCTCCCTTTCCTCTGCTCTTCCGATTGCTGTGGTGCTGTGGTGCGTGTCGTGCTGCCCGCCGGTGTCGAAGCCCCACGCACTTCATGGCCCCGCACACGTGCGGCGAGCTGTCTGCCGGGCGGGCGCTGAATCACCACTGCCGCCCGCCCGGCCTTGACTTCTACGTGCCTTACCTTTCCTTGCCCGAGCGAGCCACGAAATGGATCCGGGCCCTGCTTGACGCTCGGTCTTACTCGTCTGCGTTTTCCTCTGATCTCTCTGCAACACCAGGAAGATTAGTCGGTCACGGCCAGAAAGTCTAGTACGTTCGCCCTAGATTTCCTCGCGGCTGGCCCGAGCTTCGGCAGGCCTGGGGCGACGCCCCGCGGCAGCCCCGCTCGTCGCGCCCATGGCCCGGGGCCGCCCTTACCGGCGTGATCCAGCGGCTGGGCGCATCGCGGCCGTCCTCAGCGCGTGATCCAGCGGCTGCTGGCGCCATGGGGCCGCACCGCGGCCGTGGCGGGGAGCCGCCTTCACCGCGCGCATGATCCAGCGGTTGCCGGCGCCGTGGGCCGCGCTGCGGCGGTGGTCC
>NZ_CAKUCL010000071.1 GCF_934643405.1 uncultured Actinoplanes sp.
CAGGTCGGTCAGCGCCGCGGCGGTGTCGGCCATGCCGGCGGCCACCGCGTCGGGCGCCGCCTGGCGCAGGCGAATCGCCCGCAGCAGCGCCAGCAGGTGCTGGTCAGCCCCGGAAGACACTCGCACACCCCCGCATAGGCGGATCTCGTGAACAGGACAACCGTACTGCCGCCCCTTACCTCCCGTCCTCACTACCCGACGGCCGAGTGATCCATCCGCCCCGTCAGTCACCGTGGGCGACGGGCACCGCGGACATCCTGACGACCGCTTCCTCGAGGATCTCCGGACCGGTGGCGAAGTTCAGCCGTACGAAACCGGAGCCCACCGCCCCGAAACGCGTGCCGGCCTCCAGCGCCACCCGCGCCTCGGCCAGGAAGCGATCACGCGGCTCCGCGTCCGTGCCGTACGCCGACGCGTCCAGCCACGCCAGATATGTCCCTTCCGGCGGCTTCCAGCGGATCGCCGGCAGCCGGTCCGCCAGGAGCTTTCCCAGCTGCGTACGGCGTTGATCGAGCGTGCCGAGCAGGGCGTCCAGCCACCGGTCGCCGTCGGTGAACGCCGCGATCGAGGCCAGCACCCCGAAGTGCCCCAGCCGGTCGTGCGGGTCGAACGCGAACCGCCCGACGAGCTCGGCCATCCGCCGCGAGCCGGTCACCACCGCCGCGCACTTGAGCGCCGCCAGGTTGAAGGCCTTGCTCGCCGACACCACGCTGATCGCGACCTCGGCCGCCCCCGGCACGCTCAGGAACGGCGTGAATGTGGCTCCCGGCAGCACCAGCGGAGCATGAATCTCGTCACTGATGATCGGTACGCGGTACAGCCGCGCCAACCGCACCAACGCGGCCAGCTCCTCGGCGGTATGCACCCGCCCGACCGGATTGTGCGGATTGCACAGCACGTAGGCGGCCGGGTGGGTCGCGAAGGCCCTCTCCAACCCGTCAAGATCCAGCCGGTACCCGCCGTCGCCGTCGCGGGCCAGCGGCACCTCGAGCAGCCGGCTCCGCGTCTCCGGCACCCAGTCGAAGAACGGCGGATAGACCGGCGGGCTGATCACCACCGGATCGCCGGGCCGGCTGAGCAGCCGCAACGTCTCGGTGACGCCGACGCTGACGTCCCCGACCGCGGTGACCTGGTCCGGGTCGAGCTCCCACCCCCACCGCCGCCCGGCGAAACCCGCATAGGACCTGCCGAGTTCCGGCTCGGGCATCGGATAGCCGGTGTCGGACCGCTGCACCGCCTCGGTGAGCACCGCGCTCACCGCCGGCGCCAGGTCGAAATCCATCTCGGCCACGAAGAGCGGCAGCACGTCGTCGCCGAAGGTGCGCCACTTGGCACTACGGCGCCGGCGCAGCTGCTCGAGAGATCCCACAGTGACTTCAGCCGTCATAGGAGCATCCTGGCCCGCCCGACCGACATTTTCAGCCCGCCCGCCGGGACCGGAACCGGCGCGGCGGGTGGGGGCCGGCAGATTCCCGGCAGCGGGTAGCGGCGGCGGACGGCAGGATTGGCCGGCCCCCGTCAGCACGACGAGGCCGAGACGCCCCGGTCAGGCGGCGAGGTGCGGGTTCCTCAACCGGTACAGGACCGAGTGGCGCAGCGGGCCGGGCGGCATGGTCGGGTCGTCGAAATCCTCGGCCGGGTCGTGGGTCATGCCCAGGCGGCTCATCACCGCCTGCGAGCGGACGTTGCCGGCTGCCGCCACCGCGAGGATCTCCGGCAGGTGGAGCTGCTCGAAGCCGTACGCGAAAACCGCCCGGGCCGCCTCGGTGGCGTAACCCTTTCCCCAGGCCCAGCGGGCCAGGCGCCAGCCCGCCTCGACGCCGTGGAAGGGCATGCCCTCGTCGACCGGGTCCAGGCCGGCCATGCCGGCGAAGCGGCCGGTGGACAGCTCCTCGATCGCCCACCAGCCCCAGCCGCGGGTCTCCAGGCCGGTGCGGAAGCGCGCGATCGAGCCGGCCGCCTCCTGCTGGTCGAGGATCGCGGGGAAGAACTCCCGGACCTGGTGGTCGGCGTTCATCTCGGCCCACGGCCTCAGGTCGTCGTCCCGCCACTGCCTCAACAGGAGCCGCTCGGTCCGCACCCGCCTCACGCTACGCGCCCGGGGCACGGCCGAAATCCCGCGACCGCGCTTCGGGCACAATGGGCGGGTGGCTGTGGTGGAGGTCGTGGGCGCGGACGACGAACGCATCGGGGACTATCGCGCGCTGACCGACCTCGAGCTGCGCACCAGGTGGGAGCCACCCAACGGGCTGTTCATCGCCGAGGGTGAGCTGGTCATCCGGCGGGCGCTGAAAGCGGGATACGCGCTGCGGTCGGTGCTCGTCGACGAGAAGCGGGTCGATCAGTTCGCCGACCTGCCGGACGACGCGGTCGTCTACGCGGCCACCCCGGACGTGCTGGAGTCGATCACCGGGTTCCACGTGCACCGGGGCGTGCTGGCGTCGTTCCACCGCAAGACGCTGCCGTCGGTCGGTGAGCTGCTGTCCGGTGCCCGCCGGCTCGCCGTGCTGGAGGGGCTCAACACGCACACCAACCTGGGCGCGCTCTTCCGCAGCGCCGCCGCGCTCGGCATCGACGCCGTCGTGCTCTCGCCGAACTGTGCGGACCCGCTCTACCGCCGGGCCGTGCGGGTCAGCATGGGCGAGGTCTTCGCCATCCCGTACGCCAAGGCCGACGAGTGGCCCGGCGCGCTGAAGGAGGTCAGCGCCGCCGGCTTCCGCCTGCTCGCGCTCACGCCGGCCCCCGACGCCGTGCCGCTGCCGCAGCTGACCGCCGCGGACCGCCGGCGACCCGCCCTGATGCTGGGCGCGGAGGGCCCCGGTCTGACCCGGGCGGCCCTGGACGCCAGCGACGTCCGCGTCTCCATCCCGATGCGGAACGGCGTGGACTCGCTCAACGTGGCCACCGCGGCGGCCATCGCCTTCTGGGAGCTGGGTCAGACCCGGTAGGTCACATGGGTGGCGTGGGTCGTCGCCCGCACGTGGATCTGCCGCATCACGCGCGGCCCGGCCTGGAAGAACAGCGGCGTTCCGCTGCCGAGCAGCACCGGCGACAGGTGCAACCGCAGCTCGTCGACCACCCCGGCCTCGATCGCGCGGCGGATCGTCTCGCCGCCGCCCATGATCACCACGTCGCGATCGTCGGCGATCGCGATGCCCTTGGCGATCGCGCTGCGCAGGCCGTCGACGACGAAGGTGAACCGGTCGACCAGGCGCACCGTGTCCGGCGGGTTGCGCGTCACCACCAGCACCGGGGGCTGCGCGGAGCGGCCGGCGCCCGCGCCGTACCCCATCTCGTCGCTCCAGCCCTCGGGGCCGTCCACGATGTCGAACAGGCGGCGGCCCATGACCACCACGCCGGTGGCGTCGACCGTCTCGGTGAGCAGCTCCTGCTCGGCCGCGTCCGGCTCGAGCGCCCAGGTGTGCAGACCCTCGCCACCGACGCCGAGGCCCTGCCCCGGGCCGGGTGACGGGCCGGTCACGAAACCGTCCAGCGACACCGAGATATCCGCAACCACCTTGGCCATGACCGGAGCATGCCACCGGGGTGCGACAGGCAAACTAGGCCCGCGGGATCAATCTTCCACCCGTCCAGGCGAGGCCCGTCCCGGCGGCGGCCAGCAGCAGCGCCCCGACCGTGGGCAGCGGCTGCTGCGCGTGGCTGCCGGCCGCGATCGCCGCCGCGGCCAGCATGAGCAGCACGCCGTCCGCCGGGTTCACCAGCTTGGACCGGAACACCGCCCAGCCCAGCAGCAGCCAGCCGAGCCCGGTCGCCCCGGCCGCGACCACCTCGACCAGGTGCAGCTGCCCCGCGGTCAGCGGCGCGCCGGCCGCAGGCGAACCCGGCGGCAACGCGGCCAGCGGGAGGCCGACCAGGAAACCGGCCAGGCCGATCAGCAGGCCGGCCAGCGCGGACCGGCGGGTACGGGTGCCGCTCAGCAGGCCGGCCAGGCCGATCATCGCGATCAAGGCCAGCCACGCGGCCGCGAGCCGGATCACCAGGGGGCCGGGTGGGCTGTCGACGCCCAGGGTTGCCCAGCCGTCGAGCAGGGCCGCGGCGGGCAGGGCCCACAGCGCGTGCCGGGCGTAGCGCCGCACCGACCAGATCCACACCGCCTCCCGTACCGGAAGAAGATGTTCGGTGGATCGGTCGCCGGCGGCGCCCACCCAGGCGGGCGAGACGCGCAGGGGTCTTCCGCTGGCCGTCTGATGCTGGCTGATGCTCATGGCGCCGCCTCGCAGGCTGGTGTCGAGCGGCCGGGGGCACCGTCGGGAATCCTCGCGGCCGAGCATCGCAGAGCGGCCCGGGAACGCGCAGGTGATTCGCCGAAAAAAGCGGCCGGCCCCGGAAAGGGCCGGCCGCTCTTGGCGCACTGTTCTACGCGCGTTCCCGATCGACCACACCGTTGTAGTCGGCGCCGCCGAGAGCGGCGGACGGCGGGATCGGCTCCGGAGCGGGCAACGCGGCGGTCCGGTCCGGGTCGCCACTGACCTGCTCCTCGGCCTCACGGACCTGGTGGTTCACCTTGTCCGCCTCCGCCGCGGCAGCCGCAGCGGCCGCGGCCGCCTCACGCTCCACCGAGGCGGAATCCACCTTCGACGACGGCACGTCGCCGACCATGTTGGCCAGCCCGCCCAGCGCGCCGCCGATGCCGTCGAGCGCCTTGGACAGTTCGGTCGGGACGATCCACACCTTGTTGGCCGTGCCGTTCGCGATCTGCGGCAGGGCCTGGAGGTACTGGTACGCCAGCACCTTCTGCGACGGGTTGGCCTGGTGGATCGCGTCGAACACCGTACGGATGGCCTTGGCCTGGCCTTCCGCCTGCAGGATGCGCGACTGCCGGTCACCGTCGGCGCGCAGCACCGAGGCCTGCTTCTCACCCTCGGCCGTGAGGATCTGCGCCTGCTTGTGACCCTCGGCGTTGAGGATCGTGGCACGGCGCTCCCGCTCGGCGCGCATCTGCTTCTCCATGGAGTCGCGGATGCTCGGCGGCGGCTCGATCGCCTTGATCTCCACCCGGGTGACCTTGATGCCCCAGCGGCCGGTGGTCTCGTCGAGCACCGTCGACAGGTGCCGGTTGATCTCCTCGCGGCTGGTCAGGGCGCGCTCCAGGTCGAGCGAACCGATGACGTTGCGCAGGGTGGTGACGGTGAGCTGTTCGATGGCTTGAAGGAAATTGGAGATCTCGTAGGTGGCGCGGACCGGGTCGACGACCTTGAAGTACAGGACCGTGTCGATCGAGACGACCAGGTTGTCGGAGGTGATCACGGGCTGCGGCGGGAACGAGACCACCTGCTCGCGCATGTCCACCTTGCTGCGCACCGAGTCGACGAACGGCACCAGCAGGTTCAGACCCGGGCTCAGCGTCCGCTTGTACTTGCCCAGGCGCTCCACGACATCCATCCGCTGCTGCGGAACGATGCGCACGGACCGGAGCAACGTCACTATGGCGAAGACCAGAATGACGATGATGAGTACACCAACAACTGCTTCCATGGCGCCTCTCTATATGTGGGGCAGATCGTCACGCCACACGATGGCGGTGGCGCCGTTGACGCGGATGACCCGGACGCGCTCACCGGGGAGGTACTTCTCCTGATGGTCGAAGGCACGAGCCTGCCATATCTCGCCATCAATCTTGATCATGCCGTGGTCGGTGCCGACCTCCTCCAGCACCGTGCCGTGACTGCCCTCGATGGCCTCCAGCCCGAACGGCGTCTCACCGGATTCGAGGGCGGTCCGTGCGTGCTTCAGGATGATCGGGCGGAGCGCGGCGACCGAGAGCCCGGAGACCAGGGCGAACACGAGCGCCTGAAGAAGGAGGGGTGCGCCGAGCGCGGCGGCCCCGGCGGCGGCGAACGCGCCGGCCGCGAAGAAAATGATCAGCAGGGTGGCCGTGAAAGCCTCGGCGATCGCCAAGGCGATGCCGAGCACGATCCAGAGAATCGCTTCCACACCTCGATCGTGACACGTGCGCGCACCAACGGCGACGTCACGAATACGCAACCATCGCAGTTAGTCCCATCAGTCGTTGCGAGGAAGGGTTGAGGCGTGTCATTGCTGCCGGAGACGGGCCGTCGGGTCGATGAGATCGCCGCTCGTGCCCAGGCCGAGGGGCGTACGCCGTCGCTGGCCCTCGCCGTGGTCCGGGACCGGGCCGTGCTGCACTTCGCCGGGGTCGGCCAGACCCCGGTGCCGGACACCAAGACCCAGTACCGGCTGGGCTCGATCACCAAGACGATGACCGCGACGATGGTCATGCAGCTGCGCGACGAGGGCTTCTTCGCCCTCGACGACCTGCTCTACCGCCATCTGCCGGGCACCCCGATCGGCGGCGTGACGCTGCGCCAGCTGCTCGGGCACGTCTCCGGCCTGCAGCGCGAGCCGGACGGGCCGTGGTGGGAGCGCACCGCCGGCGGCGACGCCGACAAACTCCTCGCCGATCTCGGGTACGACAAGGTGTGGGGCTCACCGTTCCGGCGCTACCGCTATTCCAATCTCGCGTACGGGCTCCTGGGCGCCGTCCTGCAACGGGTGACCGGGGAGAGCTGGCAGGCTCTGGTCGGCAAGCGGGTACTGGATCCGCTCGGGATGAAACGGACCACGTACGCCCCGATGGAACCGTTCGCCCGCGGTTATGTGGTGCACGCGCTGGACGGCTCGATGCACGAGGAGCCGCGGACCGACGCCGGGGCGATGGCGCCGGCCGGTCAGCTGTGGTCCACGGTCACCGACATGGCGAAGTGGGCGGCCTTCCTCACCGACCCGGCCCCGGCGGTGCTGTCCCGCGAGACGGTCGACGAGATGTGCACGCCCGTGGTGATCAGCGACCTGGAGTCGTGGACCGGCGGGCACGGCCTGGGGCCACAGCTGTACCGGGTCGGCGAGCGGGTCTTCGTGGGTCACGGCGGGTCGATGCCCGGGTACGTCGCCCATCTGTCGGTGCATCGCCGCAGCCGGCTCGGGGTGATCGCGTTCGCCAACGCGTACGGGCTGACCGGCACCACGATCCAGCAGGTCGGACTGGACGCGCTGACCGCCGCGGTGGACGCCGAGCCGGACACCCCGCAGCCCTGGCGGCCCGCCCCACCGCAGGTGAGCGAGCTGGCCGGGCGCTGGTGGTGGATGGGCCGCGAGTTCGAGGTGGCGGCGGACGGCGACGAGCTGCGGATGACCGGCCCCCATCACCGGACGCGGTTCGTGCGGGAGGCGCCGGACCGCTGGCGCGGCGTCGAGGGCGACAACGAGGGCGAAGTCCTCGCCGTCCGGCGCGACCCGGACGGCGAGGTGGCGGCCATCGACATCGCCACCTTCGTCTTCCGGCGCGACCCGCGCCACCTGGCCTGACGCTGCTGCATCCCGAGGACGAGCCCCGCGGCCACGGTGGCCACGCCGAGCCAGACCAGCGGCCGCGGCATCGGCCCGCCCAGCGCCACCCCGGTCGCCGCCGCCGCGATCGGGGCGATGCCGGTGAGCAGGCCGGCGCGGGCGGCGCCGAGGGCGGCCACGCACGTGTACCAGAGCACGAAGGCGAGCGCGGTGACGCAGACCGCCAGGTAGGCGCCGGCGAGCAGGTCGTCGGTGCGCAGCCGGGCCGGGTTCTCGACGAGCGCGCCGAGCACGCCGAAGGTCAGCGCGGCCATCCAGGTGGCGTGCACGGAGACGCCGATCGGACCGTGCCGGCCCAGCACCGGGACCGCGAGCAGGGTGAATCCGGCCTCGCAGGCGAAGGTCACCAGCGCCCAGAGCAGGCCGATGCCGTCCGCGCGGCCCACGCCCTGCACCAGCGCCGCGCCCGCGGTCACCACCACCGCGGCGAGCACCAGCCGGGGCGCCGGACCGCGGCCCTCCAGCAGCGGCCCGCCGACCGCGAGCAGGATCGGCACGCAGGCCACGGCCACGCCCAGGACGGCCGGTTCGGCGTGGGCGGCGCCGTGCACCAGCGCCAGGTTGAAAATGACCATGCCGGTGAGGACGACGCCGCCGAGCCAGAGCCATTCGGTGCCCCGCGGCGCGGCCACCTTGGTTCCGGTCCGCCGGGCGAAGGCGAGCAGCAGGGCGCAGGCCACGGCGTACCGGAGGGCCTGCACGGTGAGGACCGGGGCGTCGGCCAGGGCGCCGGAGACGGCGACGCTGCCGCCGACGAAGACCATGCCGAGCGCGCCGGCCAGAATTTTTGCGGTCACCCCTCGATGCTCACGGCGGGTATGGTCCGGTTGAAGGACCAATCCACGCGCGGCGGGGAGGACCAATGTCCGACTTCCTCCAGCTCGACCCGGCCCGGGCGCCCGCGAAGGGGCTGACCTCGTGGCTGGTGGCGGGCCTGCGCGCGGCGATCACGGCGGGCCGGCTCGCCCCCGGCTCCCGCCTGCCGGCGACCCGGCTGCTCGCCGCCGAGCTGTCCGTCTCCCGCGGCGTGGTGGTGGACGCCTACCAGCGGCTCGTCGACGAGGGCCTGGCCGCGGCGCGCACCGGCGCGGGCACCACGGTGATCGCCTCCCCCGCCGCCGTGCGGCAGCCGTCGGACCGGCGGCGCTCGCTCGACGAACTCCGCCTGCCGATGCCGCCCGCCGACGGCATCGACATCGACCTCTCCCCGGGCGTGCCGGACCTCTCGGCCTTCCCGCGTACGGCGTGGTTGCGCGCCGAACGCACGGTCCTGAACGAGGTCACAGCATCCGACCTGGGGTACGGCGACCCGGGCGGCGCTCCGCGGTTACGGGCGGAGGTGGTGGGCTGGCTGGCCCGTACCCGGGGAATCCGCGCCGAACCCGACGACGTGATCGTGGTGGGCGGGGTGGCGCAGGCCCTGGCGCTGCTGGCGCAGACGCTGCGGGCGAACGGGACCCGCGAGGCCGCGGTGGAGGACCCGGGGTCCCGCGGCGCCCGCGATCAGATGGCCCATTGGGGGGTACGGCCGAGGCCGGTGCCGGTGGACGACGAGGGCCTGCGGGTCGACGCCCTCACCCAGGAGGTCGCCCTGCTGACACCGGCCCACCAGTTCCCGACCGGCGTCGTGCTCAGCCCGGCCCGGCGTCGCGCGCTGCTGAGGTGGGCGGCGGACGGCGGCCTGGTGATCGAGGACGACTACGACGCCGAGCATCGCTACGACCGGGCTCCCGTGGCCGCGCTGCAGGGTGCGGCGCCGGACCATGTCGCGTACGCGGGAAGTGTCTCCAAGTCCCTGGCCCCGGGGATGCGGCTCGGCTGGCTGATCGCGCCGCGCCGCCTGCAGCCCGCGCTGCTGGAGGCCAAGCACGACAGCGACCTGGGCAATCCGGCGCTGCCGCAGCTCGTCCTGGCCCGGCTGCTCGCCACCGGCGACTACGAGCGGCATCTGCGGGCGGTACGGCTGCGCCAGCGGAAGCGGCGGGACGCGTTGCTCGCCGGGCTGCGGACGTACCTGCCCGAGGCGACGGTCACCGGCGTGGCCGCCGGCTTGCACCTGCTCGCCGCCCTCCCCTCGCCGCCGCCCTCGTCGCTCCCTTCGCCGCCGCCCTCCCCGCTCTCGTCGCTCCCTTCGCCGCCGCTCTCCTCGCTCTCGCCGCTCCCCTCGCCGCCGCTCTCGCCGCTCTCGGCGCCGCCCTCCTTCCCGCATGAAGGCGACATTCCGGACTTCTCGGATATTGCGTTCATGGCCGCCGCGGCGGCGGTGGGCGTGCGCGTGCATCCGCTGTCGTGGCACCGCATGACGCCCGGTCCGCCTGGTCTGGTGCTGGGTTATGCGGCGGAGGCGCCGGATCGGCTCCGGGAAGCGGCGCGACGGCTGGGTTCCGTGCTCACGCCGGCTCGGTCACAAAGTCGATGAGACGCTCCATCGAGTTGATCAGGGGCGTCTCCACGTCCTTGTAGTTGTTCACCGACTTGAGGATGCGCCGCCACATGTCGGCCGGCTCGCGCACCCCGACCGCCCGGCAGATGCCCTCCTTCCACGGCACGCCCGGCGGGATCACCGGCCACTTCGACAGGCCCACCCGCTCCGGCTTCACGGCCTGCCAGATGTCGATGTACGGATGACCGGTCACCAGCACGTCCGGGTCCTTCACCGCGGCGACGATCCGGCTCTCCTTGGAACCCGGGACGAGATGGTCGACCAGCACGCCGAGCCGGCGGTGCGGCGACGGCCCGAACGCGGCCACCGCCTGCCGGAGATCGTCGATGCCGTCCAGCGGCTCCACCACGACGCCCTCGATCCGCAGGTCGTCGCCCCAGATCCGCTCGACCAGCGCGGCGTCGTGAATGCCCTCCACCCAGATCCGGCTGGCCTTCGCGACCTGCGCCTTGACCCCGGCGACCGCGATCGAGCCAGAGGCGGTGGTCTTTCTCTGCGCCGGCGCCCGCTCCGACGTAGGTCTACGCAGCGTCACGGCCCGGCCGTCCAGCAGGAACGCGGCGGGTGACAGCGGGAAGTTACGCCGCTTGCCGTGCCGGTCCTCCAGCACCACCGCCCCGAGCTCGAATCCGACGACGGCGCCGCAGAATCCGGACTCCGCGTCCTCCACCACCAGGTCTCGTTCGGCGTCGACCTCGGGCACCACCCTGCGTCGCCGCCAGTCGCCCTTGAGCACGTCCTCCCCATACATGCCACGCACGGTAACCCGTGCGTTGGGACACGTCGTTTCTGACGCTCCGGCCGAGACAGACTTCCCGATCGGCACGTACCCTTGCTCGCATGTCCCCCGCAGCTGATGCGGCCACCCGCACCGCGCGGCGCTCCACCCGGTTCGTGGCCTGGGTGCGCGCCTGGCGCGCCGGCCTGGTGCCGTTCGACGAGCTGGCCGACGAGATCGAGGCCGGCGAAGAGCAGATGGTCGCCGACGTGCCGGGCACCTGGACCGACGTGCCGGTGCGGCAGGCCCTGCCCATCTTCGCCAAGGTGCACCCGGACGACATCCGGCTGGTGCTGCCCGCGCCCGGCGACCCGCGCGGCCTGCCCGGCCCCGGCCCGCTCACCGGCGCCGCCCTGCTGGCCGGCGAGGCGGTGATGACCCCGTCGTTCGGCGTGGTTCCCGAGGTGCGACAGCACACGTCCGGTTCCGGTGTCGAGTTCGAGACGGTGCTGTGGCGGGTGTTCCCGGTGAGCGACTACCGCCCGGTCTTCCAGCTCGGCGCGGCCGAGGCCGAGAGCGAGCTGACCACGGCGCTCGGCGAGGCCACCGCCCAGCTGACCAAGCTCGACGTCGCACAGTGGAAGCCTGAGCTGGCCGGCGCGCTGCAGGCGCTGCGCCGCCCGGAGAGCACGGCCACGCTGCCGGTCGGCTTCGACCCGCGCGCCCGCCGGCTGTTCGCCCGCGCCAGCATCCTCGACCAGGTGCTCGCGCTGGCCGGGACGAGCGCACCGGGCGGGGCCGTGAACAACTACGAGGCGCAGCAGCGCGACGCCGCCCTGCGCCCGCTGACCACGGCCTGCCGGCAGGCGCTGGTCGCGGCCTGCAACAGCCCGCTGCATGCCTGACAAGTACGCGCACTGCACGTTCTGCGGCGCCCGGTTCATCCCGCGGCAGCCGTGGCCGCGGCGCTGCACGGCCTGCGGCGAGGTCAGCTACCTGAATCCGTCGCCGGTCGCGGTGGCGGTCCAGCCGGTCGGCGACGGCCTGCTGGTGGTGCGACGAGGCATCCCGCCGGCGCAGGACCGGCTCGCGCTGCCCGGCGGCTTCATCGACGTGGGCGAGACGTGGCAGGACGCGGTGGTGCGTGAGCTGCACGAGGAGACCGGTCTGCGCGCCGGCGCCTCCTCGGTGCGCCTGTACGACACGGTCAGCGCGCCGGACGGCACGCTGCTGGTCTTCGGCCTGCTGCCGGCCACGTCCCCGGCCGCCCTGCCGGAGCCCACCCCGACCGAGGAGTCCCGGGGCTGGCAGGTGCTGGCCGAGCCGGTCCCGCTCGGCTTCAGCATCCACACCACGGTCGCCGCCCGCTGGTTCGCCGACGCCTCCGCCTGACCTCGGTCCCCGCCGCCCGTTCGAAGCCCGTGGCCGTCACCCGCCGGGAGCCGGTCACCCGCCGCAAGCGCCCGCGCCGATAGCGGGCGCTATCGCGTCAGTCGATCAGGCCGGCGTCGCCCAGCGCGGCCAGCAGCAACCGGATCGCCGGGGCGCAGCGGGCGGCGTCGGCCCGGGTGAACCAGTCCACTTCGGCGATCTCCGCGGCGGCTCGCGGTTCGTCGTCCGGGGTGCCGCCGGTGAAGCAGATCAGGCGCACCTCGGTGCCCGGTGGACGGTTGTGCGCCGGGGCGACGATCTCGGTGAACAGCGTGAGGCCGGCCGCGTCGAGCACGATGCCGACCTCCTCCTTGACCTCGCGCGCGGCGGCTTCGGCATAGGTCTCGCCCGGCTCCGGTTTGCCGCCCGGCAGGTAGAAGGCGTCGGAGCCGGCCGGCCGCACGACCAGCACGTGCCGCTCCCGGGTGTGCACCCATGCCGAGGCGACGACGACCCCGGCCGCCTCGCCCCCGGCGGCCGTCACCGCTGCGCCTCCTGGTCGAGGAAGCGGTCGATCAGGCCCCGCACCACGGCGGCCATGGTGAAGCCGTGCTCCAGGCACCAGTCGCGCAGCTCGGCGTGACGCTCGGCGGACAGCCGGATGCCGACCAGCTGGGTCTCCTCGGCGGCCTTCAAGGCGGTCGCCTGCGGCGCCGCGCTGGACAGGGTCACCCACGACCGCGCCGGCGCGGATGCCTGCCGCTCCAGCAGCCAGGCGGTGATCTCCTGACGTTCGGCGGACGGCAGCGTTTCCAGGAGGTCGGTGAGTCGCTCGGCCGGAGTCATCCCGCCACGATAGCGCGCGCTATCGACCGCTATCACCCTACGTGGACGGTGGTCCCGGCCCCGAGGTGGCGCAGTAGCGTCCGCTGCGCGGCGGCGGGCATCCGGATGCAGCCGTTGGAGACGCTGCGCCCGAACGCGGCCGGGTGCGTCCACGCGTGAATGCCGGTGTGCCCGTCGCGGAGCCCGGGCGCGAGGTTCTCCCGCTTCTCCGGCACCGCGCCCAGGACCAGCGCGTCGAGTCCCGCGTACACGCTGCCACGCGTCCCCGTGCGACCCAGCACAAAGGTGCGTCCGTACGGCGTGGGCGTCGCCTTGGCTCCGGTCGCGACGGTCCAGGCCTGTTGCAGACGGCCGTCCCGGAGCCAGGTGAGCCGGTGCCCCTTCACGACGAGCTGGTCGCGGATCGCCCGCGGCGACCACCCGGCGCCCGGCAGCCACCCGACCCGCCGGTTGGCCGAGGGCAGCAGCACCGCCACCCACCCGGCCCGCTTCTGGACGATCGGCACGACGACCTCCAGGCCGCTGATCCGCCGTGGCAGGAAGGCCCGCGGCCGGCCACCGGGGGCGTCGTAGACGGCGAGCTTGCGCTCCGGATGCAGCGCCTCGACGAGCCGCGCCGTGGACCGGGCGTCGCGATCCTCGGGAAATCCGTCGGGCACGCCGAAGTAGTCGATCTTCGGCAGCCCCTCGGGAGCCGGCGCCGCCGCCGGCACCCGCTGATCCTGGGACGCCCGGGGCACCTGGGCGGCGACGCTCGCCGCCGGCGCGACCGCTCGCACCGTTCCGTCTCCCGCCGCCGCCCGGACGGCCGCGGCCCCACCGAGGAGCGCGAGCAGGCACCCGGCGGCCACCGCACGGGGACCGGTCAGCGACAACACCACCTCACCCTAGGAGGCGACCGGCCGCGGAGCCGTCAGATCTCGCCGATCAGGTCCGCCACCGAGTTGACGATGCGGGACGGGCGGTACGGGTAGCGCTCGCTCTCGGCCCGCGTGCTGATGCCGGTCAGGACCAGGATCGTCTCCAGACCGGCCTCCAGGCCGCACAGGATGTCGGTGTCCATGCGGTCGCCGATCATCGCGGTGCTCTCGCTGTGCGCCTCGATGGTGTTCAGCGCCGAGCGCATCATCATCGGATTGGGCTTGCCCACGAAGTACGGCTCGACGCCCGTCGCCTTGGAGACCATCGCGGCGACCGAGCCGGCGGCCGGCAGCGCGCCCTCGTTCGACGGGCCGGTCGCGTCGGGGTTGGTGCAGATGAACCGGGCGCCCGCGTCGATCAGGCGGATCGCCTTGGTGATGGCCTCGAAGCTGTACGTCCGGGTCTCGCCCAGCACCACGTAGTCCGGGTCGAACTCGGTCAGCACGTACCCCGCGGCGTGCATCGCGGTGGTCAGGCCGGCCTCGCCGATCACGTACGCCGTACCACCCGGCCGTTGATCTGCCAGGAACTGGGCGGTGGCCAGCGCGGCGGTCCAGATGGACTGCTCGGGCACGTCGAAGCCCATCCGGTTGAGCCGGGCCTGCAGGTCACGCGGGGTGTAGATCGAGTTGTTGGTGAGGATGAGGAACGGCTTGCCGGAGGACTTCATCCGGTTGACGAACTCGGGCGCCCCGGGCACGGGCTCGCCCTCATGCACGAGTACGCCGTCCATGTCGGTGAGCCAGCTCTCGATGGCCTTGCGCTCGGACATCATGCTCCTCGTCGCTGTGGGGGTGTGCAGCAGTGGGCCGGGCAGTCGTCCCAGACCGGGAGAGTACCGAGTCGATCTCTGGGCGCGTTCGAAAGACGCTCCTGGACGAGCTCGCGGACCATCGTCACAAAGCGCGGGTCGGTGCCCGGCGTGGCGGCCCGCGCGTAGCCCAGACCGAGGTTCTTCGCCGTCTCCGCGGCCTCGTTGTCCAGATCCCAGATCACCTCGAGGTGGTCGGAGACGAAGCCGATCGGGCTCACCACGACGTCGGTGACGCCCTGCTCGGCGAGGGCGGCCAGGTGATCGTTGATGTCCGGCTCGAGCCACGGCACCTGCGGCGGGCCGGACCGGCTCTGCCACACCAGGTCCCAGGTGAGGTCGGGCGCCGCCGCGGCGTGCACCAGCCGGGCGGTCTCGTCGAGCTGGGCGGTGTACCGCCCGCCGTGCGGACCGGCCGACTCGGCCATCGACATCGGGATGGAATGCGCGGTGAAGACCAGGCGGGTGGTGGCACGCCGGGCCGGATCAAGAGTTTCCAGCGCCTGCCGCACCGCGTCCGCGTGCGGTGAGACAAAGCCGGGGTGATCCCAGAACTGGCGCAACTTGGAGATCATCGGCGCGCCCTTGCCGACCGCCGCGCGGGCCCGGGCGATGTCCTCCCAGTACTGCTTGCACGACGAATACCCGCCGTAGGCGCTGGTGGCGAAGCCGAGCGCATGGGTGATCCCGTCGTCGCGCATCTGGGCGACGGTGTCCTCCAGCATCGGATGCCAGTTCCGGTTGCCCCAGTAGAGCGGCAGGTCCACGCCGTGGGCCGAGAAGTCCGCGGACACCGCCGCCAGCAGCGCGCGGTTCTGCTCGTTGATCGGCGACACGCCGCCGAAGTGCATGTAGTGCTCGGCGACCTCGGCCAGCCGTTCCTCCGGGACGCCGCGCCCGCGCACCACGTTGCGCAGGAACGGCATCACGTCGTCGGGCTTCTCGGGCCCACCGAAGGACAGGATGATGAACGCGTCGTATGGCACGCGTCCATCTTCCTCCGCGCACCCCGGGGGCCCGCTACCGACCTCCGTCGAAACCAAAGGGTATTCAGGCGCCGAGCGCGTGATACCCGCCGTCGACGTGAACGATCTCACCCGTGGTGGCCGGGAACCAGTCCGACAGCAGGGCGCAGATCGCCCGAGCGGCCGGCTCCTGGTCGGTCAGATCCCAGCCGAGCGGGGCCCGCGCCGACCAGGCCTCCTCGAACTGCGAGAAGCCCGGGATCGACTTGGCCGCCATCGTGCGCAGCGGGCCGGCCGACACCAGGTTGCTGCGGATCCCCTGCTTGCCGAGGTGCAGCGCGAGGTACCGCGAGGCGGACTCCAGCCCCGCCTTGGCCACGCCCATCCAGTCGTACACCGGCCACGCCTTGGTCGCGTCGAAGGTCAGCCCGACGATCGAAGCGCCGCGCTGCATCAGCGGCAGGCAGGCGACGGCCAGCGCCTGGTAGGAGTACGTCGAGACCTGCAGCGCCTTCGACACGTCCTCCCACCCGGCGTTGAGGAACTCCCCGCCGAGCGCGCTCTGCGGCGCGAACGCGATGGAGTGGACCAGGCCGTCGATGCCGTCCACGTGCTCGCGCACCTTGCCCGGCAGGGCCTCGAGGTGCGCCGGGTCGGTCACGTCCAGCTCGATCACGGGGGCCGGTGAGGGCAGCCGCTTCGCGATCCGCTCGACCAGGGAGAGCCGGCCGAAGCCGGTCAGCACGACCTCGGCGCCGTTCTCCTGCGCCACCTTCGCCGCCGCGAACGCGATCGACGCGTCGGTGATCACGCCGGTGACGAGCAGCCGCTTGCCGGCCAGCAGTCCAGACACGAAAGAACTCCTTTGAGAGAATCAGTGACCCATACCGAGGCCGCCGTCGACCGGGATGACCGCACCGGAGATGTACGCCGCGGCGTCGCTCGCCAGGAACGTCACGGCCGCGGCCACCTCGTCGGGAGTCGCGAGCCGGCCCGCCGGAACCGCCTTGATGATCTCCGCCTGGCGGGCCTCCGGCAGCACCGCGGTCATCTCGGTGTCGATGAACCCGGGCGCCACCACGTTCGCGGTGATGTTGCGGCTGCCCAATTCACGGGTGATGCTGCGGGCGACACCGACCAGTCCGGCCTTGCTCGCCGCGTAGTTCACCTGACCGGGTCCGCCGTACAGGCCGACCACCGACGAGATGAAGATCATCCGGCCCCACTTGGCGCGCAGCATCTTCGAGCTGGCCCGCTTCGCCACCCGGAACGCGCCGGTCAGGTTGGTGTCGACCACCCGCTCGAACTGCTCGTCGCTCATCCGCAGCAGCAGCGTGTCGTCGGTGATCCCGGCGTTCGCGACCAGCACCTCGACCGGGCCCAGCTCCTTCTCCACCTCGGTGAAGGCGGCGTCGACGGCGGCCGAGTCGGTGATGTCGGCCTGCACGCCGAAGATGCCCTCGGGCGCGCCGCTGCCGCGATGGGTGATCGCGACGCGGTCTCCCTGCTTCACGAAGGCCTGCGCGATGGCCAGGCCGATCCCCCGGTTGCCGCCAGTCACCAATACCGTGCGAGCCACGACGAAACGCTCCTCATACCCAGGTAGGGGTGCCGGATGGCACCACAGGGGCACGACGGCGCCCGATCAGCGCCGTAACCTGCCCGGGTGGAGACTATCCGCCCCGCGACCCGGCGCCATGCCATGGGGCCGCTGCGCCGGCTTCTCTGGGGCCAGGAGGTGCCGCGTCCCGCGCCTTCGTCGAGGTTTGCCGCGTACGCCGTACCACTGGGACTCCTGGTCCTGGCGGCCCTGGGCCTGGCCGCCGGCGCCTACCTCGCGGAGAACCGGGAGCTGCCCACCGTCGTGGTGACGATCATCGCCATCGGCTCGGTGCTCCCGGTCGCGGTGTCGTACCGCCTGCCCGTCTGGGGCTGGCGGCTGGCCTTCCTGATGCAGTTCCTCGGCGTGATCAACGCGAATCCGCGGGAGGCCTGGCCGTGGAACACCGTGCAGATCGTCGCGTTCCTCGTGGTGCTGGGCCGGCTGGCGATCACCCAGGAGTCCGCGACGACCGTGGGTGCGACCGCGCTCAGCCTGATCCCGGTCTTCGTCTACGCGCCGCGCGCCAACGCGTGGGGCGCGGCCGTGCTGCTGGTGGCGATCGCGGCGCTCGGCGACATCCTGCACCGGCGGCGGCGCACCCGGCAGCTGCTGGAGGAGAAGGAGGAGCTCACCGAGCTGGAACGAGCCAAACGCGCGGTGCTCGAGGAGCGGGCCCGGATCGCCCGGGAGATGCACGACGTGGTGGCGCACCACATGTCGATGATCGCGGTGCGCGCCGAGACCGCGCCCTACCGGATGACGGAGCTGCCCGAGACGGCCCGGCAGGAGCTGGCGACCATCGCGGTCGCGGCCCGGGAGGCGCTCACCGACATGCGCCGGCTGCTCGGGGCGTTACGCGCCGAGGAGGAGACCGCCCGGACGGCGCCGCAACCCGGCCTGAACGACCTCGGCGACCTGATCGCGACCGCCCGCAACGCCGGCGTGGAGGTCACTCTCGAACAGTCGGATCTGTCCGGCATCTCACCCACGGTCGGGCTCACGGCGTACCGGATAACGCAGGAAGCCCTCGCCAACGCGGCCCGGCACGCGCCCGGCACGCCGGTGTCCGTCGACGCCCGCGTGGTGCGCGGAAACCTGGAGCTCACCGTGACCAACCCGTGGACCGGGCCGATCGGCGAGGGCGGCGGGCACGGGCTGGTCGGGATGCGCGAACGTGCGACGCTGCTCGGTGGCACGCTGACCGCGGGACCGCAACGCCTCGACTTCGTGGTCCGCGCGGTTCTGCCGCTGGAGGAGGCCCGGCCATGATCAAGGTGTTGATCGCGGACGACCAGGCGATGGTCCGCGAGGGCTTCGGCGCGCTGCTCGGCGCCCAGCCGGACATCGTCGTGGTGGGCGACGCGTCGGACGGCGCCGGCGCGGTGACCCGATGCCGTGATCTCGCCCCGGACGTGGTGCTCATGGACATCCGGATGCCGGTGATGGACGGCCTCGAGGCGACCCGGCGGCTGACCGGCGCGAACGGGCCGAAGGTGCTGATCCTGACGACGTTCGATCTGGACGACTACGTCTACGAAGCGCTGCGCTCCGGCGCCAGCGGCTTCCTGCTCAAGGACGCCCCGGCCGCCGACCTGATCAACGCGGTCCGGGTGGTGGCGGCCGGCGAGGCGCTGCTCGCGCCGTCGGTGACCCGGCGGCTGATCGCCGAGTTCGCGAACCGGCCGAACCGGGACCGCCTCCGGCCGGCCGCGCTCAACGCGCTGACCCCGCGGGAGACCGATGTGCTGCGACTGATCGCCCGGGGGCTCTCCAATCAGGAGATCGCCGACGAGCTGGTGGTCGCCGAGCAGACCGTGAAGACCCACATCGGACGGATCCTGGCCAAGCTGAACCTGCGCGACCGGGCCCAGGCGGTGGTCTTCGCCTACGAGACCGGTCTGGTGATACCCGGGTAGCACCCGCAAGACCGGTCCGGAGTGTGACGATCGGGGTGCCGCCGCGGCCGGACGCTGCCCGGCATGCGAATCCTGCCGATCACCGTCGCCGTCGCCGCCGCTCTCCTGCTTGCGGCCCCTTCCCCGACGCACACGCCCGAGGCTGTGCCGCATCTGCCCGCCTTCGCCGAGGCGTACCGCGAGACCGCCGTCCGGATGCTCGCAACCGGTTGCCCGTACGCCACCTGGGCCGCGCAGGGCCGGCGCTTCCTGGAGTTCGATCCGGCCGGCGACGGACGGGCCGTCGAGGTGCTCGGCGACCTCACCACGGCCACGAGGATCGCGATCCTGGTGCCCGGTGTGGACGCGGTGCTCGCCGACTTCGACCGCGGCCTGGGCGGCGTGCCCCGGCGTGCGCCCGGCGTGCAGGCCCGCGCGCTGTACCAGCAGCTGGCCAAGCGCAGCACCGACGTCGCGGTGATCGCGTGGCTGGGCTACGACCCGCCGGAGGGCATCGGGTTCGCCGCCGCCACCGAGGGCCGGGCGCGGGCCGGCGCCCGGGCGCTCACCGCCTTCGTCCGCGACGTCCGCGGTCAGCGCCCGGACGCCACGGTCACGCTGATCGGGCACAGCTACGGCTCGCTGGTGGCCGGGCTCGCCGCGCGGCACCTGCCGGAGGTGTCCGATGTGATCGCGCTCGGCTCACCGGGGATGGGCGTCCGCCGAGCCGCTGACCTCGGTGGCGCGCACGTCTGGTCGGCCCTCGCGCCGCGGGACTGGATCCGGCGCATCCCGCAGGTGCGTATCCTCGGCCTGGGCCTGGGCCGGCGGCCGTCGTCCCCCGGATTCGGCGCGACCACGCTGCCCACCGACGGCGTTGCGGGACACGACTACTACTTGGTGGAGGGCAGCTCGACCCTGCGGGCGGTCTCCGACATCGTCCTCTCGGGTGGTTCCCGACACGACGCGCCGGGTCGCGTTTCTTAACGGGACCTTAAGGGGTACAGTCTCGGACGGTCCTGACGCCGGAACGACCTGTGGGAGGTGATCGCTGTGCGAGATAGCGATCCTCCTAGTCGTGGCCGGGCCGCTCGTCAGCGCGTCTGACCGCTGACCGCCATCCGCCTCGTTTCCACCGGTCCGCCCGTGTGCCCACGGCGCTGACCGGGGCCTGTCGTGTGCACCGCGACGCCGGAGACGGGACGCCGGCCGCGACATCACGTGTGCGCTTCCATCGCCGGACTCGACCGGAAGTAGCTCAACGATGAAGAACTTCGTCGCCCCCCTCAGCTTCACCCTCGCCGCCGCCTGGGTGGTCGTCCTGTTCGTCCTGGTCCACAGCAATCCCTGATGGGCTCGCTTCGCTCGGCGGGCGCCGCGCCGTTCGGGCAGTTCCCTCGTCAGTGCGTCACGGCAGGCGGCTGGTCCAGAGCAAGCTGGATGCTGCCGCCGCCAAGGCCAGCAGCAGGGCGAACCCGGCGTACCACTGGGTGACCTCGCGCGGCTGGACGCGGTGGCCGATCGAGCTGCCCATGTCCTGGTAGACCTTCTTCAGCTCGCTCACCGACGCGGCCTCGTAGAAGAAGCCCTTCGTCTGGTCGGCCAGCTGCTGCAACGACAACCGGTCGACCGGCACCCGCTGCAGCTGGCCGCGGATGTCCACGACGCCGGTGTCGGTGCCGAACGCGATGGTCGAGACCGGGACGTTGGCCTGCGAGGCCGCGGTCGCCGCGTCCTCGATCGAGCGGCCGGACGTGCGGTATCCGTCGGAGAGCAGCACGATCCGGGCGGGCGGGGCACCGTCGGCGCCGTCGGAGGGCACCGACCGGATCGCGTCCAGCGAGGTGAAGACGGCCTCGCCGGTGGCGGTCGCCTCGGCCAGGGTCAGCCCGTCGATCCCGGCGATCACCTCGCTGCGGTCCTTGGTCGGCGACACCAGCACGTTCGCCGACTTCGCGAACGACACCAGACCCAGGTTGTAGGTCGGTGGCAGCTCGCCGACGAACGCCTTCGCCGCCTCCTGCGCCGCCTCGATGCGGTTGGGTGCCACGTCATCGGCCTCCATCGAGAGCGACACGTCGATGGCCAGCATCACCGTGGCCCGCTCCAGCGGCTCCTTCTTGTCCACCGACGGACGGGCCAGCGCGGTCGCGAGGATGAGCAGGCTCAGCAGGAACGCGGCCGCCGAGACGTGCCGGCGCCAGCCCAGCCCCTTCGGCGCGAGCGTGCGCAGCAGGTCGACGTTGGTGAAGCGCATCGCGTACTGACGGCGGCGGAACTGCCGCCACACATAGGCCGCGGCCACCGCGAACACGGGCAGCAGCGCGAGCAGCCACGCGGGTTCCAGAAAACGGATCATCGAGTGGTCCCCCGGGTGCGTGCGTGTCGCTGGGCGGCCACGAAACGGACCATGTCCAGCAGCCAGTCGGTGTCGGTGCGCAGGCGCAGGTGGGCGGCGCCGGCCGCCCGCAGGGCGCGGGCGATCGCACCGCGCTGCTCGGCCGCCGCCTCGGCGTAACGGTGGCGCAGCCTCGGGTCGGCGGTCTGCACCTCGTGCAGCACGCCGGTCTCCGGGTCGGCCAGGGTGAGCACGCCGACGTCGGGCAGTTCCAGCTCGCGCGGGTCGACCACCTCGATGGCGAGCACGTCGTGCCGCACGCCGAGCTTGCGGATCGGCCGGGACCACTGGTCGACCGGCGCCAGGAAGTCGGAGATCACCACGGCCACCCCGCGACGGCGCGGCGGCCGGTTCAGCATGTCGATCAGCTCGCCCAGGTCGGCGCGGCCCGGCCGGATCTCGGTGCGGGCGATCGCGCGCAGCAGCCCCTGCGCCTCCTTGCGGCCGGGGCGGGCGGGCATCCGGATCACCGGCGCCGGGAGATCCGGTTGCGGCTTGCGTCTCCCCTTTCCCCGTACGGCCGTGCCCGAACCGGTGCCGACCACCGCGCCGATCCGGTTCCCACCCCGCACGGTCAGGTGGGCCATCGCCGTCGCCGCCGCGATCACCAGGTCGCGCTTGAGCCAGCGGGCGGTGCCGAAGTCGAGGCTGGCGGACAGGTCGACCGCCATCCACGTCTCCAGCTCACGGTCGGCGACCGTGCGCCGTACGTGCGGCAGCGTCGTGCGCGCCGTGACCGGCCAGTCCATCCGCCGCACGTCGTCGCCCGGCCGGTATTCCCGGGACTCCCCGGCCTCGCTGCCCGGACCGGGAAGCAGCCCCACGTAGTCGCCCTGCAGCAGGCCGTCCAGCTTGCGCGTCACCAGCAGCTGGAGCCGGGACAGCACCGCCTCGGCGCGGGCCTGGTCGGAGTCGGTCACTGGTGCGGGGCCGGCCATCCGCCACCTGCCTGGGGAACTCCGCCGACCGGCGCCGGATGCGGCCCGCCGTTCGGCGAGGCGCCCTGGCGGGACGAGACGGAGGGCATCGGCACGCTCTGCATGATCCGGGCGACGATGTGGTCGGCCGGGATGTCGTCGGCCAGCGCGTCGTAGCTGAGCACCAGCCGGTGCCGCAGGATGTCCGGCGCGATGTCCTGCAGATCCTGCGGCAGCGCGTAGTCGCGGCCCCGCAGCAGGGCCAGCGCCCGGGTGGCCCGCACGATGCCGAGCGAGGCGCGCGGGCTGGCGCCGTACTGGATGAGCTGGGCGACGTCCGGCATGCCGTGCTGCGCCGGGGCGCGGGTGGCCAGCACCAGGCGGACCGTGTAGTCCACCAGGGCGTTGTGCACGAACACCTGGTCGGCGCGGCGCTGCAGGCCGAGCAGGTCCTCCGGGGTGAAGACCTGCTTGGGCTCGGGCGCGCTCACGCCCATCCGATAGACGATCTCGCGTTCCTCGGCGTCCGTGGGGTACCCCACCAGGATCTTCATGAGGAACCGGTCGCGCTGCGCCTCGGGCAGCGGGTAGACGCCCTCCTGCTCGATCGGGTTCTGGGTGGCCATCACCAGGAACGGGTCGGGCACCTCGTGGCTCTGCCCGCCGATCGACACCTGGTGCTCGGCCATCACCTCGAGCAGCGCCGACTGCACCTTCGCGGGCGCGCGGTTGATCTCGTCGGCGAGCAGGAAGTTGACGAACACCGGGCCCAGCTCGACGTCGAACTTCTCGCTGGACTGCCGGTAGATCCGGGTGCCGACGATGTCGGCCGGGACCAGGTCCGGGGTGAACTGGACGCGGGAGAAGGTGCCGCCGACGACCTTGGCGAGCGTCTCGACCGCGAGCGTCTTGGCCACGCCCGGCACGCCCTCGAGCAGGCAGTGGCCGCGCGACAGCAACGCCACGAACATCCGCTCGACCATCCGGTCCTGCCCGACGATCACCCGCTTCACCTCGAACATCGCCCGCTCCAACTGGGAGGCGTCGTGCGCGGGCGGGACCGGCGCGGCAGAGCCGTGCTGGGTGTCGGTCTCGGGCGTGAACGGCTGGGCCACCGGTCCTCCACAGCGGGTACGAGGTCGTGCCGGCTCGGTGCCGACCCCCAAGACTTACACGACTCACCTGAGAGCGCGCTTGCGGTGCCGTATTACGCGCCACCGGACGTGACTCGCCATGGTCCGGCCGTGTCGATCTTTCTGCGCGATGCGCCGGAACGGGCACGCCGGCCGGGGAGATGCACCAGGCCGTGAACCGTGTAACATTCGCGGTGTCGCCGGGCGACTTCCCCCGTGGTCGCCCGGCGGCGAAAAGGTGCAGGCCTGTGTCCGCGGAGTGCTCGGACCGGGCCTTTTCGTATTTTGCCTGGGGGGCCGAGCCCCCCAGACCCCCGCGTTACGGTCTCTTGCGCTGGGTGGGGGGAGATCGGGGCGCTTCGCGCAATCCTTGCGCAAACCTTCGGGTGCGCTGGGTGTGGGGAGACCGGGGGGCTTCGCGCGATCCTTGCGCAAACCTTCGGGTGCGCTGGGTGTGGGGAGACCGGGGGGCTTCGCGCAACCCTTGCGCAAACCTTCGGGTGCGCTGGGTGCGGGGGGACCGGTGCGCTTCGCGCAAACCCCTCGCGCAATCCTTCGGGTGCGGGGGAGCTTGGGGGGCGCTCTGGGCGGGGGCTACTACTGTTGAGCGGTGGGTGAGGAGCTTCTGCCGCAATGTTCTGCTAAAGGGTGCCGGGGGGCGGCTCGGTGGATGCTGCACTGGAACAACCCCAAGCTGCATGCGCCGGAGTATCGGAAGGTGTGGCTGGCGTGCGATGAGCACCGGGAGCACCTGGGCGGGTTCCTGGAGATGCGGGGATTCCTGCGGGAAGTGACGCCCTTCGGTGCGGCGACCGATGCGCGGATCTCGTAGGGTTCAGGTGTGACCGAGCCGTTCGTGCCCGCAGCCGCCGACGCCCTCGAGCCCTGGCCCGACACCGTCGAGTGGCGCCGGGTCTCGAGCAAGCTGATCACAGTGGAGCTGATCACCCGCGGCACCTGGACGCTCGTGATCCTCGTCGGCCTCGTCATCGGCTGGAGTCTCCAGGGGTCGAGCTGGTGGTTCGCCGGCATGGCGGCCCTGGTCGTCTACGCGATCTGGCGCGCCGTCGTCACGGTCCGGGCGGTGCGGGCCTGGGGATACGCCGAACGCGACCAGGACCTTCTGGTACGGCACGGGCTGCTGATCCGGCGGCTGTCCATCGTCCCGTACGCCCGGATGCAGTACGTCGACGTCACGGCCGGCCCGCTGGAACGCGCGTTCGGGCTGGCCACCGTGCAACTGCACACCGCCGCCGCGGCCAGCGACGCCCGTGTCCCCGGCCTGCCGCCCGACGAGGCGTCGAGGCTGCGCGACCGGCTCACCGCCCTCGGCGAGGACCGGGCCGAGGGCCTGTGACCGCCGCCGGCCCACCCCCGCCCGCCGGACCGCCCACCCCGGCCCCGGCCGAAGGCCCGTCGGCCGACGCCGCGCCGGCTGCGAGGCCGGGGATCGAGCCGCGCCGCCGGCTGCATCCGCTCAGTCCGGTGCTGCACGGCGCCAAGACCATCGCGGTGATCGTGGCGGCGCTGTCCTGGCAGACGCTGTCGCAGGTCGGCCTGGAACGGTTCGCGCTGGTGGTGCTGGTGCTGGCGGTCGGCACGGTGGTCTTCTCGATCGTCGGCTGGCTCACCACCGGGTACCACGTCGTCGGCCGCGAGCTGCGCATCTCCGACGGGCTGCTGTGGCGGCGCAACCGCGCCATCCCGCTGGAACGCCTGCAGGCGGTGGAGCTGCGCCGGCCGCTGCTCGCCCAGCTCACCGGGCTCGCCGAGCTGCGCCTCGAGGTGGTCGGCGGGAGCAAGACCGAGGCGCCGCTGGCGTATCTGACGGTCAAGGACGCCGCGGCTCTTCGCGAACGGTTGTTGACGCTCGCCGGCCGTACGCAAGCCTCTCCGCAAGCGCCCGGCGCCGCCGGGCAGGCAGCCGCGGCACCCGGCGCGCCGGCCCTCGAACGTCCGCTGCTGCGGGTGGGCAACCGCGACCTGGTGATCAGCCAGCTGCTCACCCCGCAGGCCTTCCTCCTGCCGGTCGGTGTCGCGTTCGTGATCGCGCAGTTCGTGCTGGAGGGCTCGTGGACCTTCATCGGCATCGCCAGCACGGTGACCGCGATGGCCGGTGTGCTGCTCCAGCCGGTGCGCCGGGTGCTGCAGGACTGGGATTTCCGGCTCGCGCGTGACCCGGACGGGCGGCTCGTGGTGCGGTTCGGCCTGATCGAGACGCGCAGCCAGATCGTGCCGCTGAACCGGGTGCAGTCGGTGCGGATCACCTGGCCGCTGCTGTGGCGCGCGCAGCGATGGCTGCACCTGCGGCTCGACATCGCCGGGTACGCGGGCGAGGGCGGCAACGACAGCAAGCGCTCCGACCGGCTGCTCCCGGTCGGCGACTTCGCGACCGCGCGCGCCCTGGTCTGGGACGTGCTGCCCGGCGTCGATCTCGCGCCGCTGGCCACCTCGCCGCCGCCGAACCGGGCCCGCTGGCTCAACCCCCTCGCGCTTCGCTTCCTCGGCGCCGGGCTGACGCCCGAGGTCTTCGTCTCCCGCTGGGGCCTGCTCACCCGGGAGATGAGCCTGGTTCCGTACGCCCGTCTGCAGAGCGTCCGCGTGGTCCAGGGACCGTTGCAGCGTCTCCTCGGCCTCGCGACCGTCTACGCCGACACCGCCGGCGGCCGGTCCGGGCAGGCCAAGGACCGCGATCTGGCCGAGGCCTGGGCGCTGGCCGAGCAGCTGGCCGCGCGGGCCCGGCACGCGCGTAACCCGGTGGTCGTGGAAACGCCGGCCGTGGCAGCACCGGCGGACGAGACGTACTGGCAACGTCCCGCGCAGCCTTAAGCTCTTCGGCATGGAGCTTCCGGAGTTCGCGCCCGGTCTCAACGCCCGGGTGGAGTTGACCGTCACCGATGCCGACACGGCGCAGGCCCTCGGCTCGGGTGACGTCCCCGTGCTCGGCACACCCCGGGTCCTCGCCCTGGCCGAGGCGGCCACCGTCGCCGCCACCGCGCGTCAGATGCCCGGCGGCGTCACCACCGTCGGCACCCGCGCCGAGGTGGAGCACCGCGCACCCACCCCGGTCGGCCGCACCGTCACCGCGCTGGCGACGATCGCCAAAGTGGACGGCCGCAAGCTCCTCTTCGAGGTCGTCATCCGCGACGGCGAGCAGATCGTCGCCGAGGTGCGGGTGGAACGCATGATCTTGGACCGGCAGCGCTTCATCGCGAAGGCGCTGGGCGACTGACCGGCACCGGGTGCCGAGCGCCTCAGATGTCGTCGCCCCAGCGGGCGGTGACCTCCTGCCGGGTCGGCATCGCCACCGCGCCGCCGCGGCGCTCGCAGACCAGGCCGGCCACGGCCAGCGCGAAGCGCACGTTGCGCTGCCAGCCGTCCGGGCCGGTGGGCAGGCCGTCGTCGAGCAGGCGGCCGATCAGGGCGCCCATCACCGAGTCGCCGGCGCCGGTCGCGTCGACCGCGGCCACGCTGGGCGCGGGCAGCATCGCGGCGTCGCCGGCCGCGGCCACGTAGGCACCCTTCGATCCGCAGGTCACCACGACCGCCTTGGCGCCCAGCGCCAGGATCCGCGCGGCGGCCGCGGCCGGGTCGGCGCCCTCGTAGAGCACCTCGGCGTCGGCGGAACTGAGCTTGACCATGTCGGCGGTCGCGAAGAAGTCCTCGACCATCTCGCGCAGCTTGGTCACCGCGGCGCCGTCCGGCAGCAGGGTGGGCCGCACGTTCGGGTCGAAGACGCGCAGCGGGCCGGGCGTCGTCCAGGCCTTGCGCGCGGCGCTGCGGAACGGCTCGCGCAGCAGCGCGATCGAGCCGGTGTAGAGCACCGAGGCGCCGCCGATCAGCGCCGCGTCGATGTCGCCGGGGGCCAGCAGCGAGTACGAGGGCGGCTCGCCGTAGAAGGTGAAGGTCGGCTCGGCGCCGTGGAAGGTGGTGACGGCGAGCGTGCACGGCACCGGCACCCGCTTCACCGCGCGCATGCCGACCCCGGACTCGCCGAGGAACGCGCTGATCCGGTCGCCGAGGATGTCCTGGCTCACCGAACCGCCGTACTCCGCCCGCCCGCCGAGCCGGGACACGCTCACCGCGACGTTGAGCGGCCCGCCCCCGATCGCCTGACGGTAGACGACCCCGCCGTCCTGTTCCGCCTCCTGGAGGTCGATCAGCGCCTCGCCGAGCACCACCGCGTAGCCCATCCCGGCTCCTCCTCACGCATTGATTGGGGCCAGCCTTCCGCCCGGAAGCGCCGAACGCCAGCCGACCACCGTTTGGTGCTTATTTGCCCCGACGCTCTACCACGTCGCCCGTCCGCAGACCCGGCCGTCCGCCGTCAGCGAACACCACCGGCAGGTCCCGGCCGGCGAAACGGCCCGGCGCTCATCCTGCACGCGCGGCAGACCCGTACCGGAGCTGGGGTTGCGGGCACCGCGGGACCGCGAGTGGCCTGCCTCACCCCGCCCACCGGGGAACGGCCCTCCTGCTTTTCGCCGGGGCCAGGCGGTAACGTCGTGGGCGCATCGAGGATCGGAGGCAATTCACCATGGCCGAGCAGAGCGGCGGCACGCAGCCCGCGGCGAAGACGGAGTCGCACGACCCGGATTTCCCGGAGGCGTTCCTGCAGTTCATGCGCACCGGGTGGGGCGACGATCCGCTGTCGGTCACCCCGCTGCCGGAGGTGCCGAACTACGCGAAGAGGCGCGCGGCGCTCTCCGAGGCGTTCCCCGGCGAGACACTGATCATCCCGACCGGCAACGAGAAGGTCCGCGCCAACGACACGGACTATGCGTTCCGCCCCGGCAGCGACTTCGTCTACCTCACCGGCGACCGTGACCCGGACAGCGTGCTGGTGCTGCGGCCCAGCGGCTCCGGCCACGACGCGACGCTCTACACCCACCAGCGCAACTCCAAGGACACCGACGCGTTCTTCCGCAGCCGCAACGGCGAGCTGTGGGTGGGCCGCAC
>NZ_CAKUCL010000072.1 GCF_934643405.1 uncultured Actinoplanes sp.
CGCCTGAGCCCGCCGGACCGGCGCGGGCGAGCGCGGGCGAGCGCGGGTCAGGGCCGGCGCGGGGGAGCGGTCAGGGCCGGCGCGGGGGAGCGGTCAGGGCCGGCGCGGGGAGCGGTCAGGGGTCAGGTCCGGCCGGCGCGGGTCACCGGTCGCCTCTCAGCTCGCCGGTGACCGTCAGCTGCCGCGCCAGCTCGACCAGCTTGAGGTTGGTCTCCTGGCTAGCCCGGGCGAGCGTGGCGAAGGCCTGATCCGCAGTGATCTTGTAGCGCTCCATCAGGATGCCCTTGGCCTGCCCGATGACGTCGCGGGCCGCGACCGCCTTGTCCATGTCCTCCTGCCGCTGAGCACCCACCATGGCGACCGCGGCGTGCGAGGCGAACAGCAGGCCG
Source organism: uncultured Actinoplanes sp. (assembly GCF_934643405.1). Lineage (GTDB taxonomy): Bacteria > Actinomycetota > Actinomycetes > Mycobacteriales > Micromonosporaceae > Actinoplanes. Next base: position 390 of record NZ_CAKUCL010000072.1, read on the forward strand.
ATGTGCTCGGAGTCGTCGTCGAAGGCGTCCTTCTGCGCGGCGAAGAGGTTCAGCGCGCCGAGGTTCTCGGCCTGCACGAACAGCTGGAACGACAGCATGCTGTAGACGCCCAGCTGGGCGGCCCGGCCGGTGAACCGCGGCCACCGCTCCTCCAGGGTCATGTCCGGCAGCCGGACCGTCCTGTGGTCGTACACCGAGTCGAGGCACGGGCCCTCGCCGGTCTCGTACTGCGCCTTGTCGACGAGGGTGGCCACATCGTGGGTCGCCGCCCGGGTGTGCACCACCCGCCGCCGCTCCACCACCGACAGGCTCGCGTAGTCGGCGCCGGGAACGGTACCGACCGCCGCCTCCACGATCGCCTGGAGCGTCGCGTCGACGCTGTCCTCGTTCTGCAAGGTCCTGGCAAGTTCACCGAGCGTGTCGGCCAGGCTGTTCTCCGCGGCCTTGCCGGCGTCGTGCGTCGACGGCCGGCCTCGGCCGTTGTTTCCCCCGGGGTCCATCCCGTTCACCTCCCCGCGCTCGTCCGTCATGCCATGGGAAAACCTGTACCCGGCCGGGCCGCGAGGGACACCGCGAACCGGCAGACGTTTCGGGGGCCGCCGCCGGGGAATGCGCCCCGCATGTCGGTCGAGCCGCTGGATCCCCCTCTGCCGGCGCACCTTCAGCTGGAGGTCACCTCGGCCTGCAACCTCGGCTGCACCATGTGCCTGGTCCGGTATCGGCCGCCGGTGAACAAGCTGGCCGGGGCCATGCGGCCGGAGCTGTTCCACCGGCTGGTCGCGGAGCTGCCGCTCGGACAGCTCACGCTCCAGGGTCTGGGGGAGCCGCTGCTCTCGCCGTACCTGCCGGAGATGATCGAGACGGCGGTGCGCCACGGCATCCGGGTCGGTTTCAACTCGAACGCCACCCTGCTCCACCGGCGCCGCGCGCAGGAGCTCGTGGCCAGCGGGGTGAACTGGCTGCACGTGTCGCTCGACGGGGCGACCCCGCGGGTGTACGAGGCGATCCGGGACGGTGCCCGTTTCAGCAAGGTGGTCGCCAACCTGGCCGGGCTCGTCGCCGCCAAGCGTGAGGCGAGCAGCGCGACCCCCTGGATCCGGGTGGTGTTCGTGGCGATGCGCGACAACGTGGCCGAGCTCCCGGCGCTGGTCCGCCTGCTCGGCGACATCGGCGTCGACGAGCTGCGCGTGCAGAACCTCTCGCACAGTTTCGACGACACGGATCCGGCCGGCGGCTACGACGGCATCCGCGCGTTCACGGCGCGGCAGGCACTGTGGACCGGCGAGGACCGATGGCGTTCCCGTACGGCGTTCGCCGCGGCCCGGACCGCCGCCCGTGACACCGGTCTGCGCCTGCGGCTGCCGCAGGTCAGCGACGAGGGCGGCGGCAACTGCACCTGGCCGTGGGAGGCCGCCTACGTCACCAGCGCCGGCGTCGTCCAGCCGTGCTGCATGGTGATGGGCGACGACCGGGTCAGCCTGGGCGACCTGACCGAGACCGGCTTCGCGCAGATCTGGTCCGGCGAGCGCTACCGCGAGTTCCGCCGCCGCCTGGACAGCACCGATCCGCCCGACGTCTGCCGTGGCTGCTCCCTGTACCACCACACCTTCTGAGGCGGCCGCTCATGCCCGCAGCATGGCGGGCCTGCCGGGGACCAGCGCTCCGGGTCACGCCGGCGCGGCCGGGTGGTCCACCGACGGACCGCGGACCACCGGCCGGCCGTCCACCCAGTCGACCCGGTCCAGCCACAACTGGCGGCCGGGGGTCACGCTGCCGACCGCGCCGGGCGGCCACGCGTGGTAGAGCAGCCAGGTGGCGCCGCTGGGCAGGGTCACCAGGAAGCTGTGGCCCGGCCCGTCCGCCGCCGCCGTGGAGCGCAGGATCGGGTTCTCCGCCGCCTTGCGGCAGGGGCCCAGCGGGCTCTCGCAAACGGCATAACCCATGGCGTACGCGTCGGAGTCGAACGCGTTCGCCGAGTAGAAGAGGTAGAGCCGGCCGTCGTGCTCGACCATCTGCGGCGCCTCGATGACGTGCGCCTCCCACTGCGCGTCGTTGCGCAGCAGTCGTTCGGGCTCACCCTCGATGCGCCGGCCGTCGGCGGCCAGGCGCGCGCCGTACAGGTAGGTGGGCTGGCCGATGGCGTTGCCGTCGTTCTTCCAGTGGAGCCAGCGCGCGCCGGACGAGTCGGTGAACGGGCTCGCGTCGATCGACCCGCCCTCGCCGGCCTGGCAGACGAGCGGCTGGTCCGCCTCATCGGTGAAGGGTCCAGCCGGCTGGTCCGCGGTGGCCACCCCGACGCACTGCCGCCCGGTGGCCGTCGACCGAGCGGTGTAATACAGCAGGTAGGTGCCGCCGGGCCCGCGCGCGACCTCCGGCGCCCAGGTGTCGCCCTTCTCGGCCCACGCGCCGACCTGCGGCAGCGCGTCCCCGGCGGGGGTCCAGTGCACCAGATCGGGCGACGTCATCACCGGCACGTTGCCCCGCGGGCCGTTGGTTCCGTAGGCGTACCAGGTTCCGTCGGCGAGCAGGGCGCCCGGATCGGGGAAGTTCTCCGGATGGACCGGATTGGTGAAGCTCATCGCGGCGGCCTCGCGGGACGAAGGAACGCAGGGGGAGGGGGAGGCGCAGGACCGGGCCGGGGGCGGGGTGCCGGTGCCGGCGGGGGAGCACCCCGCCAGCACCAGCGTCACCGCGACCAGGGTCCGTCTCACCAGCGGTAGAAACGCAGGTAGTCGAAGGAGGCGGTGACCGGCGGCTCGGCGCCGCCGTGCGCCACCAGGCCGATCCGGACGTCCGCGTCGCGGGGCAGCGTCCACACCCCGCCCCACGTCCAGTGCCGTCCGTCGCGGCTGACCCCGGCCCGGTACGAGTGCTCGCCGGTCGAGGGCTCGATCCGGTGCGCCAGCCGCAGCCAGGTCGTGGTCCGCCCCGGCGTGCCCGCGATGGTGCCGCCGTAGGACAGAGCGCCCGCGTACGGCATCTCCTTGCCGAACTCCACCTGACGCGTGTTCCAGATGGCCACCGACGACAACCGGGCGAAAAGATCATCGTTGGCGTACGCGATGAGGCCCGCCTGCTGATAATTACGAACCGTGTCCTCGCCCAGCGGCAGCGTCAGCTTCGTCTCGGCGATCCACCGGCCGGCCGGCGGGTCGCGCAGCAGCACCGAGGCGTCGTTCCCGGTCCCGGTGAGGTCCGCACCCTGAACCGGCCAGCGCAACGATCCACCGGCCACCGTGGCCGCCGGGTCGGGCCGCACGAAATCCCACCCGGACAGCGACGAGCCGCCGAACTCGTCCGAGGCGGACCGCAGCAGCCGCCCGGGGGACGGGGTGGGCAGCGGACGCACCCGGCCGTCCGACGCCCAGGCGCCGTGATTGACCGTGGGCCACCCGTTGACCCAGTCGAGCCGGTCGATCAGCATCGGCCGCTCGTTGATGCCGAACGGCTCGTCCAGATACGGGTCGTTCCGGTCGATCGCGTGGTAGACCAGCCAGTCCTGCCCGTGCCGGTCGGTGACCAGTCCGTTGTGGCCGGTGCCGACCCAGCGGTTGCCGTTCGGCGCGATCACCGGGGTGCCGCCGGCCCGCGAGACGTCCAGCCGCAGCCCGTCGCGGTCGGTGAACGGGCCGAGCGGGCTGCGCGAGCGGCCGACGGACACCGAGTATCCGGTGGTGGGGCCGGCGCAGCAGTTGGCCGAGGAGGCGAACAGGTAATACCAGCCGTCGCGACGTACGGCGTACGCACCCTCGAATTTGTTGTCGATCGCGACCCGGGTCGCCTCGCCGGTCACGTGCAGGCCGTCCGCGGTGAGCTCGCTGACCCAGATGCCGCCGAAGTACGAGCCGTAGTACAGGTATTTCCGGCCGTCGGGCGTGGTCAGCTGGGCCGGGTCGAAGGTCCACCACCAGCCGCCGCCCGGAGCCGCGCGCGGCGGCACCGCCGGTGAGTCCGTGAAGGTCCACGGCCCGGTCGGGGTCGGCGCGGTCGCCACGCCGATCGCCGACGCGCCGTCCGGCTCGGTCTCGGTGACGGTCACGTACATGAGCCAGTGGTCGCCGAGCTTGCGCACGTCCGGCGCCCACAACGCGGACGTCGGCCGGGCATAGGCCGGCAGGCCGGTGAAGGCGTCACCGACGTACGACCAGTGCACCAGATCGGTGGAGCGGGCCATCGGGATGCGGTGCGGCGTGCGTTCACCCTCGCGCAGCGGGTCGCTCGTCCCGTACGCGTACCAGGATCCGTCGTCGCCCGCGGTGACCATCGGATCGGCGAACGTGTCGGCGAAGCTCGCCGACACCGGGTTGTCGTAGTGAGGTACCGGGGGCGCGAGGAGTGTCAGTGCCGCGACGAGCGCGGCCGCTACAGATGGCATGTGCTCAGCCCTTCAGTCCCGAGCGGGAGACTCCTTCGATGACGTAGCGCTGCGCCAGCACGAACAGCAGCAGCACCGGAATGCTGGCCACCAGGGCACCGGCCATGATGACCGGATAGTTGATCGTGTAGGCGCCCTGCAGGATGCCCAGGCCCGGCGGCAACGTGAAGTTGTCCGGGCTGAACAGCACGTAGATGGGCCAGATGAAGTCGTTCCAGTTGGTCAGGAAGCTGATCACGGCAAGCGTGGCCAGCGCCGGTTTGGACAGCGGCAGCACCACCTGGGTGAAGATCTGCCACGAGTTCGCGCCCTCGATCAGCGCGGCCTCCTCCAGCTCGCGCGGCAGGCTGGAGAAGAACTGCCGCAGGAAGAAGACCCCGAACGCGCCGGCCGCGCCGGGCACGATCAGCGCCCACAGCGTGTCCAGCCAGCCGAACCGGTCCACGATCAGGAAGTTCGGGATGATCAGGGCGAAGCTCGGGATGAAGAGCGTCGCGATGATCATGCCGAAGATCAGCCGTTTGAAGCGGAACTGCATCCGGGCCAGCGCGTAGGCGGCCATCGAGGCCACCAGCAGGATCAGCAGGGTCTGGCCGGTGGCGGCCAGCATGCTGTTGAGGAACCAGCGCAGCACCGGGGTCTGCGAGCCGCCGGAGAACAACGTGTCGAAGGCGCCCATCGTGGGTTCCTTCGGCAGCACCGTGGGCGGCACCCGGGTCGCCTCGCCGGGTGTCTTGAACGCGGTGATCAGCATCCAGATCAGCGGCGCGATGAAGACCAGGCTGAGCCCGATCAGGACGGTGTACCAGGCGATCGGCCGTACGCGCCTCATGACGTCTCATCCTTGTTCCGGAAGAAGCGGAAGACGACCAGGCTGATGACCAGAAGACAGGCCATGAGCAGGTAGTTCATCGCCGCCGCGCTGCCCATCTTGTAGTCGCGCAGACCCACCTGCGCGATGTACATGATCGCGGTCCGGGTCTCGTTGCCGGGCGCGCCCTGGGTGATCAGGTAGGACTGGCCGAACATGTTGGCGGACAGCAGGACCGTGTTGATCGAGACGAAGAGCAGCACCGGGCGCAGGCCGGGCAGCGTCACGTGCCGGAACTCCGCCCACTTGCCGCCGCCGTCGATGCGCGCCGCCTCGTACAGCTCCTTCGGGATGTCCTGCAGGCCGGCCAGGTAGATGACCGCGTTGAAGCCCAGCGTCCACCACACCGTCACGCCGACCAGCGACACCCATGCCCACGGCAGCGCGGTCGTCCACGGGGTGCCGCCGGGCAGGCCGACGGCGCCGAGGATCGCGTTGACCACGCCCAGGTTCGGGTCCAGCAGGAACCGCCAGAGCACGCCGATCACGGCGACCCCCAGCACGTACGGCATGAAGTAGATCGCCCGGAACAGCGTGCGTCCCTTGAAGCTGCGGTTCAGCAGCAGCGCGATGACCAGCGGGATGGTGAGCAGGAACGGGACGCTGGCGATCGTGAAGATCCCGGTCGCCGACATGCTCTGCCAGAAGAAGTCGAAGACCGGCGAGCTCGAGTCGAACAGCGCCTTGTAGTTGTCGAGCCCGACGAACGGCTTGCCGGGCAGCAGATAGTCCCAGTCGTGCAGACTGATCCACAGGCCGTACACCGCGGGCGCCAGCACGAAGGTGGCGAACAGCGCGACGTACGGCAGCAGGAACAGATACGGGGTCGCCACGGCGGTGCGCCGGACCCGGCCGCCGTCCTCGACGGACGGACGGGCCGGCGCCTTGGCCGGGACCGCAGTCTCAGCTGCCATACTTCTTGGCGTTCTGCTCGAGGAGCTGGTTCGCCTTCGCGGCGCCGTCGGACAGCGCCTTGGCGGGCTCCTTGCGTCCCAGGACCGCCTCGTTGATCGAGGTGACCACGGTCGCCATCACGTCGGCGATGCCCGGCTTCGGCGGCAGGAAGTGCAGGTAGTCGATCTGCGTGCCGATCGCCGACTGCTCCGGCAGCGCCTTGAAGTCGGCGCTGTCGCGGATCTCCTTGCGGGCCGGCACCTGGCCGCCGCGGGCCCACTCGATCGAGTGCTGGCTGATCCAGTTGATGAAGACCTTGCCCGCGGTCAGCTTGTTGACGTCCTTGGTCTGCTGCTTGAACTGCACGAAGTTGTGCGACCCGGCCCACGCGGCCTTCTGCGTGCCGATCTGCGGCAGCGGCGCCACGCCCCACTGGAGGTTCTTGTCCTCCTTGAGGGTGTTGATGGTCCAGATGCCGTTCCAGTTGAACGCGTTCTTGCCGTTGCGCAGCGCCACCAGGTCGGCGTCCTGAGCCACGTTCTTCGGGCTCCAGCCGTTCTTGATGTGGTCGGTCATCCAGGTCAGCGCCTGCACGCCGGGCTGCTCGGCGAACAGCGCCTTGGTCGCCTGGTCGTCGAAGAGCTGGCCGCCGAACTGCCAGAGCAACGACTGGAACTGCATGCTGCCGGTGAACTCGAACGGCGTCACCCAGTCGCCCTGGATGCCGGCCGCCTTCAGCTTGTCCAGCGCGGCCAGGTATTCGTCGTTGTTGGTCGGCGGCTTGTCCGGGTCCAGGCCGGCCTTCTCCATGACGGACTTGTTGTAGAACAAGCCGAGCGGGTGCACGTCCAGCGGGATGGCGTAGCGGGTGTTGTTGTAGACGCCCGCGTTCCACACCGGCGGCGAGAAGTCGTCGGCGTTGAGGTTCAGCGCCTTGGCCAGGTCCTCCAGCGGCAGGATGACGCCGCGGGCCGCGTTCGTGGCGACGTGGTCGACGTGCATGATGCCGACGTCCGGACCGTTGCCGGTGGACACCGCCGCGGGCACCTTCTGGTAGTAGTCCGCCCACTGGTACGTGTTCATCGTGACCTTGATGTTCGGGTGCTCGGCGTTGAACTGGTCGACGAGCTTCTTCATGAACGGGCCGTCACCGCCGGTGAAGCCGTTCCAGAAGCCGAGAGCGACGTTCGGTCCGGTGTACGCCGTGGCGGCCGGCGCCGCGTTCTGGCCGGCGCCGGTCACCTTCTCGTTCGGGCCGCTGTCGCCGCAGGCGCCGAGCAGGACGGCGCCTCCGACGCCGGCGCCCAGGCCGAGCAGGCCGCGGCGGGTCAGGAAGGTACTCATGAAGGCTCCTCGGGAGTAAGGCACAGGGCGTGCCAGGAGACGGGCGGGAGAAGGAGAGTTCCGTCGGGGGTGGTGTTCTGCTGCTCGCCGTTCATCAGCACGTGGCGGTCCAGCCGGTGCTTCGGGAAGGCGCGCAGGTCGAGCCGCAGCTCGACCGGCTCGGTGCCCCGGTTGACCACGAAGACGGCCAGCTCGCCGGTCTCCTCGTCGTGGGTGGCGACGGCGTCGACCGCGGGGACGTCGCCGAACTGGCCGGTGGGCATGAGCGGTGCGGTGAGCGCGGGGCGCAGGACCGTGCCGCGGGCGAGCCGGGCGGTGTGGGCGAAGGGGTGGAAGATGGTCTGCCGCCAGGCCCGGCCGCCGGGCTCGGTGCGGATCGGCGCGATCACGTTGACCAGCTGGGCCTGGCATCCCACGGTGAGCCGGTCGGCGTGCTGCAGCATGGTGATCAGCAGATTGCCCACCACCATCGCGTCGGTGTCGGTGTAGTCGTCCTCGATCAGCGCCGGGGTCTCCTCGATGCCGCGGTCCTCCGGCTCGGTGAACCGCGACTGGTACCAGACGTTCCACTCGTCGAGCGAGAGCTTGATCCGTTTGCTGCGGCGCATCTTCGCCCGTACGTAATCGGCCGTGGACACGACGTCGGTGACGAAGGAGTCCAGGTCCACCGCGGACGCCCGGAAGCTGGCCTCGTCGTACTTCTCCGGGTCGTAGTAGTTGTGCAGCGAGACGTAGTCGACCTGGTCGTAGGCGTGCTCCAGGACGGTCGCCTCCCAGGACGCGAAGGTCGGCATGCCGGAGTTGGAGCTGCCGCACGCGACCAGCTCGATGCTCGGGTCGACCCGCTTCATGGCGTGGCCCGCGCGGGCGGCGAGCCGGCCGTACTCCTCGGCGGTGAGGTTGCCGATCTGCCAGGGCCCGTCCATCTCGTTGCCCAGGCACCAGAGGCGCACGTCGTACGGCTTGGCGACGCCGTGCTCGCGGCGCAGGTCGGACGCCGCGGTGCCGTCCGGCAGGTTGCAGTACTCGACGAGCTCGGCGGCCGCCTCGACACCCCGGGTCCCGAGGTTGACGGCCATCATCGGCTCGACGCCGGCCAGCTCGGTCCAGCGCATGAATTCGTTGAGCCCGAAGGCGTTGCTCTCCAGCGTGCGCCACGCCAGGTCGAGGCGCCGGGGACGGTTGGCGCGCGGGCCGACGCCGTCCTCCCAGCGATAGCCGGAGACGAAATTGCCGCCCGGATAGCGCACGGTGGTGACGCCGAGCTCGCGCACGAGTTCGAGGACGTCGGTGCGCAGACCGTCGGCGTCCGCGTCGGGATGCCCGGGTTCGAAGATGCCGGTGTAGACACACCGGCCCATGTGCTCGACGAACGAGCCGAAGAGCCGCCGGTCGACCGGGGCGATCGCGAACGCGGGGTCGAGGGTGAGGTGAGCCACTGCCATGCCGTATTTCCTACAACGTTGCATACATCGTTGTAAAGAGCCCGACATGAATTCGAGACCTGCCGGAAATCCGCCGCTCAAGGCATGCTTGCGGGACGCCGTGGGTAGCCGGTCGGCATGACCGACGCGCAGCGATATCACGACTACGATCGGGTGGCCCTGGTGACCGGCTCCGACTCCGGCATCGGCGAGGCGATTGCCATCGCGCTGGCGGACGCGGGCTTCGACGTGGGTGTGACCTACCGCTCGGACAAGGCGGGCGCCGAGACCACCGCGGAGAAGGTGCGGGCCGCGGGCCGGCGCTGCGCCATCCGGCAGCTCGATTTGACCGCCCTGCCCGCGGCCGCGGACGTGATCGACGAGCTGTCCGACGAGCTCGGCGGCGTCGGCGTGCTGGTCAACTGCGCCGGCACCGGGATCAGCACGCCGGTGGTCGAGACCGGCTACGACCAGTGGCGGGAAGTGCTGGCGACCGACCTCGACGGGCCGTTCCTGTGCGCGCAGCGGGCCGCCCGGCGCATGCTGGCCGCGGGCCGGGGCGGCCGGATCATCAACATCACCAGCGTCCACGAGCACGCGCCCCGCGTCGGCTCGGGCGCGTACTGCGCGGCCAAGGGCGGGCTCGGCCTGCTCACCAAGGTGATGGCGCAGGAGCTGGCCGCCTCCGGGATCACGGTCAACGCGGTCGCGCCCGGCGAGATCGCCACCGAGATGACCGGCAACGAGGACGTCGACCCGCACACCGTCTCCCGGCCCGGCATCCCGGCGGGCCGGCCGGGCGACGCCAACGAGGTCGCCGCGGTCGTCGCCCTGCTGGCCGGCCCGTCCGCCTCCTACGTCACCGGCGCCTCCTACGTGGTCGACGGCGGGATGCTGCTGATGGGCCCGCAGGCCGGCTCGCACCTGACCAGCGACGACTGGCGCGACGGGTGACCTTCTGAGCTGACCGTCACCGTGCCGCCCGGCAGGTGAGTCCGGGGTGGCCGTCGAGCAGGACGCGGCGGCAGCCCCGAGCGCGCCCGTCGTCCTCGCGGTGTCGTCGCCGGTTGCCTGCCCGCTCGCGCGGCCGGCCTGGCACCGGTCAGCGCGGCCCGTCCCGGCCCTGGGCCGGCAGGGTGGCCCAGACCACCTTGCCGGTCGCGGTCAGATGGGTGCCCCAGGCGTGGCTGACCGCGTCGACCAGCAGCATCCCGCGGCCGCCGAGCCGGCGCGGGTCCGGGCCGAGCACGCGGGGCAGGTCGCGGCTGCTGTCGAACACCTCGACCACCACGACGCCGGACGGATGGCTCAGCGCCAGCTCACCGCCGTCGCCGGTGTGCTGGATGACGTTCTGCACCAGCTCGGTGATCACCAGCAGGGTGTCGTCGACCTGCTCGGCCGCCTGCCAGCCGGCCAGGCGGCCCTCGGCCGCGTGCCTCAGCGAGGCGCTGTCGGTGTCGTGATCGAACGGAAGCCGCAGCGCCTGCATGGCCGGATGTCTACCCTGCCTTCGCGCGGGTATTCCACCCGCCACGCGACGAGGGGGCGGCGTCTTCATGATCGACATCGACAGCCGGGTGCTGTCCGGTGGGGTGGTGCTCGTGTCCATCGCGGGCGAGATCGACCTGAACACGCTGCCGAAGCTCGACGGCGCGCTGGCCTCCGCCGTCGGCCGCCAGGGCGTCACCGGTGTGGAGGTGAACCTGGCCGGCGTCACGTTCTGCGACTCGGCCGGTTTCGCGGCCCTGGACCGCGCCTACGCGGTGGCGACGAGGCGGTCGCTGGCGTTCCGCCTCACCGAGGTCCGGCCGAGCATCCGCCGCATGCTCGCCATCCTGGGCCTGCTGGAGGGCCTCACCGGCGAGAAGGACCGGGACGGATGAGGCCGGCGGGCGGACGCCGATGAGCGCATCGGACGACCCGTACGCGACGGCGGCCGAGCTCGTCGCCGCGATGGACTCCGGGGCGGTGTCCGCCGCCGAGCTGACCGAGGCGGCGATCGCGCGGATCGAGCGGCACGACAGAGACATCAACGCCATGTGCGTACGCGACGACGACCGCGCCCGGCTCGCGGCGCGTGCCGCCGACACGGCTCGGGCGCACGGCGACCGGCGTCCGCTGCTCGGGGTGCCGGTGACGGTCAAGGAGTCCTTCAACGTCGCCGGCCTGCCCACGACCTGGGGGATCCCGCCGTTCCGGGACTTCGTGGCGACCGAGGACGCGGTCGCCGTCGCGCGGCTGCGGGCGGCCGGGGCGGTCATCCTGGGCAAGACCAATGTGCCGCTCGGGCTCGGGGACGTGCAGACGTACAACCCGATCTACGGCACCACGAACAATCCGCACGACCTGTCCCGTACGCCCGGGGGGTCGTCCGGTGGATCGGCGGCCGCGCTCGCCGCCGGGTTCGGCGCCGTCTCGATCGGCTCGGATCTCGGCGGGTCGCTGCGCGTGCCGGCACACTTCTGCGGCGTCCACGGGCACAAGAGCTCGTGGGGCCTGCTGCCGGTCCGGGGGCACACCGCACCGCCCGGACCGGCGCTCGCGTACGACGGGGACCTCGCGGTGATCGGCCCGATGGCCCGCAGCGCCGCCGACCTGGCTCGGGTGTTCACGCTGCTGGCCGGGCCGGACGAGACCACCACCGGCATCGCCTACCGGCTGTCGCTGCGGCCGGCCCGGCACGACCAGCTGGCCGGCTTCCGCATCCTGGTGCTGGACGAGCATCCGCTGGCCCCGACCTGCTCGCAGGTGGGCGCCGCGATCGACGACCTCGGGTCGGCGCTGGCCGCGGCCGGCGCGACGGTGCGGCGGCACAGCCCGCTGCTGCCGGACCAGGCCACCCAGGCCCGAGTCCACATGCGGCTGTGGCTGGCCGCGAGCGGCGCCTTCTTCCCGCCCGAGCTGCACGAGCGGGCCGTCGAGGCCGCGTCCCGGCTCGCCGCGGACGACGTCTCGCTCGCCGCGGAGCGGACCCGCGGCGCCGTGCTGAGCCATCGCGACTGGGTGGCGGCCGACGGCGTACGGACGCGGTTGCGCGCCCGGTGGAGTGACCTGTTCACCGAGTTCGACGCCGTGGTGTGCCCGGTGTCGGCGACGACGGCGTTTCCGCACGACCACAGCCCGGACCTGTCCGCCCGGACCGTTTCCGTCGACGGGGTCGCGTACGACTACTGGGATCAGCTGGTGTGGGCGGGGGTCGCGACCGCGCCCGGTCTTCCGGCCACCGTCGCGCCGATCGCCCGCTCGGCCGGCGGGCTGCCCATCGGCGTCCAGATCGTCGGCCCGATGTTCGAGGACCACACGCCCCTGCGCCTGGCCGCACTGATCGAGCGCGAGGTGGGCGCCGGGTTCACCCCGCCGCCGCTCGGCTGACGAACGGCGTGTCAGCGCCGGCCGATGCCGAGCAGCACCTGGCGGTACGGGGGTGCGGCGAGGTCCCGGACGGTGATCGGGTCGAGCGCCGCGTAGAACGCCTCCTGCGCGCGGCGCAACGCCCCGCGCAGCGTGCAGCCCTGGCTCAGCGGGCAGCCGGGGTCGCCGTCGCAGTCGACGACCTCGGTCTCGCCCTCCAGCTCGCGCACGATCCGGCCGATCGACGTGTCCGCGGCGTCGCTCGCCAGCCGGACGCCGCCGTGCCGGCCGCGCACGGTCTCCAGCAGACCGAGGTGCTGCATCCGCTGGACCACCTTGGCGAGGTGGTGCCGGGGGACGACCAGGGCCGCGGACAGCTCGTCGATGGTGAGCAGACCGTCGCGTACCGCCCCGAGCATCAGGATGCGAAGGGTGATGTCGGTGGAGCGGTTGAGGCGCACCCCGGCAGCCTATTAAAGATGACTCCAAGAGTCTTGTTCCATGTCCGGCATCACCGGGCTTTCGCAGGGTAGCCGGGCCAGGACGCAACGGAGTCTGGAGGACATCTTGGCGAACGACACACTTTCCCGATCCCTGCACGACGTCGGCCTGGCCGCCTGGTTCGGCGGCACCCTGGCCAACGCCGTGGCCCTCAATCCCGCGGCGGCCGAGGCGGACACGGCCGACGGCACCGGACGCGTGGCCAACACCGGCTGGAACCGGTGGGTCCCGGTCAACGCGGCCGCGATCGGCGCCCATCTCGCCGGCAGCGTCGGCGAGCTGGTCGGCAACCGCTCGCGGCTGGCCGCCCAGCGCGGCGCCGGGGCGACGGCGGTGGCGAAGACCGGTCTGACCGTGGCGGCGCTGGCCGTGACCGGCTACAGCCGGCTGCTCGGCCGCAAGGTCGCCAAGGAGGAGTCGGTGCCGGCGCTGTCCGGCACCGAGCCGGCGGCCAGCACGCCCGACGACGTGGCCAAGGCGCAGAAGCGGCTCTCCGCACTGCAATGGGCGGTGCCCGCGCTGACCGGCGCGCTGATCGTGATCAGCGCGCTGGCCGGCGAGCAGCAGCGCCCGAGTGAGGTGAAGAAGGGCATCCTGGCCCGGTTCACCCGCTGATCGGCCGGGCCGCGGGGCGCGACGGGGCGCCCCGCGGCCGGGTCCGGGTCAGGCGCGGCGGCCGCGGGTCAGGCGACGGATCACCGCGTACGTCACGCCGGCGCCCAGCACCCAGGGCGCGGCCACGATGATCGGGTCGAGGGTGTGGTGCAGCCGGTCGGTCCGGTTGCCCTCCCGGCGCGAGGCGAGACCGTGCCGGCTCAGCTCGCTGCGGATGCCGGTCTCGGCGATCGGGTTGTCCGGGCGGCGGCTGACGAACGAGCGCAGCGTGCTCTCCAGCTCGTCCACCCGGTCGGCGCCGAGCAGCAGCAGCCAGTGCGCGGCGCGGCCCTCGCTGTACTTCGCATAGGCGTACCGCCGGATCCTTCCGGAGACGCCTCGCGGGGGACACGCCGTACCGAAGACCGGGGTGAGGAATTTGTGCTCGATCGAGCGCTCGCGGGGCCAGCGCTCGGGCTGACGCTCCGGGAACTCCCAGTGGGCGCCGCTGAACCCGGGATCGAACTGCTCCTTGGGCACCGACGGGCGGTCCTTGGGGTCGAGGTCGGCGCCCCAGCCGGGGATGCGGGCGCGCAGTTCGTCGGTGGACTCGGCCAGCTTCGGCTTGTCCGGTGTGTAGGCCATGGTCGCTCCCTTGAGGTGGGCCGGATCAGGCGGCGTCGGAGACGATGAGCGGCTTGATGCAGCCGTCGAGCTTGGCCGAGAACATGTGATAACCCTCGGCGATGTGCTCCAGCGGGATCCGGTGCGTCACGATGTCGCTGGGCTTGAGGTAACCGGCCCGCACGTGCTCGAACAGCCGCGGCCACTGACGCTTGACCGGGCACTGGTTCATCCGCAGGGTCAGGCCCTTGTTCATCGCGTCGCCGAACTTGACGGCGCTGAACATCGGGCCGTAGGCGCCCATCACCGAGACGGTGCCGCCCTTGCGGACCGAGTCGATCGCCCAGTTCAGCGCGACCGGGGAGCCGCCCTGCAGCTTCAGCTTCGTGGCGGTGACGTGTTGGAGCAGGTTCCCGTCCGCCTCGGCGCCGACCGCGTCGATCGCCACGTCCGCGCCCAGGTGGTCGGTGATCTTCTTCATGTGCACGACGATGTCGTCGTACTCGGTGAAGTTGTAGGTCTCGGCGTGCGCGAACTCGGCCGCCTTGGCCAGCCGGTAGTCGAGGTGGTCGATGACGATCACCCGGCCGGCGCCCATCAGCCACGCCGACTTCGCCGCGTACAGGCCGACCGGCCCGGCGCCGAAGACGACCACCACGTCGCCCTCGGAGATGTCGCCCAGCTGCGCGCCGAAGTAGCCGGTGGCCAGCGCGTCGGTGAGCAGCACCGCGTCGTCCTCGTCCATCCAGTCCGGGATCGGGCTGGGGCCGACGTCGGCGAACGGCACCCGCACGTACTCGGCCTGACCGCCGTCGTACCCGCCGCACGTGTGCGAGTAGCCGTAGATGCCGCCCACGGCGGTGGCGTTCGGGTTCACGTTGTGGCAGTTCGCGTACATGCCGCGGGCGCAGAAGAAGCACGTGCCGCAGAAGATGTTGAACGGGACCATCACCCGGTCGCCCGGCGCCAGCCGCTGCACCGACGGACCGACCTCGTCGACCACGCCGACGAACTCGTGCCCGAACGTCATGCCGATCCGGGTGTCGGGCATCATCCCGTGGTAGAGATGCAGGTCGGAGCCGCAGATGGCGGCGCGCGTCACCCGGACGATCGCGTCGTTGGGGTGTTCGATCGCCGGGCGGTCCTTCTCCTCCACCCGGATGCGGTAGGGACCGCGATACACCATTGCCCGCACGGGAGCCTCCAGTTCGGTTGGGTCGCAAGCCCGTGGCTACCCGCTGTCCGGCCGGGCAAACGACCCGGCCAAAAGCGCCGATCAGGTGCATTCCGTCCCTGTCGCCGCGCCGTGGGCGAGCCCGGTCAGCCGGTTGCGATCGCGGCCAGCTTGGGCAGCAGCCAGGGTGCGATGATCCGCTGGACGCCGGCCGGGGTGTAGTGCAGGCCGTCGCTGCGGATCCGCAGCCCGCCGACCCGCCAGGTGAACTTCCCGCCGGGGCAGACGACCGGATTGAGGTCGAGCACGGTCACCCTGCCGGGATGCCGGGCCGCCACCTCGCGCAGCAGGTCGTTCCAGGCGTCCACGCGTTCCGGCCGGTCCTCGGGGTAGAGGCTGCCGTCGGGCCTCTCGGCGCGGTGGGTGTAGGCGGCGGTGAGCAGCACGACCGCGGCGCCCCGGGAGCCGGCGATGCCGATCGCCTGCTCGAGCCGGTCGGTCAGGTACCGGTCGTAGGCCGGATCGCCGACGTGCTGGTACCGGCCCTGATAGCGGCGGTCCATCAGCTCCCAGCGGTTCAGCTCGATCACCGCGACGTCGGGGCGGTCCTGGTCGACGGCCCGCTGCCATCGCTTCGGCCACGAGGTGCAGCCGGGGTAGTTGGTGTGCGGCGTGCCCAGCTGCAGGATGTCCGGCAGGGTGGCGATGCCGCAGCCCTGGATCGCCCGGTCGCTGGTCCACATGCCGGGGTGCTCGGGCAGGTAGTTTCCGATCACCCACGAGACCGAGTCGCCGAGGAAGGTGATCCGGGGTTCCGGTCCGGCGTTCGCGGGCCGCCCGGGCCGGTCGATCGGTGCGGGCGCGGCCGGGGTCGATCGCAGCGCGGCCCGCTCGTCGGACGGCGGGGTGACCGCGCTGATCACCACCGGCGGCACCGCGGTGGCGGCGATCGGCGGGGGAGCGGTGGCGAAACCGACGGCCACCGCGATGAGGGCGACGGCGGCGCCGGTCAGCACGGCCGGCACCCGGCGCGGCAGCACCCGGCCGAGCAGGCCGTGACGGATCGGCTGCTCGATCAGGACGTAGCTGAGCACCGCGACACCGAGCGTCCCGGCCAGCCGGACGGCGAGCAGGGGCCAGCGCGGCAGACCGGTGGCGTCCGCGGTGACGAAGGTGAACACCGGCCAGTGCCACAGGTAGACGCCGTAGGAGATGCGGCCCAGCCAGACCAGCGGCGGCATCGCGAGCAAGCGGGGGAGGACCCCGCCGGGCCCGGTCTTGATCTGGGCGATCATCAGCGCGGTGGCGACCGCCGCCACGGTCAGCCCGCCCTGGTAGAGCCAGGCGGCCTGGTCGTCGGCGACATGCCAGAGCGCCAGGGTCACCGCCGCGCCCACCGGACCCAGCACGGCGGGTATCCGCAGCGGGAGGACGGCGACCGCGGCGCCGATCAGCAGCGCCTGCGCCCGGGAGTCGGTGCCGTAGTACGCCCGAGCGATGTCGTCCGGCCGGTAGAGCAGGGCGCAGGCCGCCTGGGACGCGACCGCCCCGGCCGCGCAGACGACGATGAGCAGCCGCCGCCTGGCCAGCACCGCCACGACCAGCAGCGGCCAGATCAGGTAGAACTGCTCCTCGATGCCCAGCGACCAGGTGTGCTGCAGTGGCGACGGCGCGGCGGTGGCGGCCACGTAACCGGTGCCGCGGAAGATCATCCGCCAGTTGGCGACGTAGCCGAGCGCGGCCCACGCGTCGGTGCGCAGCAGGCCCAGCGCGTCGGTGTCCAGCAGGTAGCGCCCGGCGATCACCGTGGCCAGCAGCATCACCATCAGCGCCGGCAGCAGGCGCCGGGCCCGCCGGGTCCAGAAGCGCCGCAGGTCGATCCGGCCGTGCGCGAGCCGTTCGTGGAGCAGCAAGGACGTGATCAGGAAGCCGGACAGCACGAAGAAGGTGTCCACCCCGAGGAACCCGCCGGCCACGCCGCCGACCCCGGCATGGAACAGCACCACGGCGGTCACGGCCAGGGCGCGGAGCCCGTCGAGGGCCGGCGAGTACCTCACCCGGCGCTGTGTACCGAACCGGCAGGCGTCCCAAACACGCGATTCCGGGCCGCCGGAGGGGTAAGGGAAAGGCGACGAGGGAGGTCCACGAATGGCCGACTTGCGCAGCCTGCTGGCTGTCGACGCCCGTACCACCGAACTCGCGGACATCGATCCGCGCAGCACGCCCGGCCTGCCGGACGACCGCGAGATCCGCAAGGATCCGAAGGGCTGGTCGACCGGCGAGGTCAATCTGATCGGCCTGCGGCTCGCCGACTTCCAGGAGCGGCTGTTCGCGTCGGCCAAGCAGGACGCGAGCGCCCGCCGGGTGGTGCTGGTGCTGCAGGCCATGGACTGCGGCGGCAAGGACGGCACGGTACGGGCCATCGCGCGCGGCATGAACCCGGCCGGCCTCAAGGCGGTCGGCTTCGGCCCGCCCACCGCCGAGGAGCGTGCGCACGACTTCCTATGGCGGATCGAGCGGGCCCTGCCGCCGGCCGGCCACGTCGGCGTCTTCAACCGCTCCCACTACGAGGACGTGCTGGTCGTGCGGGTGCACGACCTGGTGCCGGAGAAGGAGTGGTCGGCGCGGTACGACCGGATCAACGAGTTCGAGGCGGCGCAGGCGGCGGCCGGGCTCACCTGGATCAAGGTCATGCTGCACATCTCGCCCGGCGAGCAGAAGGAGCGGCTGCTGGCCCGGCTCGACGACCCGACGAAGCACTGGAAGTACAACCCGGGCGACCTGGACGAGCGGGCCCGCTGGGACGACTACCAGCGGGCGTACCAGGACGCGCTGACCAGGTGCGCCACCGACGTCGCCCCCTGGTACGTGGTCCCGGCGGACCGCAAGTGGTACCGCAACTGGGCGGTCGCCACGCTGCTGGAGGAGACGCTGGCCGACCTGGACCCGCAGTACCCGCCGGCCGGCTTCGACGTGCGCGAGGAGCGGGAGAGGCTGCGGTCGGCCTAGCCGGCCGGGACCGGCCAGACGTACGGGAGGTCGTCGGGGACGCCGGGGAACAGGTCGCGGTAGTGGTCCGGGTCCTTGCGCACCAGCGCCGACTGGTGGCTGCGGTGCACGTCCGGGTCGCCCAGCCACGACGGCAGGCTCCCGGCCTCGGCGAGCTGCTCCTGCGTGCGCACGGCGGTCAGCCCGGTCCCGATCTCCAGGTCGACGGCGAGGGTGGTCGCGCACGTGTCGGCGCGGCCCGGGGCGGTCCAGACCGAGCACATGTCCAGCCCGTACCGGGTCAGGGCCTCCTCGTGGCCCCGCCACATCCGCACGACGGGGTGGTGCTTCCAGCCGTACGTGGGAAGAGTGAGCGCCCGGAGCACCTGGATCGTCTCCACCCGTTGTTTGCCGAGGCGGCGCGCGTCGAGAACGGCGGCGCTGTCGAGGAAGCCGGGGTAGGGCAGGAACGTCTGCACGGCGTGGTTCTTCCCGGGTGCGGGCCGGATATGCGCGATCACGGCCAAACCGGGCGGCGGCGCTCCACGAAAGCGCGAACGCCCTCGCGGCGGTCGTCGGAGAAGACAGCCGCGCGCCAGGCGGCGTCCTCGATGTCCAGGCCGGCCGCCAGGTCGACCCGCAGGCCGCGGCGGATCGCGGTGCGCGCCTCGGCCACCGCCACCGGGGAGTTGCCGGCGATCAGCTCGGCCGTCGCGCGGGCCTCCGCGGTGTCGCGTCCGGCCGGCACCAGGCGATCGACGAGGCGCAGCTGTGCCGCCGGGCCCGCCGGGACGTGCCGGCCGGTCCATCAAACCCCCTCATCCCCGGAAGGCTTCCCGGTACGCCTCCGGGCCGACCCCGCGTACCCGCCGGAACTGCCGCCGCAACGTGTCCACGCTGCCGAACCCGCTGTGCCGGGCCACCGAGGCGATCGTCGCGTCCGCCTGCTCCAGCAACTGCTCGGCCCGGCGTACGCGCTGTTCGCGCACCCACGCCGCCGGTGTCGACCCGGTCGCCGCGGTGAAGTGCCGGATGAACGTGCGCGGTGACATGGCGGCACGGGCGGCGAGCGCGTCCACCGACAGGTCGGCGTCCAGGTGGTCGGCGGCCCAGTCGAGCAGCCCGGCCAGGCCCGGCCCGGCGTCCGGCGGGGTCACCGGCAGCCGCGAGTACTGCGCCTGGCCGCCGCTGCGGTGGGCCGGCATCACCAGCTCGCGCGCCACCCGGTTGGCCACGTCCGCGCCGTGCTCCCGGCGGATCAGGTGCAGGCACAGGTCGATGGCGGCGGCCGCGCCCGCGCTGGTGGCGATCGGCCCGTCCACCGCGTATATCCGGTCGGCATCCACGGTGACCCGTGGGAACAGGGTCGCCAGTTGCGCCGCGTAGGCCCAGTGGGTGGTGGCGGTGCGCCCGTCGAGCAGCCCGGTCGCGGCGAGCGTGAACGCCCCGGTGCACAACGCCGCCACCGTCGCGCCCCGCTCGGCCGCCCGGCGCAGCGCCACGGTCAGCGCGGCCGGCGGCGGCGGGATCGGCGGCGCCGCCCCGGTCACGATGATCAGGTCGGCGCGGTCCAGGCGGTCCAGCCCGTCGGTCGGCGTGATCAGGAAGCCGGTCGAGGTGCGCATCGGGCCGGGCGTCGCCGCGCACACCGCGTACCGGTAGCGGGGCAGCGTCGGATCGGCCCGCGGGATCCCGAAGATCTCACTGGCGATGCCCAGCTCGAAGGCGGTCACCGGCTCGGCGACCACCACCGCGACATCGGCCATCGCCGCGCCTTCGACCGTCACCCGACCAGGATGGCACGAACTGCGGCCTGCATGGCAAAAACGCCAACGGCGTTCGGGTACGGCGTAGACATGACCTTTCTCGGACCGCTGCTCATCGTCTACGTCGTCTGGGGCTCGACCTACCTGGCGCAGAAGGTCGGACTGGAGGGCCTGCCGCCGCTCACCATGAACGCGATCCGCTTCCTGATCGCCGGCGCGCTGCTCTACGCGTACTGCCGCCGGCGCCGGATGCCGAACCCGGACCGGCCGCAGTGGCGCGCCGGCGCGATCCAGGGCCTGCTGCTGCCCGCGGCCGGCACCGGCGGCGCCGCCTGGGCCGAGCAGCGCCTGTCCTCCGGCATCACCGCGCTGTTCCTGGCCAGCATCCCGCTGTGGATCGTGCTGGGCCGGCGCTTCGCGGACCGGGAACGGGTCACCTGGCCGGTGGCGCTCGGCCTGCTCGCGGGCTTCGCCGGGGTGGCCGTGCTGGCCCGGCCCTCCGGCGGCGGCGACGCGGTATCCATCGCGGTCGCGCTCGGCGGCGCGCTCTGCTGGGGTCTCGGCACGGTCTACGCCGGGCACGCTCCCCGGCCGGCGTCGGCGCTGATGGCCAGCGCGATCGAGATGCTGTGCGCGGGCGCCATCCTGGTCGCGCTGTCCGGGCTCACCGGCGAATGGCCGCGCGTCGACGTGACCGGGCGGTCGCTGCTGGCCGTCGGCTATCTCATCGTCTTCGGCAGCCTGGTGGCGTACACGGCGTACACCTGGCTGCTGGACCATGTCCCGGCGCGGATCGCCGGCACCTACGCCTTCGTGAACCCGGTGGTGGCCGTGCTGCTCGGCTGGTGGCTGCTGAGCGAGCCGCTGACCCCGCGCACCGTGCTGGCCACCGCGGTGATCGCGGCCGGCGTGGCGCTGATCGTGCTGGCACCGGCCGCCCCCGAACCGTCTATGTTGGATCGATGTCAGCCTTCGCGTGGCGCCCGGTGACGGCGGTCGCGAGCGTGGTCACCGCCCTGCTGCTGGCCACCGCGAACCGGTACGACTACCACCGCGACGAGTTGTACTTCCGGATTCTCGGCCGCCACCCGCAATGGGGGTACGTGGACCAGCCGCCGTTCACCCCGTTGCTGACCCGGCTGAGCACGCTGATCCTGGGCGACTCGCTGTGGGCGATCCGGGTGCCGAGCGCCCTGATGATCGGCGCGATGGCCTTCCTCACCGCGCTGATCGCCCGCGAGGCCGGTGGCGGCAGGGCCGCGCAGACCCTCGCGGCCTGCGCGGTGTTCGGGGCCTTCCCGCTGGTCGGCGGCCACGTGGTGACCACCGCGACGCCGGACCTGCTGGTGTGGCTCGGGGTGCTGTTCTTCGTGCTGCGCGCGCTGCTGCACGACCGGCCCCGCGCCTGGCTCGCGGCCGGCGCGATCACCGGGCTCGGCCTCTACAACAAGCACCTGGTGCTCCTGCTGCTGGTCAGCCTGGTCGCCGGCATCCTGGTCCTGGGGCCGCGCCGGGTGCTGGTCACCCGGTGGCCGTGGCTGGGCGCCGCGCTCGCCCTGGTGATCGGCCTGCCCAACCTGCTGTACCAGGTGGCGAACCACTTCCCGCAGGCGGACATGGCCGCCGCCATCGCGGAGAACAAGGGCACCGAGTCGCGCATCGAGTTGCTGCCCTTCCAGCTCATCCTGCTCGGCCTGTTCTTCGTGCCGATCTGGATCGCCGGGATCGTCGCGCTGCTGCGGGACCCGGCCCTGCGCCCGGCCCGGTCGCTGGCCGTGGCGTACCCGATCCTGCTCGTCCTGGTGCTGGTGACGGCGGGGCAGCCGTACTACCCGATGGGCCTGGTGACCGGGTTGTTCGCCATCGGCGCGGTCCGGGCGTCACGGTGGCGGGTGAGATGGCCGCTGGTCGCGGTCAACGCGGCCGTCTCGGCGCTGTTCGCGCTGCCGCTGCTGCCGGTCGACCGGCTCGGCCCCATCGCGGAGATCAACTCGACCGTCGCCGATCAGATCGGCTGGCGGGAGTACGTCCGGGAGATCGCCGGGGTGTACGCCACGCTGACCCCGCCGGAGCGGCAGCGGGCCGTGCTGTTCACCAGCAACTACGGCGAGGCCGGGGCGCTGGACCGCTACGGCCCGGCGCTCGGGCTGCCGGCGGCCTACAGCGGGCACAACGAGCTGCACCACTACGGGCCGCCGCCCGAGTCCCGGACCGTCGCCGTCGTGGTGTCCGGGACGCCGCCGGCAGCGTTCGGGTCGTGCGACTTGGGCACCCGGTTGCACAACAGTGCCGGCGTGGACAACGAGGAGCTGGACGCTTCGGTGTTCGTCTGCCGGCACCTGCCCGCCACGTGGGCGGACATGTGGCCGGCGCTGCAGCACTACGACTGAGCCGCCGGTCAGGGACGCGGCGTCCCGCTGGCGCTCGCGCCGCTGGTGGTCCCGTTCGTCTTGCCGCTCGTCGTGCCGCTCGTCCTCGTGCCGGTGGTCGGGTCGCTCGACGTCGTGCCCGCCGTCGAGGTGCCGCTGCCCGTCGTGCCGGAGGTCTTCCCGCTCGTGCCGGCCGTCTTCCCGCTCGCGCCGCCCGTCTTCTCGCTCGCGCCGGCGGTGCTGCTCGTGCCGCTCGTGCTGCTCGTGCTGCTCGTGCCGGTCGTGCTGCTCGTGCCGGTCGTGCTGCTCGTGCCGGTCGTGCCGCTCGTTCCGGTCGTGCCTGCCGTGCCGCTCGTGCCGGTCGTGCCGCTCGTTCCGGTCGTGCCGGCCGCCGTCCCGCCCGTGCCGCTGGTCCCGGCGATGCCGCTTGTTCCTGCGGTGCCGGTGGCGCCGGTGGCGCCGGTCGCCGTGCCGCTCGTGCCGCCCGTCGTGATGCCGCCGGCCGTCGTGGCCGGCGTCACCGCGGCCTTGCGCGGCGTGGCCCGGCGGCGCGTGCTCGTCCTCGTGGTCGTGCTCCCGGCCGCACCGGTCAGCACGTCCGTGTCACCCTCGATGACCGGAGCGGACGACGAGCTGCCCCCGGCGCTCCCGGTCAGCTTCTGCACGCCGGCCACGATCTGCTCGTACTTCTCGCGGCCCGCCCGGGTGCCCAGCACATAACCGACCGCCAGCCCGGCACCCAGCTTCAGAACCCTCATGAGATCTCCTTCGTCGCGCGTTCCAGCGCAGCATGCCCACTTCCCGGAAAGTCAAACCGGACAAAAGTGTCCTACAAATTGCGGCCCTATCGGCCCACTTCTATATTGCGGCCAGGCAACACGGCACAAATAGGAGAGAACAAAGATGTTCATCCGCTCGGTCCGCACCACCCTGGCCGCCACCCTGGTCCTCACGCTCGCGGCCGGCTGCGGCGGAGTCGGCAAATCGTCGTCCAAGTCCGACGAGAACGCCACGGTCACCCTCTCGATGATGGGCTTCGGCACCGGCGACGACATCGCCAAGACCCGTTTCGACGCTGCCAACAAGGCGATCGCGCCCAGCAGCGCGAAGGCTTCCGAGGGCAGCTTCAACGCCCAGCAGTTCCTCTCCGCGGTGGCCTCGAACACCCCGCCCGACCTGGTCTACATGGAACGGCGGCTGATCGGCACCTACGCCGCCAAGAAGGCGCTGATGCCGCTGGCCGACTGCGTCGAGCGCGAGAAGGTCGACCTGAGCCAGTTCCGCGAGGCGGCGATCACCGAGGCCACGTTCAACGGCAAGCTCTACGGCCTGCCCGAGTTCTACAACAACCGCGTCCTGATGATCAACGATTCGGTCCTGACCGGCGCCGGCCTCGACCCGGAGACGTTCACCACCACCGACTGGCAGCGGCTCGCCGCGGACACCGCCAAGCTCACCTCGCTCAGCGGCGGCAAGCTGCGGCGGATCGGCTTCGACCCGAAGCTCCCGGAATTCCTTCCGATGTGGGCCCGCGCCAACGGCGCCGACCTGGTCAGCCCGGACGGCAAGACCGCCCAGCTCGACAACCCCAAGGTCATTCAGGCGCTGACGTACGCCGTGAGCCTCATCAACGCGCAGGGCGGCTGGGCCCGGTTCAAGTCGTTCCGCGACTCCTTCGACTTCTTCGGCGCCAAGAACCAGTTCGCCAGCAACCAGCTCGGCGCCTTCCCGATGGAGGACTTCTACCTCAACGTGCTGGCCGAGAACTCGCCGAAGGTCAAGCTCACGGTCGCGCCGTTCCAGGGCGTCGACGGCAAGCCGGTCGACCTGATCACCGGCAACGCCTGGGCCATCCCGGCGAAGAGCGCGCACGCGAACCAGGCCTGCAAGTGGATCAAGGTGATGACCGACAGCCAGACCTGGATCGACGCCGCCAAGGTGCGGGCGACCGCTCGGCAGGCAGCCGGCAAGCCGTTCCCCGGCGTGTTCACCGGCAACCGCAAGGCCGACGAGGTCATCTTCCGCGACGTCGTCAAGCCCAGCGGTAATCCGGCTTTCGACACGGCGGTGCAGACCGTGTTGCGTACCCAGGAAGCGGGTTTCGCGCCCCCGGCGCTCGCGGCCGGCGAGGAGTTCCAGGCGGCCTGGCAGGACGCGGTGAACCGGGTGCTCGACGGCAAGCAGCAGCCGGCCGCGGCGATGGCCCAGGCCCAGCGGCAGGCCCAGGCCGCGCTGGACAAGGCGAACAGCGGTTCCTGAGATGCCGCGGCACGCTCTTCGCCGCCGGGAAACCCTTGCGGCGTACGGTTTCCTGTCGCCCTGGATCGTCGGTTTCCTGATTTTCATGGCCGGTCCGATGGTGGCGAGCTTCGTGCTGTCGTTCACCGATTACGACGCCCTCAGCAACACCGATTTCGTGGGCGCGGCCAACTACCGGGACCTGATCGCCGATCCCAAGGTGCGCACGAGCCTGTGGAACACCATCTTCTACACGCTGCTGCACGTGCCGGTGACGATGGTCGTCTCGCTGGCGCTGGCCATGCTGCTGGTGCGGGTCGGGCGGCGGTCGTCGGGCTTCTTCCGGACCGTCTTCTACCTGCCCACGGTCACCCCGAAGGTGGCCGTGGGCGTGCTGTTCCTGCTGGTCTTCAACGGTCAGGTGGGCCTGGTCAACGAGGTGCTGGCCAAGCTGGGCATCACCGGTCCGAACTGGACGGTCGACGGGCCGTGGATCAAGCCGGGCCTGGTGCTGATGAGCGCCTGGAGCCTGGGCAGCACGGTGATCATCTACCTGGCCGCGCTGCAGAACGTGCCGCGCGACCTCTACGAGGCGGCCGAGATGGACGGCGCCACCCGGTGGGCCCGCTTCCGCGCCGTCACCGTCCCGATGATCAGCGGCGCGCTGTTCTTCACGCTGATCATCAACACCATCAGCGGGCTGCAGACCTTCGACGAGGTCTACACCGCCTTCTACGGCAGCAGCAACCAGCAGACGTACGGCAACGACGCCGCCCTGTTCTACGTGGTCTACCTGTTCCAGCAGGCGTTCCAGTTCCTCCACATGGGATACGCGTCGGCGCTGGCATGGCTGCTGTTCGTCATCATCGTGATCATCACGCTGGTCCAGGTCCGGCTCAGCCGGCGGTTCGTCTACTACGAGAGCGAATGACGCCATGGCCCTGTCCACCGAACCCCGTGCCGCATCCGTCGTCCCGGTCGCCGCACCCGCCGTCCGCCGTCGCCGCCACCCGTGGATCCTCTGGACCGCCTTGGCCGTCGCCGCGGTCATCTTCGTGTACCCGTTCCTCTGGCTGGTCAGCGCGTCGCTGAAGCCCCGCCCCGAGGTCTTCGACAACGCGCTGATCCCGCACCGCTGGATGCCCGGCAACTACGCCACCATCTGGTCGGAGGCGCCGGTGCTGACCTGGCTGGTCAACAGCGTGGTGGTGGCGCTCGCCGCCGCCGTCACGGTGACCATCTCGAGCGCCGTGGTCGCGTTCGGCTTCGCGTACTTCCGCTTCCCCGGCCGCAACGTGTTGTTCGCCCTGGTGATCGGCACGATGATGCTTCCCGGCGCGGTCACGATGATCCCCACGTACCTGATCTGGAACAAGCTGGGCCTGGCCGCCACGCAGGTGCCGCTGTGGGCCGCGAACCTGTTCGGCAGCGCGTTCTACATCTTCCTGATCCGCCAGTTCTTCCTGGGCGTGCCGCGCGAGCTGTTCGAGGCGGCCCGGGTGGACGGCGCGGGTTACTGGCGGCTGTTCTGGCGCATCGCGGTGCCGCTGTGCCGGCCGGCGCTGATCGTGGCGTTCGTCTTCGAGCTGCGGGCAAGCTGGTCCGACCTGCTCAAGCCGCTGATCTACCTGCGCGACCCGTCGCTGTTCACGATGCCCCGGGGCATGAAGGCGATCCTCGACCAGTTCGGCCAGGCGGGCGAGGCCCAGTGGGAGGTGGTCCTGGCCGGCGCGGTCATCACCACCGTCCCGATGATCGTCGCCTTCTTCCTGTGCCAGCGCTATTTCGTCGAGGGGGTGGCAACGCAGGCCCGCAAGGGCTGACCGACCGTTTCCCAGGCCACGTGCCGCCAGGCCTGCCGAAGCAGGCCCGTCAGCGCCGCGTGGCCGGGAAGCAGACTCCCGTCGATCGCTGCGATCGGCTGGGCCGGGCATTGCGAGTTGATAGCGGCGGCCCCCGTCATCCCGGCCAGCGAGCTCGTGGTGACTTCACGGTCCTCGTCCGGAATGCCGAGCGCCGCCAGCCCCGGACGCAACAATCGCATGGTGATCCCGGCGAGCATCGGACCGCGCGGCCAGACCACCCTGTCGCCGTCCCAGAAGGCGACGTTCCAGGCCGACCCTTCCAGCAGGCTGCCGTCGCGCCCGGCGAGCAGGACGTCGTCAAATCCCGCGCGGACGGCCTCCAGACGGTGGTAGCTCAGGCTCATCGTCGCGAGGTGCTTCAGGCCCGGTAGCTCGCGCTCGTGGGTGACGGTCCGAACCTGTAGCGGTGGCCGCGCGGCGTCCGGGACCGCATCGGACACCGACACCATGACCTCGGTGCCGCCCGCTTTCGACCCGGCCGGAAGAACGGTGACCCGGACCGACGCGTCCGGGGCACCGTGGAGAGCATGGCTGATCAGCTCAGTGATCCGGTGGTCCTCGGGTGCGGGGCGATCGGGAAACAGCACGGCCGACGCTTCGCGGAGCCGGCGTAGATGCAGCCCCAGCCCGGCGACGCGGTGGCGGCGCACCTGCATCGACGTGTAGTGCCCATAGTTCCAGGTCGCCGCCCGGTGAACCGCTTCGACGGAAGCCCGTTCGCCATTGATCTCCACTCGGGTCACGGACGTCATGATGTCAGGCCGCCGGGTTAGCGTGTCAGCATGGAAAAGCCGGAACTCGACGAGGGGCAGCGGTCGGACGCCGCTCGCATCGTGGCGGTCATCGACGAGCTGGGCGCGGGCGACCCCGCCGACGCGCTGCCGAAGCTGCGGACCATCACCAGCGACCGGGTACTGCTCGGCGATGTGCTCGGCGACTACCTCCATCGGGTGGTGGTGGGTTCCCAGGCCGACGCCCTCACGTACTGGCCCGCCATCGAGCTGCTCCGGGCCGCCGGCGCGGATGAGGACCGGGCGGCAGCGAAGGCAGCCTGGCTGCGGCGGGAGCAGGCCAGGGCCTGAGGGTGAACGCGCAGCACGATCTTGCCCGGCGGCGCAGGCCGGCCGTGAAAGCCTGGCGGCCTCTCCACGCGGTCGCTTTCACCGAATTAACACCCAGTAGTGGAAGTCGCAGACGCAAGGCGTCGCATCATTCGACTCACGGTGAGGCGGTTATGGGGAGGCGCCATTCGGCTCCGGTGAGCAACAGTATTCGACGGGAATTATCGAGTGTGTTGCACACCGGGAGGAATGGCTCCTAA
>NZ_CAKUCL010000073.1 GCF_934643405.1 uncultured Actinoplanes sp.
ACCGGCGCCGCTGGCGCTCAGGGCGAGAAGGGTGACACCGGCGCGACCGGCGCGACTGGCGCTCAGGGCGAGAAGGGCGAGAAGGGCGACAAGGGTGACACCGGCGCCGCTGGGGCCTCTGCCTTTGAAATCTGGCGGTCTATCGACGGCAACGCCTCCGGCACGGTGACCGAATTCCTGGCCGGCCTCGTCGGGGCGCAGGGAGCGGTCGGGCCGCAGGGGCCGATGGGGCCGCAGGGTCAGCAAGGTCTGCCCGGCGACAAGGGCGACAAGGGTGACGCCGGCGCCCAGGGCGAGAAGGGCGACACCGGCGCGACCGGCGCTCAGGGCGAGAAGGGGGACACCGGCGCCGCCGGGGTCATGGGTCCGATCGGGCCGCAGGGTGCCACCGGCGCGCAGGGCGACAAGGGTGACACCGGTGCCATGGGGCCCGTCGGCCCGCAGGGTGAGGCCGGCGCCAAGGGTGACACCGGCCCGATGGGACCGGTCGGGCCGCAGGGCGAAGCCGGTGCGAAGGGCGACACGGGCGCTGCCGGCGCTCAGGGCGAGAAGGGTGACACCGGCGCTGCCGGGGCGCAGGGGCCCAAGGGCGACACCGGCCTTCAGGGGTCGAAGGGTGACACCGGCGCCCAGGGGCCGAAGGGTGACGCCGGGGCGCAGGGGCCCAAGGGTGACACCGGCCTTCAGGGGCCGAAGGGTGACACCGGCGCCCAGGGGCCCAAGGGTGACACGGGCGCGGCGGGTATCAGCGGGTACCGCATCGTCACCGCGACGGGAACGTCCTCGGCGACTGCGAGCTGCCCGGCCGGTATGAAGGTTATCGGCGGCGGCGGTGACAGCAACGGCGCGATCGGGAGCAGCTACCCGACGTCCTCCGGTACGGCGTGGACCGTCACGCGGTACACCGGCGCCAGCGGGGTCACGGCGTACGCGATCTGCGCCAATGTGAACTGAGCGCGAGTAAGACAGAGGCGGTGCCGGCTCGTCGAGCCGGCACCGCCTTCGTCGTGGCGAGGGCCGGCGGGAAACCGGGGCAAAAGCCGTAGTCCGATCTGTTACAAAAATTTTTCTGCACGATTGCTCTCGGAAGCCGTAAGGTGCCCATCTGTGATGATCCACAGAGGAAAGAGGCGGTAAGGGTGAGGGCACGTCACGTCTTAGTGGTGGCCGCTGCGCTGTTCGCACTGGCCGGGTGCGGGACCAGCAGCGCGGAGGCGTCCAACGACGGGCCGGCGAAGCCGGGAGCGCAGCAGGTGGTCGATGCGATCGCTGCGAAGTGGCCGGTCCCGAACCCCAAGGATGAGACGAGCGCCTGCAAGGCCAAGGACGGGGCGAACGCGCTCGGCTGCATCAAGCTGATCACCACTGACGCGGTCAGCGTCTACGAGTTCGCCGACGAGGCCACGGCCAAGAACTTCGCCAACCAGATGAAGGTGACCGGCGGCGACTGGCGCCCGGCGGGCCGCTTCGTGCTGGCCTGGACGGCCAAGAACCAGGAACAGACCGACAAGGACGCTCGCACCGACATGGTCGGCATTGCCAGCGTCACCAACTGACGGCGCGACGCCGAGAGACGAGCGGGGCCGGTCACGCTGAGGGTGCGTCAGCGCGGCCGGTCCGGCTCGTTGTGCGTGCGCATTTTCCGTGCGGGAATGGCCGCGCGCCGTACAAAGCGATGTTGCCGGGTATATGAATACCCGGCAACATCGGGGACCTTGTGGTGGTGACCTCAGGAATTCTGCGTTTCGGCCGCCTTCCTCTTCGTCAGCTCTTCGCTATTGTTCAGCTGCGACGGCTGCCCCAGTTCTTGCCGTCCTGGTCGCCGTCCTTGTCGCCGAAGCGCCCGTCCTTGTCACCGAAACGCCCGTCCTTGTCGCCGAAGCGGCCGTCGCGGTGGTCCCGGTCGAAGAAGCGGTTGTTGTGGTGGCGGATGTGGTCGAAGCCGCCGCCCCAGAAGTTGCGCTCGACCTCGAGGCGCCACAGGCCCCGGCGGAAGCCGAACCGGACGAAGTCGCAGTCGTAGTCGTCCCACTTGTTGAAGCGCTCGCCGATCCGGCCGGCGAACTCGCAGGCCCGGTGCGACCGGTAGTAGCCGGCGACGTAGTCACGGTCGCGGTGCTGCTTGACCGTGCTGCCCTGGGTGGACTGGCTCGCCGCGGACTTCGCGGTCGCCTCGCCGGCCGAGCCGGACGCCTGCGCCGGGCCCGCCATCAGCACGGCCGCGATCAGGCCCATGCCGGACATCGTCAGAGCTCGCGTAATCTTATTCATCGCCGTCCCTTTCTTCGTGACATTTGAAAGGAGGGGTGTTTTTCGTGAGATCAGCAAAGCACGCGATTGCGGCATTACCCGGGGTGCAACACGCCCTAGTAATCCGGAAGATCGACAGCCGGAAAGCTAAACCCTTTATTGCGATTCGGATGATCGTTGATCATCCTTTCGGCCAGGGTCGCGCTCAGCCGCAGGCGGCCGCGCGCTCCAGCAGCAGCGCCCGCTCGCGCTCATTTTTCGTCATCGCGGCGGCGCGTTCGAATTCGGCTTTCGCCTCCGTGTCGCGGCCCAGCTGCGCCAGGAAGTCGCCGCGCACGCTCGGCAGCAGGTGGTACTGCCTCAGCGACGGCTCGGCCAGCAGAGGCTCCAGCACGGCGAGCCCGGCCGCGGGACCATCCGCCATGGACACGGCCACGGCGCGGTTCAGCTCCACCACCGGGGACGGCGCCACCGCGGCCAATTCGGCGTAGAGGGCTGACATCCGTACCCAATCGGTCTCCTCCGCCGTCCGCGCCCGGGCGTGCACGGCGGCGATCGCCGCCTGAAGTGTGTAGACGCCGCCGCCGAGCGCCTCGGCCTTCTCCAGCGCGGCCAGGCCGTGGGTGATGAGCAGGCGGTCCCAGCGGCGGCGGTCCTGGGCCAGCAGGGTGATCGGCTCGCCGTTCGGACCGGTGCGCGCGGCACTGCGGGACGCCTGGATCTCCAGCAGCGCGACCAGCCCGTGCACCTCGGGCTCGCGCGGCATGAGGCCGGCCAGGATGCGGGCGAGGCGCATCGCCTCCTCGCAGAGCGCGGGACGCATCCAGTCGTCGCCGGCGGTTGCCGAGTAGCCCTCGTTGAAGATCAGGTAGATGACCTCGAGCACCGAGGCGAGCCGGGCCGTGCGCTCGTCACCGGGCGGCAGCTCGAACGGCACGCCCGCCTCGGCCAGCGTCTTCTTCGCTCGGCTGATGCGCTGGCCGATCGTCGGGGACGGAACGAGGAAGGCCCGGGCGATCTCGTCGGTGGTCAGGCCACCGAGCATCCGCAGAGTGAGGGCGACCCTCGCCTCGTACGGAAGCACTGGATGGCATGCCGTGAAGATGAGCCGCAGCAGATCGTCCTCGATCTGGTCCTCCTGCTCGACCGCGTCGAATTCGGAGGTGCCGGCGATCTCGGGGCGCGCGAGGTCGGGCATGCTGCGCTCGAAGCGTTCCCGACGGCGGAGCTGATCGATCGCGCGGCGTTTCGCCGTGGTGGTCAGCCAGGCGCCGGGATTGCGCGGGACACCCTCGGACGGCCACTGCTCGAGTGCCGCCACGAGGGCGTCCTGCGCCAGCTCCTCGGCCAGGCCGATGTCGCCGACGAGCCGGGCAACGGCGGCGATGACCCGCGCGGCCTCGATCCGCCACACGGTTTCGATCGCCCGGTTCGCCTCGGTGCCCGCCATCGGCACAACATAGCGCCGAGCCTCACTGAGGCGCGTACGCCAGGTTCAGCACCCCGGTCTTGAACGCCTCGTGGCTGAGCAGTCGCAACGGCTGCTGCGGCGTGTCCTCGAACAACCGCTGCCCGTGCCCGACCACGACCGGGTGCACCAGCAGGCGAAGCTCATCGAGAAGATTGTGGGCGAGCAGCCACCGTACGGTCGTGGCCGAGCCCGACAACGTGATGTCGCCGTCGTACTGGTCCTTGATCTCCCGCAACCGCCCGGCGACCTGCTCGTCGTCGCCGGACAGGATGGTCGTGTTCGACCAGGTGGCCTCGGTCAGCGAGTTCGACAGCACGTACTTCGGCACCGCGTTGATGAACGCCCCGAAGTCCTCGGTCTTGTCCGGCCAGTACTGCGACCACTCCTGGTACAGCTTGCGGCCCATCAGGAACGCCTTGGTGTTCTCCACGCCGCGGCCGACCACGGCGCCCATCTCGTCGTCGAAGTACGAGAAGTGCCACTGATCGGGCGCCTCCACGACGTTGTCGAGCGAGATGAAGAAGTTCGAAACGATCTTTCCCATGACACGCCCCCGTTCAGGAGAAGTCGGCAACCTTGCGGACCTCGATCTCGACATGGTCGAACATCTCGCCGAACCGCCGGGCCCACTCGACCGCCTCGGCCCGGTCACGGACGTCGACGATGGCGAACCCGGCGATGACCTCCTTGGCCTCCGCGAACGGTCCGTCCACCACGGTCGCCTTGCCGTCCTTCACGGTGATCTGCGCGGCGCCCTCGGAGGTCGGCCGCAGCCCGTCGCCCATCAGCAGGACCCCGGCCTTGGTGGCCTCCTCGACGAAAGCACCCATCCGGGCGATGAACTCCGGGGTCGGCGACCAGGCGGCCGGGTCCTTGTCGTCGAACTTGTGCATCATCATGTAGCGCACTTCTGCTCCCTCATGGTTGGTCTTCTACCAACGCGTCGACCGGCTCACGGCCTTTTCGACATTCTGAGGGAGAAAGTTTCCCGGTTCTGGGCGCTCTCCCGGGCGGGAGAGCGCCCAAGCGTCACTGCTGCTGCGTGTCGCCGCCGCCGGTGCGCTGCTGCGCCTGGTCCACGCCCTTGTCGATCTGCGACGAGTACTTCTCGCCCGTGCGCTGGTCGACCTGGTCGCCGGCCTTCTCGATGCCCTGGTCGACCTGCTCGTCGTGGTCCTCGGCGAAGTCCTTCGCCTTGTCCATGAAACCCATGTCGGAACCTCCTCTTGGGGTCCCCCGGGGCATTCCCACTGCCGGCGGCGACAAACGGGTCAGTCCAGGGCGGGGAGTTTCTGCGCCTGCGTCAGGACGTCGTGGAACAGGTCACCCATGGTGGCGAGGCGGTCCAGGACGGTACGCATGGTGAAGCCGTCCGGCCGCAGGGTGGGGTCGTCCAGCTCGTCCCATTCGATCGGCGCGGACACCGGGCCACCGGCGGCCGGGCGCGGGCTGTACGGGGCTACCAGGGTGCGGTTGATGGCGTTCTGCGTGTAGTCGAGCCGGGCCCGGCCGCCTCGCTCACTGCGCTGCCACTTCCAGCTCACCAGATCAGGGACGACTGCTCCGACCGTACGGGAAAGACGCTCGACCCATCGCCGGGTGTCCCCGAACGTCGGGCCCGCGGTGATCGGAATCCAGATCTGAATGCCGCGCCGCCCGGTCACCTTGGGCCGGGCGGTGACGCCGAGATGCTCGAACGCGGCGCGGTGCAGCCGGGCCAGAACCAGGATGTCCTCCCACCGCGTGTTCTCACCGGGGTCGAGATCGATCAGCGCGTAGCTGGGCTGGTGCGGGCTGGCGACCGGGGACGTCCAGGGATGCCACTCCAACGCGCCGAAGTTGGCCGCCCAGACCAGCGCGGCCGGTTCGTCGACGACGAGGTAGACCTGGGTCTCGTCCGGGCCCGCCTCCGGATTGCGCCAGCGCGGCAGCCACTGCGGCGCGTGGTCGGGGACCTCCTTCTGCCAGAAGCCCTTGGTGCCGGCGCCGTCGGGATAACGGTGCAGGTTCAGGGCGCGGCCACGCAGGTAGGGCAGCAGGACGGGCGCGACCTGCGCGGTGTAGCGGAGGAAATCGCGCTTCGTGACCGGCTCCTCGCCGGGGAACAGCACCTTGTCGAGATTGGTGACCCGCAGTTCACGGCCGTGGATGTGCCAGGCGCCGGCCTTGCCGAGCTGGTCCAGTTGGCCGATATCGCCCATGCCTCCCGATTACCCGCCGGCGGCGGCGGCACGCCTGTCCGCTTCGGCGCCTACCGGTCCGCGTCCGCAAACCCGGCGTGTTGTCTCTCATCGAGCCGACGCGTCCGGGAACCCTCATGGCTCGAGCTGCTCTCACGTCCTCCCGGGCCGGCAACCGGAGGAACGGTCGGATGGCGACGCAACGCCGAGTCGATCCGGTCGGCGATCCGGCTCACCGACCCGGCATCGTTGTCCTGCCAGGTCATCCGTTTGATGACTCGCACCTGCCGGCCGGGATCGGCGAGGTCGGCAGATCGCACGGCTCGGCACAGCTCGTCGCTGGTCCTGGTCATGACGCCCGGCATGGCTTCGCCGGCATCGAAGTACAGGCCCGGATAGCGCTTGTAAGCCTCCAGATCCGGCACGTGGTAGATGATCGGCCGTTCGAGCAGCATGAAGTCGAAGGCGATCGAGCTGTAGTCGGTGATGAGCAGATGGCACAGCGGGAGGAACGCGTGCACGTCGTCTGCGTCGTCGAGCGTGACGACGCCGGCAAGGCGGCGGGTGTCCGGCGCGTCGGCAGTGTTGCCATGCGGCTTGAACACCACGACGCCGCCGCGTCGTTGCGCCTCCACGGCGAGCCGGCGCAGCACCGCATCGCCCTCGCTGCCGGCCAAGGCCTCCGGCGAGTCCCGCCAGGTCGGGAAGTAGCCGACGACAAGCCGCTTCTCGGCGAGGCGGTACCACTGATCCCGGCTCGGCAGCACCTCCACGATGGGTGAAGGCCGCAGCGGCACGGCGAAATGGTCGGTACGTGGGTACCCGGCGTCGACGCACCGCTGTGGCGGGACGGCGAATGCCGATTGGAAGCATCGCCGGGAAATGAAGGCTGACGGTGAGAGCAGCAGGTCGGGCACGACTTGCTCGTCGGCGAATGCTCGCCTGCTCAGAGCGTCGGAGCGGTGCTCGGCCGTGCGGTTCGTCCGGTCACGTTCGATGCGTTTGAGCGGCACGCCGTGCCAGAGGTTGAACATGACGGCACCGTCGTAGAGCCACCGGTTGATGTCGCTGGGATAGGCGCTGTAGAGGTACATGCCGGCCGACAGGCACCGTCGAACCCCGCGCGGCGACCACTTCGTCTCGGCCTCGTAGCCGGCCGCCCGTAGCCGGTCACGCACGGACCTCGAGGGGGTGATCCAGACTCGACGGTAATGCTCGAGGGCGCCGTCGGCGTCGAGGAACAGGTAGGCGGCGTTGTCGGCGAAGCGGCCGAGCGGAGCACCGAACACGA
This sequence comes from uncultured Actinoplanes sp., assembly GCF_934643405.1. Classification (GTDB taxonomy): domain Bacteria; phylum Actinomycetota; class Actinomycetes; order Mycobacteriales; family Micromonosporaceae; genus Actinoplanes. Next base: position 7,193 of record NZ_CAKUCL010000073.1, read on the forward strand.
GCAGGCCGGGATCGCGGGGCAGCCGCCGGACAAGCGAGCGCAGCAGGGACCGTAACGGCAGCAGAATGGTCCGGGCGGCGAGGCGTAGCCAAATGACGCGACCCAGCCGAGCGAGCGTGGATCTCAGGAGCATGTGCATGGTCACCTTCGCGCGGCGCGGCATGCGCTGACGACGGCGGGCAACAGGAACAGGGACGTGACGGCAAGGACCGCGCCTTGCAACTGCGCGACCAGGGTGATGTCGGCCCGGATGGCCCCGGCGACGGCCGCGAGCATTTCGGCGGCCCCGACGACGCTGCAGACGATCCCGGCGCGGCGGACCTGCCCGCGGGCACGCAGGATCGCGGCGTAATGCTGCTTGACCACCTGCGTGGGGTAGAGCAGTACCAGGACGATCAGGCATCCCGCGCCGGCGGCGTAGGCCGGACCGAACACCAGCATCACCGGCTCGGCGAGCAGAGCAACGGGCGGTATGGCGATGGCGCCGATGGCCAGCGAGGCCGTCACGGTCAGCCGGGTCTTGCTGCGCAACGCGTCGAGGTCGCCGGCGGCGATCGCGAACAGGGTGGTGGCCAGGTGAGTGGGGATGGCATACAGGACGCCCGCGATCATCCAGGCGGCATAGAACACCGCCGTCGGCTCGCCCGGCTCGAGCAGGCCGACCACGACGGGGATCGCCATGCGGGGAACGGAGAGGGCGAGGTTGAGCGTGTTGTGATGCGCGGTAGCCCATCCGAGGCCGCGCAACGCACCCAGGCGCGGTAGCTGCGCGGAAAGGATCTGCAGCCGGCGCAGGGGCCGCACGACGATCGTGCAGGACAGAACGAGTCCCAGGATCCAGGTCGCGGTGATGGACCAGGATGATCCGCCGGCAAGGATCACCATCGGGATCAGCGTGATCTTCACGGCGGCGAACAGGGTGTTGCGCCACAGCTGCACCGGCGCGATCTGCAGGCCCAGCGACGCCTGGTCGAAGACCAGTGTTACGGCGCTGAGGGTCACCCCGGCGATGAAGAGCCCCAGGTTGGCCGGGGACGCGAGCGACGCCCGCAGCGTCGGGCTCAGCCACGATGCCACGACAGCGAACAGCACGGCCAGTACCAACGACAAGAGGCCCGCCGCGGCGAGGCTTGCCGGCAGGAGGGTCCGTGCCTTACCGGGGTCCTGGGACAGTTCGCTGATCAGCATGGTGCCGATGCCGAACATGCCGATCGTTCCGAGCAGGGTCAGTGCGGAGATCAGGGTGGAGGCGGGACCGACGGAGGCCGGTGCCGCCGTCCGGGCGATCAACGACCAGTACGCGAAGCCCAGCACGGCGGTCACGGCGGTCGATCCGAACAGCGAGCCGGAGCCGACCATCACGTCGCGGTGCGGTAGGCGACCCCACCATCCGGCGCCGCGGTGCCGGCGTGCCCCGCCGGTCCGCTGGGGCAGAGGCCTGGCCGCAGCGGGGACAGACGCCCGCATCCGGCCTGGCGCCTGCGCTGATGACGTCGCGCCCGGAGGGCGTTGCCCGGCTGTACGCGTACGCATCAAGAGCGCATCAACCTTCCGAGATCACTGATGGGGACACCGGCAATTGCGCCAGCACGATCAATCCGGTGTGCAGACATTAGCTCGCCGATTTGTGACGTCAAAGAAGCGCATTCTTGATCCAGCGGTTCGCCGAGTGGCGACGCCGGAACCGCCGGAAAGAGCTTGTTCTTTCAGCCGACCCCGTTCGAGGGATGGACGTTGCATTCACCGAATGCGCGCTTCGGCTGTTCGGACATTTATTTCCCATGCCGCGGCTGAGTCCCCCGAATGGGTGTTTGGGAGGGGCATCGCGGTCTTGAATCCTGGCGGCGCACGACCGGAACGAGGTCGGTACTGCGCGTCGAGGGGAGTACAAGATGAGAGTGCTGGTCACGGGTGGGGCGGGGTTCATCGGCACCCACGTCTGCCGGGAACTGCTGGAACGCGGGCACAACGTTCGAGTGCTGGACGACTTCTCCACCGGGCACCGAGCCAACCTGGCCGGTCTGCGGGTGCAGGTCGTCGACGGCAGCGTCACCGACACCAGGGCGGTCGCGGCCGCCGTGGCCGGCATGGACTCGGTCGTGCACCTGGCGGCGGTGTCGTCGGTGCCGGGTTCGTTCGCCCGGCCGTACTCCACGTTGGAGATCAACACCTTCGGTACGGGCAACGTCCTTGCCGCCGCCACCGGCGTGGGGGCGCACGTCGTCGTCGCGTCGTCCGCGGCGGTGTACGGCGACGGGCCGGCCCGGCAACGCACCGAGACCGCGCGGCCGGACCCTCGGTCGCCGTATGCGGTCAGCAAGCTCGCCGCGGAGCTGTACGCGACCGCCTGGCAGCAGGCCCACGCCGCGCGCGTACTGACGTTCCGGCTGTTCAACGTGTTCGGACCGCTCCAACCCGCGGACAGCGGGGCGGTGGTGCCGGGCTTTCTGGCCGCGGTGTGCGCCGGGGTACCGCTCCGGATCCTCGGCGACGGCACGCAGGTCCGTGACTTTGTGCCGGTGACCATGGTCGCCGAGGTGGTGGCCGTCGCGGTCGAGCGGCGACTCGCCCATCTCACCCCGGTGAACCTCGCCGCCGGCCGGACAACCGATCTGCTGCAGTTGATCGCGCACCTCGAGGACATCCTCGGCCGTCGGTTACCGCGCGAACACTCCGCGGTCCGTGCCGGTGACATCCACTCGTCGTGCGCCGACACCACCGTGCTGCGGCAGCTGTTCCCCCACGTGACGGCGCCGCCGTTGGGGACCGCCTTGCGGAAGACGCTGGCGTGGTGGCAGGCCGGTGAGGGCGTCATTCCCGCAGCGACTTCGGTCCGCCCCGAAAATATGAATACGAATGCGAGTGGTTTTGCGAATGCAGTGGATCGCCTGCCGGATCGTCTTCCTGTTCTACCGCTGAAAAGCAATGGCCCGGCAACGCTCGTTCCGGTCCGGCCGCCAACCGTATGACCCCTAACGGCTGCAAAAGGGCCAGCGTGCCGACAACGACCATTTCCGGACTTCCGGACAGCGCGAACGGTCTGCTACCCATGACTTCCGACAGCCACGGCGTGCCGACGATCAACGGACGGCAGCCACCGATGGAGCGCCATCGGGACGGCTGTCGTCCTTGCAAACGTCGATTGGAGTGTCAGATGAGTTCAGCCCCCCGACGTCGGTGGTTCCGCCGTTCGCACCGCGCCGCCGGAGGGTGGACCCTGCCCGTTCCGACGTGCACGGTTCCCACGATCACCGTCATCATTCCGGCGCTGAACGAGGCGAAGAATCTGCCCCACGTGTTCGGGCTGTTGCCGGAGGTCGACGAGGTGATCCTGGTCGATGGGGGCTCCGTCGACAACACCGTGGCAGTGGCCCGCGAACTGCGTCCCGACATCCGTGTCGTCACGCAGACACGGCGCGGCAAGGGCAACGCGCTCGCCTGCGGTTTCGCCGCAGCAACCGGCGACATCATCGTCATGATCGATGCGGACGGCTCGATGGACCCGACCGAGATCTCCCGCTACGTCGCGGCGCTCACCGCAGGAGCGCACTTCGTCAAGGGTTCCCGGTTCGCGCCCGAGGGTGGCAGCGCGGACATCACCCTGTTCCGGCGGGTCGGTAACCACGCCCTGAACGCCCTGGTGAACCTGCTCTTCCGGGCCCGCTTCAGCGACCTGTGCTACGGATACATGGCGTTCTGGAGGGATTGCCTCGACGTCTTCCCCCTCGACACCGACACCCCTGCCCCGGCCGATGGCAGCAAGCTGTGGGGCGATGGATTCGAGATCGAGACCCTGCTGAACCTTTACGCCATCCGCGCCGGCCTCGCCGTTCAGGAAGTGTGGAGTTTCGAGCACCGCCGCATCCATGGCACCACCAACCTGAACACCATCCGCGACGGGTTCCGCGTCCTGCGCACCATCGCCCGGGAATGGCCCCGCAAGCGCCCGAACGCCCGGCTCCACCGCGCACCGTGGACCGTGCCGTCTCAGCCGCGCGTGGCACCCGCTCCCGCGGCCGGAGCGGCCACACACCAGCCCCGGATGTCCCCGGTGGCGGCAGCGCTGCTGCCGATCGTGCCTGCTCAGGTCAACGTCGGCATCAACGTCCCGCAGTCGTCGCTGGCCGGCCAGCGTACCGGGACCGCGCGATGACCCTCGTCGAGCAGACCACGACCCAGCCGCCCCGCACCGCGGATCCCGGCGGCTACCAGCCCGCCGCCGTGCTGGACGTCGAGGTGTCCGAGCCGATCACGGCCATTCCCGCCATCGGCCCGGACGGACGCCGCCGCGACCGAGCCTGGCTGCTGGTCCGGTTGTTCGGAGAGCCGATCGGCACGGTGACCGTGCCGTTGACCGCGGACGGAGGCGACGCCCCGACGGTCGCGGCCACGATCGACGCGGAACTGCACGACGTCATACGGGATCGGGCCGCCGCTGCCGGCGTGCCGGCCTTCGCCGCCCTGCCGGTCGGCGGTTTCCGCGCGCCGCGCACTCCGCCCTACCTGGCCGGCCGGGAAGCTGCCCTCAGAGCGGCCCCGACCGTGTCGGTGGTCATCTCCACCCGCGACCGGACCGAGGCTCTGTCGCGATGCGTGCCGGCGCTGCTCGCCCAGCAGTACCCGCATCTGCAGGTGGTCATCGTTGACAACGCCCCGTCCACCGACGACACCCGCCGCTGGGTGCTGACGCAAGCCGACGACCGGGTGAAGTACGTGATCGAACCGCGCCCGGGTCTGTCCTGGGCCCGGAACTTGGGCATCGCCTGTGCCACCGGCGACATCGTCGCGTTCATCGACGACGACGAGGTGCCCGATCCGCACTGGCTTGCCGAGCTCGCTCGCGCCTTCCACGACCACCCGGACGCGGACGCGGTGAGCGGGGTGATCATTCCGGCCGAGTTGGAGACGTACCCGCAGGAGCTGTTCGAGCGGTACGGGGGCCACAGCAAAGGCCGCGGCTTCACTCCGGCCGTCTTCTCCCCGCTGACCGCCCACGAACAGAGCCCGATGTACCCGCTGCCACCGTTCGGCACCGGCGGGAACATGGCCTTCCGCCGCGAGTTCTTCGCCGCTGCCGGCACGTTCGACGTCGCCCTCGGCGCCGGAACCGCGACCCAAGGCGCCGAGGACACGGAGATGATGAGCCGGGTGCTGCTGCGCGGCGGTACGGTCGTTTACCAGCCGTCCGTCCTGGTGCGCCACTACCACCGCCGTACCTGGGAGGGTCTGCACGCGGTCATGCACGGCTACGGCGTCGGGCTGACCGCCTACTACGCCAGTCTGCTGCTGGCCGACCCGCGCCGGCTCCTGCCGCTCGCTCGGCTCCTGCCGACCGCCGTGCGGGACATGTTCACCGCCCGAGGCCGCAGCAGCGACGGCGTCGCCGACGACTTCCCCCGGCCGCTGCTGGCGGCGAAGCGGCGGGCCCTGATCACCGGCCCCTACCAGTACCTGATCGCGCGGGTCAGGGCGCGGCGGCTGGCCAGGCTGACCTGACATGCCGCCACCGCTGCGCATCCCGGTGCTCATGTACCACAGCATCGCCGCGCGAATGACCTCCACCTTCCGGGAATACACCGTCACGACCGCCAGGCTCCGGGAACACCTCGCGGCGCTGCACGCCGGCGGGTGGCAGACACTGACCTTCTCCGAGGCGGTCGCCCGCCTGCGGGACCCCGCCCGTGCGGGCCACGGCCGGCCCGCCGTCGCGCTGACCTTCGACGACGGCTTCGCCGACTTCCTGGACGCACTGGAGATCTTGCGCGAGCACCGGGCGAGCGCGACGCTCTACGTGCCCACCGCGCACGTCGGCCGCCGCGCAGGCTGGCTCACCGGCAGCGACGCCGACCGGCCGCTGCTCACCTGGGCCGCGCTGACCGACATCCAGGACACCGGAGTGGAGATCGGCTCGCACGGTCATCAGCACGCAGCCTTGGACCTGGGCCCGCCCGACCGGATCGAACAGGACCTGCTCACCAGCCGGCTGATGCTCGAAGACCGGCTGGGCGTGCCGGTTACCACGCTGGCCTACCCGTACGGCCATCACACCGGGAAGACCCGTCGGGCCGCACTCCGCGCGGGCTACGGCAACGCGTGCACCGTGACCGGGCTGGCCGCCACCTCCGGGGACCCGGTCCTCGCCATGCCACGGCTGGCGGTCACCCAGGACCTCGACGGGGCTGCGCTCACCGCCCAGCTCGCCGCGCGGACGCCGCCGTGGCAGCGGCCCTGGGCCATCGGCAAGCAGCACCTGTGGAACGCCGCTCGCAAAATCGGCCGGATCGGCCCGCAGGGCCTCGACAGATCCCCCCGCCGCATCCCTGCGAACCAGGACGCCCAAGCATGAGTACCGCCCGGACCCCGCGTTCCACGCTCGCCACCTGCGTCGCTGCCCTGGTCTGCAGCGTCCTGGCCGTGATCGCCGCCGTGACACCGCTGCCCCCCGCCGTCCGCGGACCGATCCTGCTGCTGTTCTGCTGCTGGGTTCCGGGCGTCGCGCTGTTCGCCGGGGTGCGCGCGTGGCGGCTGGTCCGTTCGCCGGCCGCGACCATCGCCGTCAGCCTCTCCATTCTGGTCCTGATCTCGCAGATCGCCCTGGCGCTGCACCTCTGGGCGCCCGCCACCGGCACCGCCGTCATCGCCGCCGCGAGCCTCGTTGCGCTCATACCCGCCGTCGTCCGGCTTCGCCCGACAGGACTCGATGCGTGATCACCTTGCATGACCCGACCACCGTCCTGCCTCCCATCGACCGGCCGGCCACATCGGTCAGCCGCACCGCGGCGGCCTGGCGTCGCCGCATGCGTGACCGCCGGACCCTGTCCGCGTTCAGCGTCACCGCGTGGACCGCGATCGTTGCGGCGACGGCCGTCTGGATCTGGTCGCTCGGGCACGCCGACCTCAGCCGCATCGACGGCTACGGCCTCCTGCCCGCCCTGCCGGCCGCCTGGTATGCCGCGCTGGCCGTCCTGGTTGTCATCGCCGTCGTGACCGCTGTCCTCAATGCCGGCCGGTCCGTCCTGCTCGCCGCGGGCACCGTCGCCATCGTCCTGGTCGTGCACGCCACTCCGGCGCTGCTCTACGCCGAGCCGCGGTACACGTGGACCTACAAGCACCTCGGCGTGGTCAACACCATCCTGGCCCAGCACGCCGCGCCGCGCGCCGCGGACATCTACTTCGACTGGCCGGGCTTCTTCACCGCCGCCGGATGGCTTTCCCAATCCACCGGGATCAGCCTGCACGAACTCGCCGCCTGGTCGCCGCCGTTCTTCAACATCCTGTTCGCGGCCGCGGTGTCCTTCGTCGCTCGCGGGCTGACCAAGGACCTGCGCGTCGTCTGGCTGACGACGCTGCTGTTCGTCATCACGAATTGGGTCGGTCAGGACTACTTCGCCCCGCAACCCTTCGCGTTCATCGCCACCCTGGTGCTGACCGGCATCCTGCTGCGCACCACGCCCGTTGCTCGCACCACCTCGGGCCGATTGTTCGACATCAGCCGCATCCGCCGGCTGATTGCCGCTCGCCGCCACAGCGGTGACATCACCGGCACCTATGGTCTGTACTCCGAACTGAAGATCAGCGCGACGACCCGTTCCGCGGTGATCGCGGTGCTGTGGCTGGCGATTCTCACCAGCCACCAGCTCTCCCCGGTCTTTGCGGCCCTCACCACGATCGCGATCGGCGCCGCCCGCGGTTGCATTCGCTGGCGATTGCTGGCCTTCATGATCGTCACCGAGGTGGCCTGGGTCGCGTACGGCTACCCGTACCTGAGCACCCACAACTTCGCCCTGCTGGACTTCAACCCGCTGCACACCTCATCCGCGTCGGAGATCAACCCGGCGCTGGCACCGCCCGGCATGCGGCTGCGTTCGTACGCCGTCTACGCCATGTACTTCGGGATGTTCGGGTTGGGCGTGTTCGGCGGGCTGCTGCGTGTGCGCCGTGGCCGCATAGACATGGCCCCGGTGCTCGTCGCCGTCTCGCCCATCACCATGTTGGCGGTGCAGAACTACGGCGGAGAAGGACAGCTGCGCATCTACCTGTTCGCGATGCCCTACCTCGCCTTCCTGGTCGCGTGGCTGCTGGTCACCCTCGGGCAGTACCGGATGCCCAACGTGCGCATCAGGGCAGCCCTCTGCGCCGCGCTCGCCCTCGGGTGCACCGCACCGTTCTTGCTCTCGTACTACGGCCAGGAGAAGGTCAACCACGTCGTCAACGACGACGTTGCTGCCGTCAAATGGTTCTACGATCACGGCACTCCTGGGCAATGGTTGTGCTTCGTCGCTCCGAACTTTCCCAGCCGGATGACCGCCAACTACATCGACTTCCCGATCCGTAGTGACACGAACCCGAATCTGCTGTCCTCGCCGGAGTTCCTGAAACGCCCCTCGATCCCCGAAGCGGTCGCCTACATGCAGAAGATCGGTGGCACGCCGTACCTGGTCTTCACCCCCAGCCAGAAGGGCTATCTGGAGTACTTCGGCATCATGACCGGCGCCGAGTACGACCGGCTCCAAGCCCAGGCCGCGACATCGTCGCGCTTGCGCCTGGTGCACCGGCAGGGTCAGGCGTCCATGTGGCAACTGGTTCCCCGCCGCGCCGGGAAATGACGTGCACCCGCCGTCGGGTCAGGGCGCACGCCTTGACGGTGCCGCCGAAGGCGGTGCGGATCCCGTGCCACCGCATGCGGTGGGACGAGGCTGGTCGCCCAGGACCTCGGTCGACCCGCGCGTGTACCCGATCCGTTCCGGGCCCGCAACGGTGTACACATTGCACCGATGACTCGCCGGGGCGCCGGACGCGCTGACCATGCCGCGGGTGGTCACCGCGTTGCGGTCGAAGCGGAACTCGCGGATCGAACCGCTGAGGACCGGGCCGTCCCGGTCCGAGGTGACGGTGATCGTATTGTCGGAAATGGTCGCTGACGGGACCGCGATGGCGAACTTGCCGGACCCGTGCACGACGAACCCGCCGTGCGCGTCGGTGAAGTGGTTGTCACGGACCTCGATGCGCCGGGCCGATGCGGTGTCGAGGTTTCCGCCGATCTCCAGGATGCCGTCGGTGTTGCGGCCGATGTTGTCATGCATGAACAAGTCGTCGCCGTGGTTCCAGACCTCGGCGAAACCGCCGTCGTAGCCGTAGTCGTGGCTGGGGGCACGGCAGTTGACACAGCTGCTGTCGGCGATCTCCGCCCGGTCGGCCTGCACGTTGAACCCGACCGCACCGTAGTCGTCGTCACCCCCCGGGGTGTCGACGATCATGTGCAGGTCGTGGACCCGGACGCGATAAGCGACGGTGTCCGGCGCGTTGAACGTCACCCCGGTACCGGCGTTCTCGATCTCGGTATCGCGCACGGTCGCGTGCGGGGCGCGGACGTCCACACCCGCTCCGGCCGCGCCGACCACGTGAACATGCCGCAAGACCTGGTAGGCGCCGAGAAGATTGACGGTCCCCCGGGCCGCGGCCGACGGGCCACCGCGCAGAACCGGCGCGGCTCCCACGCCGTACGCGGTAAGGGTTATCGGCTGAGCGGCGGTGCCGTCGCCGCGCAGATCCACCGGTCCGTCCCAGGCGCACCCGCGGGCCAAGGCGACGCTGCTGCCGGCGGGGAGCGACCGGCTGGTGGCGTCGGCGAGGCTGCGGAACGGCGACGTCACTGTTCCGGCGCCCGCCTCGGACGCACGACAGTCGACGTACCACGACACCGGTTTGATTGCCCGCGGCTCGGCTGCCATCGTCGAACTGGGGGACGGCGGCGATGACGAGAACATCGGCGCCGGGGGTGGGGATGATTGGTGGGGTCCGGCGTCCCGGGCCGCGATCCGTTCCTTGGCCCAGCCCGCGGTCGGGTGGTGACCGGGCCGGGAGGCCAAGACCGCGGAACCGGCAACGATCACCGCCGCGGTCATGCTAACGCCAAGGATGCGGTTGCGAGTCATAGCGGCTGGTCCAGGCCTCCAAGGCTGCGCGGAGCGGGCTGGGCGCCTTCCGTCGCGCCATCACGAGCGTACGGGCCGCAGGTTGTGAGGGTCCGCCGTTTCGGCTAATCCGAACCGGCAACTCGAGGCAGCCGATGTGCTCCGATCCGGCGCTGAGCGCCGGTCGTTCACCAACAGACAGGCCGGTCGTGCCTGCATTCCCGCTCGCACGACGGTCGCCGACGCGCAGTCGCATCGGTCACCGCCGGGTGTCATCCCACCGAGGGATCGCGTTGCGCCCGATTCACCCCGAATCTCGTGGAGGCGCGCCCCGGCCGCCACGAAACAGGAATGAACGAGAGGTCGTGTTCTGTGTCGATAGACGTAACCGTCGTGCTGGCGTGCCACTCGATGCGGAGGTGGGAGAGCTTGTGCTCGGCCCTGACGTCGGTGCTGACGCAGACCCGTGAGCCCGCCGATGTCGTCGTCGGGGTGGATCACAATCCGCAACTCGCCTCGGCCGTCCGCGACCGGTTCCCGGGTGTTCGGGTGGTTCTGAACGACAGCGGCAAACGAGGGGCCTCGGCCACGCGCAACGCTGCCGCTGGTCTGGCACGTTCCGAGTTGATCGCGTTCCTCGACGACGACGAGACCGCCGATGAACGCTGGCTTGACCATCTGCTCGCACCGTTCACCGACCCATCGGTGGTCGGAACCGGCGGCCGGTACCTGCCGCGATGGGATGCGGGCCGGCCGCGCTGGTTCCCCGATGAGTTCGGGTGGGTGATCGGCGCGCACCACGACGGCATGCCCGTCAGCACGACCGTCGTGCGCAACGTGTGGTCCGGCAACATGGCCGTGCGCACCGGGGTCTTCCGCCGGATCGGCGGTTTCCGGACCGACTTCGGCAAGGTGGGCAGCGCCTCCCGGCCGGAGGACACCGATCTGTGCATCCGGGCTGCTCGGGCATCGGGCGGCCACTGGCTGTACGTACCCGCGGCGGTCATCCACCACCAGGTCGATGCCAGCCGGTCGACACTGCGCTTCTTCGCCCACCGGTGCGTCGCCGAAGGCCGCGGCAAAGTCGAGATGGCCCGGCTGCTCGGCGATGCCGCCACCCTCGACCATGAACGCGCCTACATGCGCCGCACGGTGCCGCTGGGCATGCTTCGTCACGTGGCGAGAGGCCACATCAGCCGGGCGTCCGTCATGGCACTCGGCGTGGTCTGCGCGAGCTGGGGCGTGGCCAGTGCTGCGGGCCACCGTCGCGTACCGCCGCAGCGTCGCGAACCGGTGGCCCCATCGCCGGTGTAGCCGGGCTGATGCTGTGGATACCCGCGCCCGGCCACCCAGGCGCGGCCGGTCAGACGCGGCGCAGCTGCGCCAGGAGCGGAAGCGAACCGAGCGGGTTCTCGTCGAAGTGCCAGAAGACGTGTTCAACGCCCAGCTTCGCGGCCTTCTCCAGATCGGCCGCGACCTGCTCGGGCGAGCCGACCAGCGGTGCGGGCTCGGGTACCGGATCCTGGGTGACGTTGCCGTTGACCTGCAACATGATCGGCAGCGCGTCCGTCTCGTGCCCGGCGGCGTCCGCGGCCGCCCGGAACGTTGCGATGCTTTCCCGGACCGGGCTCCAATCGAAGATCACCAGCGTCAGTCCCAGGCCGAGCCGCCCCGCGCGTTGAAGCGCTGACGGGGATGCGGCGCCCACCACCACGCTGGGGCCACCCGGGCGGACCGGCTTCGGGCCGATGTCAGCCTCGGGGATGCGGTAGTGGCGGCCGGTGAAACTCACCGGATCCGGTCCCCAGACCGCGCGCATGGCCAGCAGGTGCTCCTCGAATCCCGCGCCACGTCTGCGCATCGAGACGCCAGCAGCCTCGAACTCCTGCTCCATCCAGCCCTGGCCGATGCCGGCGATGAGCCGGCCGCCGCTGAGCCGGTCGAGCGTGGCCAGCCGGCGGGCGAGGATGACCGGACTCTGGAAGAGCGTGTCCAGCACGCTGGTCCCCAGGCTGATGCGGCTGGTACGGGCCGCGACATAGGTCAACGTCTCGATCGGGTCGTACACCGTCGCGAAGTCCTCCGGCGCCTCCATGATCGGGCCGCCCGGGCCGCCCATGGCGATCGGCGCCGTCGGCCGCATCAGACGATCCCAGGACCAGACCGAGTCCAGCCCGACACGCTCGGCTTCCTCGGCAACCTCGGCGATGCTCGCCGGTGAGGCCCCTCGCCCCGCCACCGGCAGATGCACGCCCAATTTGATCGACGTCATGTCGTCCTCCCTGCCATCGTCTCTGTCCAGATAGAGACCGGCTCCGCCGGTCGTTCTCATCGGTCTCGGCAGCAGGGGGCCGGCTCAGACCAGAAGCGGGGACTTGCCGACCGTCGTACGGCAGGCGAGTCCCCGGTGCGCGTCGGCGGCTTGCCCCAGCCGGCTGCTCGCCACCTGTGAGGCACGCTACAGCCGTGAATGCGCCAGGTGAAGTACGAGGACAATCGGGCCGGGCGACGGCCGAGCCCGACAGCTGGGTGCAGCGGGTCGCAGTCTCAGTCGTCTAGGGTGGGCTCGCCATGTCGAGCCCGCTGCTTCCCACCGACCCGCGCGTCCTCGGTCGCTACCGGATGGTGGCCCGGATCGGCGAGGGCGGCATGGGCGCGGTCTACCTGGCTCGCGATCCCCACGGGCGACCGGTCGCGATCAAGGTGATCCGGCCCGAGCTCGCGCCCGACGAGCGTTTCCGGGCCCGGTTCCGCAGCGAGGTCAACCGGGCCCGCCAGGTGCCGCCGTTCTGCACCGCCGAGGTGCTCGACGCCGACCCCGACCACGACCCGCCCTATCTGGTGGTCGAATACGTCGACGGCCCCAGCCTGGCCGAGGTGATCAAGGAGCAGGGCCCGCTGACCGGCGGCAGCCTGCACAGCGTGGCGGTCGGGATGGCGGCCGCGCTGGCGGCCATCCACGGCGCCGGAGTGATCCACCGCGATCTCAAGCCGCGCAACGTATTGTTCGCCCTCGGGGTCCCCAAGGTGATCGACTTCGGCATCGCCCGGGCGCTGGAGGCGACCAGCCATCACACGCGCACCGAGGAGATGGTCGGCACCCTGGCGTACATGGCGCCCGAGCGCTTCGACCCGGCCACCGACCGGCACGTCACCCCGGCGGCCGACATCTTCGCGTGGGGTGCGGTGGTGACGTACGCGGGCACCGGCCGCACACCGTTCACCGGTGACGTCCCGATGGCGACCGCCGCCCGCATCCTCACCGCGGCGCCGGTCCTCGACGGCCTGCCGGAGCCGCTGGCCGGCGTGGTCGCGCTGGCGCTGGCCAAGGACCCGGTCGAGCGGCCGACCGCCCAGCAACTCCTCGATCTGCTCCTCACCCGCGGGCCCGGGGCAGCGGGCAGCCCGCCGATGCTCCCCGACGTGCGGCGAGCCGCCGAGGCCGCCCGGCACGTGCCGGACCGCGACCCGCCGCCGCGCCGAGGTCGTCGTCGCCTCGCCGCTCTGACCGCAGGCCTCACCGTGATGGCCGCGCTGACCGGCCCGCTCATCTCGCACCTGATCCACGCCGGCGCGGGGGCTCCGTCCGCCGCGATCGTGGCCTCCCGCCCGGCGCCCACCGCGCCGTCCCCGGCGGCCGATCCGGTGGTGCACGGGCCGACCGTCGTCGATTCCCTCGACCTCGACGGCCAGTGGTCGAACGAGGAGGCCACCACCGGCTCCTGCCGCCATGACGGCGGCCTGGTCGTGACCACCACCTCAGAGGTGCGCTGCATCTACGGCCCTGAGGAGGTCTTCCCGAGCCGTCAGACGATCAGCGTGCTCGCCCAGCTGGCCACCCACTCCTGCGCCGCGATCTATTTCCGCATCGCGTCGGACGGTGCCTACCGGATTGCCGTCTGCCCCGACAAGGTCACGCTCGCCGTCCATGATGGCGAGGACGGTGCGTCCACCCTCACCACGGTCGCCCGCCCGACCGCGACCGGCACCGCCGCCCATGGGATCACCGTCTCAGCCGACGAGTCACAGGCGACAGTCACCGTCGATGAGGAGCTGGTGCTGCGCGGACCGCTCGACCGGCCGGCGCTGGTCAGCGGCATGGTCACCTTCGGCGCGCTGAAGGAGGGCGGTGGCCGCGGCGCCCGGGTCCGGTTCAACCAGGCCAACCTCCGCTCGGGTGGCCCGGCGCCCGCGCCGGCGTTCGTCCGGGGCGATGCCACGTTCGACGCCCGGGTGTACTTCCTCAACGGCGACACCCACTCGTCGATCGTCCAGCCGGCCGACCTGATGACCGGCGCCGCGTTCTGCCGTCGCCACCAGATCGACGCCGGCTCGGGCCGCTGCGCGGCCGGCGCCGTCCTCGACCCGGAGGATCTGACGGTCACGCTTCCGGTTTCCAAGACCTACCGGTTGCGCGAATACCGGCCCGGTACGGCGTCCTGTGTGGACAAGGCAACCCGCGCCGGCCGGTGCACCACGACCAGGGACCGCTTCAGCGTCTGGGCCACCGAACACTCCCCGTTCCCGGCGCGCGTCGTCATCCGCGACGGGGTGATCGTCGAGGTCGACGAGCTCGACCTGCCGTGAGAGTTGCCGGCGCCCACGTTCGGTAAAAGCGGATCAGGGCTTCACATCCCGGCCAGGACCGCGGCCAGAGTTGCGAGGGCGTCATCGCTTCGGCTTCACCGGCATTGCGGCCCGCCCCTACTGAACGCTGAATCGTGGGCAATCATGCGCCCGCGGCGACAGTGACGGCAATGTCCTCCACCAGTAACGTCCGCAGCTGCTCGACGCTGGGTGACGGCAGTGCACGCAGCCGGCTGGCCTGACGGGTGATGGCCTCCTCAAGTACTTGACGCGCGTATCTTCCGTTGCCGAACGAACGTGTCTTCGGCACGTGCTCGAAATGTTCCCGCAACGCGACCAGAGTGGCGCCCGGACATTCGTAGCCGCTCGACGACGCCAGTCCTTGGAAAATCGCGACCAGCTCGTCCGGGCTGTAGTTGGCGAAATGGATGCGGCGAGAGAAGCGGGACGCCAGGCCGGCATTGGCGGCGAGGAATTCCTCGATCTCCTCCTCGTACCCGGCCGCGATGACGACGACCTCGTCGCGGTGGTCCTCCATCAGCTTGACCAGCGTGTCGATGGCCTCCCGGCCGAAGTCCTGCCGGGCGTCCGGCGGCGCCAGGGTGTAGGCCTCGTCGATGAACAGCACGCCGCCCCGGGCCCGGTCGAACGCCTCGCGGGTGCGTTGCGCGGTGTGTCCGATGTACTCGCCGACCAGGTCGGCCCGGGCCACCTCGACCAGCTGGCCGCCCGCCAGCACGCCGAGCGCCGTCAGCAACTGCCCGTACAGCCGCGCCACGGTTGTCTTGCCGGTTCCCGGTGGGCCGGAGAACACCAGGTGCCGGGAGATCGACGGGGCCGGCAGGCCGGCGCTGACCCGGGTCCGGATGGTGGCGAGCAGGTCGATCATGTCCGCCACCTCCTTCTTCACCGCGCTCAGCCCGATCATGCTGGTCAGCCTTCCGAGCAGCTGGTCGACCTCGCCGTCACGGGCCTCGCCCGCGCGCACGCCGCCCGCCGCCGGGGCGCCGAGGTCCTGCGGCAGCAGCTGCGCCAGCTCGACCCCGGACGACGAACCCGCCTGGGAGAGCCGGAACGCCTGCCGCCCGATCATCTCCTCGAAGACCTTGCGGGCCACCCGGGCGTTACCGAAGTTGGCGTCCCGGGCCATGCCGTCGAACAGCCGTGTCAGCGCCAGCCGGGTGTCGTACTCCAGCGAGTAGTGATGGGTACTGCACAACCGCTCGACGATCGTCACCAGTTCCTCGGTCGAGTAGCTCTCGAACTCGATCGACTTGGAGAAACGGGAGGCGAGGCCGGGGTTGGAATCGAGGAACGAGCGCATCTGCGCGGAATAGCCGGCGACGATCACCACGATTTCGTCGCGGTGGTCCTCCATCAGCTTGACCAGGGTGTCGATCGCCTCCCGGCCGAAGTCGGGGCCGGTGCCGCTGTCCTGCGGCGAAAGCGTGTACGCCTCGTCGATGAACAGCACCCCGCCCCGCGCCTCGTTGAACTTCTCCGTGGTTTTCACGGCGGTGCCGCCGATGTGCTCGGCGACCAGGTCGGCCCGGGCCACCTCGACCATCTGGCCGGTCTCCAGTACGCCGAGCGCGGCGAGGATGCGCCCGTAGAGCCGGGCCACCGTGGTCTTGCCGGTACCCGGCGCACCGGCGAACACCATGTGCCTGGACATCGGCGGTGCCGGCAGGCCCGCGGCTGCCCGGCGCTGGCTGACCCGGTGCAGGCCGACGAGCGTGGCCACCTCGTGCTTGACCCCGGCCAGACCGACGAGGGTGTTCAGCTCAGCCAGCAGCGGAGTGGCCTGGTCGGACGGGCCTTCCGGGTCGGCCGGGGTGGCGGGCGTCTCGGAATTGCCGGGGCTGCCCGCGCCCCCGGCCGGCGACGTGGGCACCACCGGGGTCCGCGTCGGCGTCATCGGCAGGTCGGTGCGGGGCCGGCTCGGCACCGGCTTCGCCGCCCGCTCGGTCCGGGCGTTGTCGAGGTCGAGGGCGGTGCTCGGTACGGTCTGGCGGATCGGCTCGCCGCCGTTGCCGACGATCGTGGTGCTTCGGACGTGCACCGGTGCGACCGTCTCGACGAGCAGACCGTCGCCCGAGTTCTCGATCACCTCGCAGCCGTCCAGCCGGCCGGAGGACCCGGCGCCGAACCGGATCCCCGGGCCGCCGCTGCCGTGCACCCGGGTGCGGGACAGCGTGAGCCGGGCGTTCCGCTGCAGCGCGATCCCGGCGTTGCGTGCCGCCCCGAAATCGCCCGAGGTCACCGTGGCCGCGCCGTCGACGGCGAGCAGCAGGCCGTGCGTGCCACCACGGACGGTGGTTTCCTCGGCGGTCAGCGTGGCACCCGCCTCGACCAGGAACCCGCCCGCCTGGCAGGCGTCGATGCGAGCCTCGCGCACGGTCGGGTGGGCGCTGCCGGCCAGCCGTACGCCGTACTCGGTGCAGTTGCTGATGTCGGCACCCTCGATCACCGGCGCCGCCGACCCCTGGACCAGCACCCCGGTCTGTCCACCCCGCACAGTGAGCCCGCGGACGCTGCCCGCACCCTGCTCGTCGAAGATCAGGGCCGCGCCGGTGCCACCGGTCACCCGGCCACCCTCGATGCGCGGCGCCGCCGACCCGGTGACCGCGATCGCGGCGGCCTCGGTGCCCTCGATGTGGCCGTCGCTGAACTCGCCGGTCGCCTGTTCCAGTGCGAGCAATCCGTGCCCCGCCGCACCGTGGACCCGGGTACGGGACACGATCGCCTCGGCGGTGCCCGACAGGATGATGCCGTGCCCGCCGACCGGGCCGATCTCGGAATCCTCCAGCACCGGCTGACCGCCGCTGACGAGCACTCCGGCGCCGGGCGTGTCGTGCACCTTCGTCCGCACCACCCGCACCGCGCCGTTCTCCTCGACGGCCACCCCCGGCCCGTCGACGGCGCTGATGTCGCAGTCCTCGACGGTGCCCCGCCCGCCGCGTGTGGAGAGCACCCCGACGCCTCGGGCCTCGCTGATGGTGCAGTGCCGGAACACCGGCTCCGCACCGTCACTGATCACGATCGCCGCGCTGCCCGTTTTCCGTACGGTGGTCGTGGTGACCGTGCCCCTGGCTCGCTGCTCGATCAGGAAACCGGCTCCGGCCGGGTTGCTCACCCGGCAGTCCCGCAGTTCGAACTCGCCGCCGGGCACGTGCATCGCGACGATGCCGTTGGCGTCGATGTCGCATTCCGCGGCCTGCAGGCGGGCTCGTCCGATCTGGACCGCGGGCAGGTCCGCGGCACCGCCGCGCAGGGTCAGCCCGCGCAGGGTGACGGTGCCGCCCGAGGCGAACACCGCGACGCCGTTCCCGCCGTCGATGGTGACCGTGCCCCGGCCGTCCTCGGCGACGATCGTCACGTCCCGGGTCAGCCGTAGCTGCTCCCGGTACGTACCCGGCTGCACCACGATGGTGGCGCCGGGGCCCGCGGAGGCCAAGGCGTCGGCGATGGTCGGCACACATCCCGGTTCGGTCTGGGATACCGACACCATGCTATTGGTCACGCTTGTCCATTCTCGTTCGCCGCGACACCGTCGGCGTTCTCTGCCGGCGGCCGGAAGGGCCGGCCGGAGGCGTCCAGGCCCGGGGCAAAGTTCAGCGGTACGGCGTGCTGCGATCCCGGACCGGAACCGGCTCGGGGCACCGCACGCAGCTGGGAGAGGATCCGCTCGATGCTGTCCCGGCCGCCACGCCTCGCGGCCGCCAGGTCACGCAGGTAGACCCGGGCCGGGCCGCCGCCGGGCTCCGGATCGTCGACCGTAAGCACCTGGAAGCGGTTGCCGGGCTGGAAGATCGCGCGGCCGGGATGGTTCTGGGCGAGGCCGTCCAACCGGCGGGCGCTGACCGACCAGATCACATACTCCACGTCGGACTCCGGCGCCGGACCGGCTGTCAGGTTGACATCGATGAAGGCTGGCTCGATCAGCACCTCGCCGGGCCGGTAGGCCGCGATCTGTCCCGGGCTCGCGGAACCGGAGCGGAACACCGGCCCGAGCACCGTGGGCAGCCGGCGTACGCCGTACGTGGCGCTGCGGGCCAGCAGCATCGCCGTCTCCACCCCGTCCTCCGGTCCGGAACCGCGCAGGACCTCGTTCATCTCGTCACGCCTCCCGTCGTAGTACGCGCAGACGGCGACGAGCCCGGCGGTCAGATCGGCGACCGCACCGGCGGCCGCCCGGAGCCCCGGCGACTCGGCAAGGGTCCGGGACACCACCCGTGCGTGGGCGTCGTACCGCCCGGCCAGCGCCTGGCGCAGGATCCCGCGGTCCGCGACGGCCTCGGCGAGGTCGGCGTCGACGAGCCAGCGCGGCGAGGGCCGGTCCGGCTCCGGCTCGGACACCGCCGCCATCGCGGCCGGTGCGGATTGCGGCCCGGATACCGCCGGGTGTGTCCCGGCGACCGGAGGCTCGACGTCGGCGTCCTCCGCCACGGCAGCCGGTGAGGAGGCCACCGCCGGCCGGTCCACCTGCGGATAGGTCACGGTGACCGGCGACTCGATCCGGCGCGGTGCGTCGTCGGCCGGCGGCACCTTCGCGACGCCCATGACCCGGGCGGTCCGCAGGGCGGCCACCGGCTCGGGCAGTGCCGGCGCCTCGACCGGCGCCATCCCCGACCGCCGCAGCCAGCGTTCCGGGGCGAGCAGGGCGGCGACCTCCGGGCCGAGCACGGCCGGTTCGGGCGCCTCCTCGACCGGGCGGCGCGGTTCGGCCACCGGCCGGATGGCCTCGGCCGGGCGGGTCCGCTGAGCCGGCCGGACCGGCAGCGGTGGCAGCACGTTGCCGATCACCCGGATCTGGCGCGCCGGTCGGCCCTCGCCCCGGCCGGTCCGGGGATTCCAGCGGCGGAACGTACCGGTCGTCCGGAGCAGGCCGGTGGCCGTGCGGTGGACATCCGCGTCGGCGGCGTAGACCGCAACGGCCAGCGCATCGGCCAGCGCGCCGTAGAGAAGATCGGCCGCGGTGCCGCCGACGGTGGCACCCCGGACCACGAGAACCACCGGTTGCCGGGCGTCCGGCCGGCGGGCCGCGATCAACCGCGCCAGCGACCTCGGCGGCAGCGGACGGCCGCCCACCCGGAACCCGGTGAGGTCCACCCGGACCTCGACGACGAAGCCGGCCAGCGCCGGCCCGGTACCTATCGCCGGCTCGTCCAGGAACGACCAGCCCGCCGGCGTGCGCACGCCCGGGACGCTGAGCTCCCGATCGGCGGCCGGGACTGCCGGCCGGGCCGGCCGGGCCTGCGGCCGGGGCGGCGACCAGACGACCGGCGGACGGTTCCGCGGCACCGCGGCGATCCCGCCGGCGTCGACCGGCACGAGCCGCCAGACCCCACCGGCCGGCCAGGCTGCCACCCTGTCCGCGCCGGACGGGGGAGGGGCCGTAATCCCTTCCGCCGGAGCCGGCGGGGCGGCCTCGGCCGGTGGGGCCGGCCGGGGCCGTACGGTCACGGCTTGGGTCACCTCGGAGGAGGCCGCCGCCGAGGTGCGCGGTGCGCCGGCGAGGGGTTGGGTCGGTTCGGATGACGGCGTCGGCCGGACCCGCGCGGGCTTGACGGCGAGCGGCTGGGTCAGCTCGGACGACGAGGTCTGCTGAATCGGTGGCGTCCGGATGGCGACCGGCGCCTCGGTCGGTGCAGGCCAAGGCGCCGCGTACCGGACCGGGCTGCCGGGGGTGCACGCCACCCAGGCGACCGCGTTGTGCCCCTTGGCGCTGCGGGCCGGCATGCCGACCTGGCCCGGAGTCAGGTGGAGGCCGGAGACCGGGAACAGCACCGTCTGACCGACCCATTCGGCCAGCTCTTGCGCCGCCTCCTCGGCGTCGATCGAGGGCGCGTACTCGCCGAGCGGGATCAGCCGGATGCCACCCGCACTGCCGCCGAGATGCTCGATCAGCACGTCCGGCAGCAGGTCGAAGAAGTCCGGGCGACCGGTGACCGGAGGTGCGCTCACCACCGCCGTCCGGCCGGACTCCATCGGGAGCTCGGTGGCCAGGGCGACGAGCTCCGCGCGGGACTCCGCACCGCTGCGCAGCGTCAGCACCCCGCCCACCGGCTCCACCACGACCTCACCGGCCGCTGACGGGGCGGACCAGCCCTGCGACATCAGGCAGACCTCCTCGCTTCAACGGCCGGGTTCACGGTTTCAGGGACGGT
>NZ_CAKUCL010000074.1 GCF_934643405.1 uncultured Actinoplanes sp.
CCGCAGGACGCCGCACGCGGACGCGACGCCGGCCCGCGGGACGCGGCCGGCCGGATCGCGCCGTGCCGGCGTGTCGCCGGGGAACCGGACCGCCACGAACACGCCGGTCGCCGCCATCGCCACGCCGGAGATCAGGATCGCGGTGCGCAGGCCGGCGGTCGCGGCCAGAACGCCGAACGCGACGGTGCCGGTGGCGTCGCCCGCGACCTCCCAGCGCGCCCGCGCGGCGAGCACCCGGTCGACGTCGTCGGGGCGGCCCTCGTCGGTCAGCCACGCGACGTCCGCGCCGCCGGAGAACGCCCACCCCAGCCCCCACAGGATCTGCGTGACGACCAGCTGCGGGAAGGTCCGCGCGAACGCGGTCGCCACCATCGCGGCGGCCAGGAAGGCGTGCCCGGCCACGAGCGGCCACTTGCGCCCGGCGGCGTCGGCGAACACCCCGGCCGGCACGTCGGTGAGCGTCATGGTCAGCGCCACTACCGCGCCGAGCGCCACCAGCCGCCCCGCCGTCAGGTGGGCCCCGGTGACGAACCACAGGCCGGAGGTCAGGACGTACCCCCAGTGCAGCACGGCCCGGGCGAACGTCCACCGCAGGAACATCGCCGCGGTGCCCATCGGCCGATTGTGGGCCGCGGCGCCGCGGCGGCGTCACCGGATTTCCCGGCCCGGCGCCGGCTGGTCAGGCCCCGGGGAAGGTCACGGTGTCGAAGGGAACCGACTTGTAGGCGAAGGTCGCGCCGGCCGCGGCCAGCATCACGGCGGCGCCCCACAGCCAGGACCCGCCGCCGGCCGCGGTCACCACGATCACCGCCTGCACGGCGGCGACCAGGGACAGGACCGCGCCGATCTGGTACGTGCGGCGCGGGTACCGGCGGGTCACCGCCGCCACGTCCTGGGGGCCGCGGACACGCTCCGCTGTCACATCCACCTCCGGCGATCTTCGAAGACCGGCTCGGAGATTACTGCACTCGATCTTGTGTGGTCCATGGCCAGTCCTCAAGTTCGTTTCCCGTACGCCGATGGTCGGACGTGAGGCGAGCACAGTTGTGGCGATGGTGGCTCGCGGGCGGCGTGCTCGCGATCATCGGGTACTACCTGCTGCCCGAGGGCGGGCTCGCGAGCAGCCTCACGTACAACGCGATCGGGCTGATCTGCGGTTTCGCGATGCTCGCGGCGGTACGGATGTACCGGCCGGCGCGGCCGGCGATGTGGTACTGGATGGCCGCCGGCCAGTTCGGGTCGGTGCTGGGCGACGTCACCTACGAGTACTACAAGTACGTCCTGGACCAGGAGCCATACCCGTCGATCGCCGACGTCTTCTACCTCGGCTCGTACCCGCTGACCCTGGTCGGCCTGCTGCTGCTGGTGCGCGGAGGCCGCGGCCGGGTGGCCGAGCTGATCGACGCGGCGATCGTGTCGACCGGCCTGAGCCTGGTGTTCTGGGTGTTCGTGCTGCACCCGATCGCGGCCGGCTCGGCATCGACGCTCGAGGGCGTGATCAGCATCGCCTACCCGGCGGCCGACCTGCTGCTGCTGGCCGTGCTGGCCCGGCTGCTCACCGACGCCGGTGGCCGCACGGCGAGCAGCCGCCTGATCGCGCTCGCCGGCGTGCTGGTGCTGGCCGCCGACACCGCCTTCTCCCTGATGGAGCTGTACTCGGGCGCCGACACCCACGTGCTGGACCCGCTGTTCCTGCTGTCCTACGTGTGCTGGGCCGCCGGTGCCCTGCATCCGGCACCGGCGAACCCGGTCGTCACCGAGGGCACTCGGGTGGGACCGGCACGGCTGGCGCTGTTCGGCGCCTGCTCGCTGCTCGCGCCGGTGCTGCTGTTCGTGCCGCAGGTCGCGCTGGACGGCCTGGACCGGTCGGTGGTCGCGGTCGGTTCGGGAACGTTGTTCCTGCTGGTCATCGCCCGGATGTCCGGGTTCGTCGCGGAGGTGCGCCGGCAGGCGGCGCAGATGCGCCGGGCGGCGCTTCAGGACGACCTGACCGGGCTGGCCAACCGCCGCCGCTTCGACCTGGAGCTGACCGCCGCGCTCGCCGACGGCCCGGTGCAGGTGGCGCTGCTCGGCCTCAACGGGTTCAAGCACGTCAACGACGAGCTGGGCCGGCCGGTCGGCGACCGGGTGCTGCTGGCGATGGCGTCGCGCCTGCGGCAGGCGGCACCCGGCGACGCGATGGTCGCGCGGATCGGCGGCGACGAGTTCGCGCTGCTGCTGCGCGGCGGCTTCCCCGCGGACCTGCCGGCGGTGCTGCGCGAGCCGGTGCTGGCCGGCGGCCACGAGCTGCTGGTCGGTGTCGCGGTCGGCCTGGCCGGTGCCGGTCCGGCGCAGCAGGATCCGCCGGAGGTGCTGCGGCGGGCGGAGGCGGCGATGCACGCCGCGAAACAGACCGGGGAGCCGGTACGGCGATGGACCGCGGCCCTGGACGAACGGGCCGGCGAACGGGCCCGCCTGGGTGCGGAGCTGCGCGCCGGGCTGGCCGCCGGCCAGTTCCGGGTGGTCTACCAGCCGATCGTGGACCTGCCGGCCGGGCGGGTCGCGGCGGTGGAGGCGCTGGTGCGGTGGGAGCATCCGGAGCGCGGCCTGGTCAGCCCGACGGTGTTCGTGCCGGTGGCGGAGCAGAACGGCCTGATCGTGGAGCTGGGCGAGTGGATCCTGCGGACCGCCTGCGCCCGCCTGGCGCGCTGGCGTGCCGAGCTCGGCGACGACGCGCCGGCGAGGGTGAGCGTGAACGTCTCGGCACGGCAGCTGGCCCGGCCCGGGTTCGCCGGCACGGTCGCGGCCGCGCTCGCCGACACCGGCCTGCCGGCCCGCTGCCTGGCCGTGGAGGTGACCGAGACCGCGGTGTTCGAGGGCGGGCAGGCGGTGGCCGCGCTGCACGAGCTGCGGGCGCTGGGCGTGCGGGTCGCGCTGGACGACTTCGGCACCGGCCACTCGTCGCTGGGGCTGCTGCAGACCGTCCCGGTGGACATCCTCAAGGTCGACAAGTCGTTCGTCGACCGGATCACCGAGGAGGGCCGGCACGCGGTGATCGCCGAGGCGCTGATCCAGGTCAGCGACGGCCTGGGCCTGGACGCGGTGGCCGAGGGCGTGGAGACCGCCGAGCAGGCCGAGGCGCTGTGCCGGCGCGGATACCGGCTGCTGCAGGGCTACCACTTCGGCCGGCCGGTGGCGGACCCGGACTTCGCGCTCGTCCGGGCCGCCGCGACCGTGTGACGGGTCAGCCCTGGACGGCCCAGTCGCCGAGGGTCCAGTCCCGGACCTCCGGCATGTCCTCGAGATGCTCCACCACGTACGTCTCGTGGCGGCGCAGCTGGCTCTCGCACCAGGCCTTCAGGTCGGTGGCGCCGCGCGGCAGCCGCCGGGTGTTGTTGATCGCGTCGATCACCAGGTGGTAGCGCGACGCCCGGTTGCGCACCGTCATGTCGAACGGCGTGGTGGTGGTGCCCTCCTCGATGAAGCCGCGCACCCGGAACCGGTCGGCGTCCGGCCGGCCGTGCACCAGCTGGTGGATCGCGCCCGGGTAGCCGTGGAACGAGAAGATCACGTCGACGGTGTCGGTGAACAGCTCGGTGAACATGGTCTCGCTCATGCCGTGCGGGTGGTCCTTCGGGCGGATCAGCGCCAGCAGGTCGACCACGTTGACCACCCGCACCCGGAAACCGGGCAGCCGCTCGCGCAGGATCTGCGCGGCCGCGACCGTCTCCATGGTGACCACGTCGCCGGCGCAGGCCAGCACGATGTCCGGGTCGCTGCTGCCGTCGTCGGTGCCGGCCCAGTCCCAGATGCCGGCGCCGCGGGCGCAGTGCTCGATGGCGTCGTCCATGGTGAGGTACTGCAGCTGCGGCTGCTTGTCGATCACGATGAGGTTGATGTACGAGCGGGACCGGAAGCAGTGGTCGGCGACCGACAGCAGGCAGTTCGCGTCCGGCGGCAGGTAGATCCGGTTGACCGTGCCGCGCTGGGTGAGCACCACCTGGATGAGTCCGGGCCCCTGGTGCGAGAAGCCGTTGTGGTCGTTGCGCCAGGCGGTCGAGGTGAGCAGCACGTTCAGGCTGGGCACCTTGGCCCGCCACGGCAGGTGCGCCGCCTCCTCCAGCCATTTCCCGTGCTGTACGGTCTGCGACGCGCTCACCATGGCGAAGGCCTCGTAGGTGGCGAACATGCCGTGCCGGCCGGTGAGGTTGTACCCCTCCAGCCAGCCGTGGCAGTTGTGCTCGGACAGCACCTCCATCACCCGGCCGTCCGGCCCGATCGCCACGTCCTCGGGACGGACCTCTTCCATGAAGGTGCGGTCGGAGGCCTCGAACACCGCGCCGAGCCGGTTGCTGTTGGTCTCGTCGGGGCAGGTCAGCCGGAACCGGTCGGGGTTGCGCCGGTAGATGTCGCGGATCATCTCGCCCAGCCGGCGGGTCGACTCGGCGCGTTCGCCCGCGGGGCGTTTCACCTCGACGCCGTAGTCGCGGAAGTCGGGCAGATCGAGGTCGCGGGTGAGCAGGCCGCCGTTGGCGTGCGGGGTGGCGCTCATCCGCAGGTCGCCGCGGGGCGACTGGTCGCGCACGGCGCCGGCCGGGGCGCCGGCGTCGTCGAACAGCTCCCCCGGCCGGTACGACTCGAGCCACCGCTGCAGCATCGCCAGGTGCTCGGGGTTGTCGCGCACGCCGGCCAGCGGCACCTGGTGGGCGCGCCAGGTCCCTTCGACCGGGACGCCGTCGACCTCGTGCGGCCCGGTCCAGCCCTTCGGCGTCCGCAAGATGATCATCGGCCACTCCGGCCGGCTCCGGTCCCAGGACCCGTCGCGGGCGTCGTCCTGGATCTCGCGGATGCGTCCCCAGGCGTGGGCGAGGGCCTCGGCGAAGCGGTGGTGCATGCCGGGCAGGTCGTCGCCGCCGACCTCGATCACCTCGTAGCCGTGCCCGCGCAGCAGCGACCGCACCTCCTCGGGGTCCTTGCGGCCCAGCACGGTCGGCCCGGAGATCTTCGCGCCGTTGAGGTGCAGGATCGGCAGCACGGCCCCGTCGCGGACCGGGTTGAGGAACGAGACGCCCTTCCAGGAGCCCTCGAGCGGGCCGGTCTCGGCCTCGCCGTCGCCGACCACCGCGACCGCGAGCAGGTCCGGGTTGTCGAAGACCGCGCCGAACGCGTGCATCAGCACGTAACCGAGCTCGCCGCCCTCGTGGATCGAGCCGGGCGTGGTGACCGAGACGTGGCTGGGGATGCCACCGGGACTGGAGAACTGCCGGAACAGCACCCGCATGCCCTCGGCGTCCTGGGTCACCTGCGGGTAGATGTCGGTGTAGGTGCCCTCCAGGTAGCCGGCGGCGACCAGCGCCGGCCCGCCGTGCCCCGGCCCGGCCAGGTAGATGGTCTGCTGGCCGGTGTGCCGGATCAGCCGGGACAGGTGGGCGTAGACGAACGACAGCCCGGGGCTGGTGCCCCAGTGACCGAGCAGCCGCGGCTTGATGTGCTCGGGTTTCAGCGGTTCACGCAGCAGCGGGTTGGCCTGCAGATAGATCTGCCCGACAGTCAGGTAGTTGGCGGCACGCCACCAGGCGTCGAGGCGGTCCAGGTCGTCCGCGCCGGGTTCGGCGAGGGCGCGCAGCAGGTCGGATTCAACCGTGGGCACGTCGGTTCCTCTCGTTCACGGGTTCGCGGTCCTCCCGCCACCGTACGGCCGCCGGTGGCCTGTCGCGGCGCGTCGCCGGGCGACTTTCCGGTGCCGGTGAACCGAAACCCCGGCATTTCCGTAACCCCGGCCGTGCAACCGATCGACCTCGAGACGCCCGCGCCGGGCCGTGCCCGTTTCGCCCTTCGCCCCTTCGTGCGCGCCTTCTTCCGGCGTCCCGGGGTGTCGCGGGCGGTGACCGTGCTGGCGGCGGTGTTCCTGTTCGCCGCGCTGATCTTCCCGAACGTCGTGTCGCGGCTCACTCCGCTGGGGTTCCTGCGGATCCCGGTCGAGGGCGCGGTGGTGATCGCCCTGATGCTGGTGCTGCCGGTGCGGGCCCGCCGGGTGGCCGCGGTCGTGCTCGGCGTGCTGATCGGGTGGCTGGTCCTGGAGAAGTGCCTCGACATGGGGTTCTTCGCCGAGCTGAACCGGCCGTTCGACCCGGTCCTGGACTGGGTGCTGTTCGACGACGCGTACGGCTTCGCCGCCGAGGCGTACGGGCGGGTGGCAGCCGCCGGCGCGGTGGTGGCCGTGGTTCTGCTGGTCGGGTCGGTGATGGCGCTGACCGTGTGGTCGCTGCTGCGCGTCGGCGCGCTGATCGGGCGGCAGCGGCGGCGCTCCGCGATGACGGCGGGTGCGGTGGCGGTGGCCTGGGCGGTGACGTTCGGCCTCGGCGTGTCGATCACCGGGGCGGTTCCGGTGGCGGCGCGCAGCACCGCGACCTACGCCTGGGACCGGGCGCATCAGGCGCGAGCGGGACTGCGTGACGAGGCCGCCTTTGCGTCCGAGGTCGGTCAGGACGCGTACGGGAAGACGCCCGCGCAGCAGATGCTGACCGCCCTGCGCGGCAAAGACGTGATCTTCACCTTCGTGGAGAGCTACGGCCGCAGCGCGGTGGAGCATCCGGCCCTCGCCGGCCAGGTCGACCCGGTGCTGGACCAGGGCACGCGGACGTTGCGGGAGGCCGGCTTCGCCTCGCGCAGCGGCTGGCTCACCTCGCCGACGTTCGGCGGAGGCAGCTGGCTGGCGCACTCGACCTTCGAGTCCGGGCTGTGGATCAACAACGAGCAGCGCTACCGGAACCTGGTCTCCAGCAACCGGCTCACCCTGACCCGGGCCTTCAAGGACGCCGGCTGGCGGACCGTGTCGGTGATGCCGGGCGCGACCCGGGCCTGGCCGGAGGGGCGGTTCTACGGGTACGACCAGGTGTGGGACTCGCGCAACCTCGGCTACCGGGGGCCGAAGTTCAGCTGGGCGCCGATGCCCGACCAGTACACGCTCCACCGGCTGAACACGATCGAGTACCGCAAGCCGGGGCGCGGCCCGCTGATGATCGAGATGCCGCTGGTGTCGAGTCACACGCCGTGGGCGCCGATCCCGTCCTACCTGCCGGACTGGGACCAGGTGGGCGACGGCTCGGTCTACCACGCGATGGTCGCGAACGGGCAGAAGCCGAAGGCGTTGTGGGCGGAGCCGAGGAAGGTGCGGCCCGAGTACGGCAGGTCCATCCAGTACACGATCACCACGCTGGTCAACTGGATGCGGCTGTACGGCGACGACAACCTGGTCATGGTGTTCCTCGGCGACCACCAGCCGTCGCCGATCGCGGCCGGGGCCGACGCCGGCCACGACGTGCCGATCAGCATCGTCGCGAAGGACCCGGCGGTCCTGGACCGGATCGCCGGCTGGGGCTGGACGGACGGGCTCCGGCCGGCCTCGTCGGCGCCGGTGTGGCCGATGAGTCAGTTCCGGGACCGTTTCCTCGCTGCGTTCGGGCCCCCGGCACCGGCATCCTGAAAGCATGCTGATCTATCTGGACTGCGACACCGGGATCGACGACTCGGTCGCGCTGGCTCTGCTGCTGTCGCTGCCCTCGGTCACCCTGGCCGGGGTGGGCACCGTCAACGGGAACACGACGGCCGGGCAGGCGGCGATCAACAGCCTGGGGTTGTTGTCCCTGGCCGGCGCGGCGGTGCCGGTGGCCGTGGGTGGCGGTCCGTTCGTGGGCGAGGCGTCGCTGGTGCACGGCGCGAACGGCGTCGGGGACGCGGTACTGCCGTCCGGCCGGTCCCCCATCGCCGACGACGCGCCCGCGCTGCTGTCGGCGCTGGCGGCGCAGCACCCGGGCGAGCTGCACGTGCTGGCGATCGGCCCGTGCTCCAATGTGGCCGCCGCGCTGCGCCGCGACCGGGACCTGGCGGGCCGCGTGGCGTCGGTGACGGTGATGGGCGGCGCGGTGCGGGTGCCCGGCAACATGAACGGCCGCGCCGAGTTCAACATCGCCGCCGACCCGGTGGCCGCCGCCGAGGTGTTCGCCGCCGGGTGGCCGGTGACGCTGGTGCCGCTGGACCTGACCATGAGGCAGATCTGGCCGTGGTCGGCCGTGGCCGCGCTGCGGGAGAACGGGCGGCCGCTGCCCGAGGCTCTGTCCAGAATCCTGCCGGCCTACTACGACTTCTACGTGGCGGAGGCAGGCGGCGCGGCCGCCCGCTCGATCGCCCGCGAGATCCCCCTGCACGATCCGACCGCGGCGGCGATCACGGCGGGCCTGATCGCCCCCGCCGACGCGCCCGTCCTCGGCCTGCGGGTCGACCCCACCGACGGCGCGATCGTCGAGGACGACACGGCCCCCGACCGGATCCACGTGGTGTTCGACGTCGACCGCCCGGCCGGCCCCGCCATCCTGAACGCCATCCTGTCGGCCTGACCTACGGATTCCGTCGGCAAGATCTCGCCCAGCGCGTCGATCGTTGGTAGCGTCTCGCCATGCCGACGGAATCCGGGGTCGACCGCGCCCGCCTCGCCACGCTCGCCGCCCGGGAGCGGGAGTTGTTCGCCGAGCGCAACCCCCGCTCCGCGGCCGCCTTCCGCGACGCCGGGCATCTCTTCGGGCGCGTCCCGATGACCTGGATGAACAAGACCGCGGCCGGCTTCCCGCTGTACGTGGCGACGGCCCGCGGGGCGCGGCTGACCGACGTCGACGGCCACGAGTACGCCGACTTCTGCCTCGGTGACACCGCCGCGATGGCCGGGCACTCCCCCGCGCCCGTGGTCGAGGCGGTGCGGCGCCGGCTGGGCGACCTCGGCGGTGCCGCCACGATGCTGCCGACCCAGGACGCGAACGTCGCCGGCGCCGAGCTCGGCCGCCGGTTCGGGCTGCCGTACTGGAGCTTCGCCCTCACCGCCACCGACGCCAACCGGTGGGCGATCCGGCTGCTGCGCGCGGTCACCGGCCGGCCCAGGATCCTGGTGAACAGCTACTGCTACCACGGCTCGGTGGACGAGTCGCTGATCGTCGCCGGACCGGACGGCCGGGGCCGCAGCCGCGAGGGCAACGTGGGCGCGCCGGTGGACGTGACCACCACCAGCCGGGTCGCCGAGTTCAACGACCTGGACGCGCTGGACCGGGAACTCGCCCACGGCGACGTCGCGGCCGTGCTGATGGAACCCGCGCTGACCAACATCGGCATCGTGCTGCCCGAGCCCGGCTACCTGCGGGGCGTGCGGGAGCTGACCCGCCGCCACGGCACCTACCTGATCAACGACGAGACGCACACCTTCTCCGCGGGGCCGGGCGGAGCCACCGCGGCGTGGGGACTCACGCCCGACGTCGTGACCATCGGCAAGGCCATCGGCGGCGGCATACCCGTGGGGGCGTACGGCCTCTCCGACGACCTCGCCGCGGCCCTGACCGGCCGCGCCGACCTGGACCTGGTCGACATGGGCGGCGTGGGCGGCACCCTGGCCGGCAACCCGGTCTCGATGGCCGCCACCCGGGCGTGCCTGACCGAGGTGCTGACCGACGCCGCCTTCGCCCGCATGACCGACACGGCAACGCTCTTCGCCGACGGCCTCCGGAAGATCATCGACCGGTACGCGCTGCCGTGGTCGGTGTCGCAGCTCGGCGCCCGCGTCGAGTACCGGTTCGCCGACCCCGCACCCCGCAACGGCATCGAGTCGGCCGCGAGCGCCGACGCCGCCCTGGAGGACTTCCTGCACACCTATCTGCTGAACCGCGGTGTGCTGCTGACCCCGTTCCACAACATGGCGCTGATGTCGCCCGCGACCACACCGGGCGACGTCCGGCGTCACCACGAGGTCTTCGACGCCGCCCTGGCCGCGCTCACCGACGCCGGCACCGATTCCGGCCGATGAGGTGCCGCCTGACGCGGCCGGGCTGGTCGCAAAGGCAGGCTCCGGCTCCGGTACGCGCCCGGAACGCCACCATCGGGGCGGCCCCGGCCGGCGAGATCGGCAAGGGCCGCACAAGGCAAACCGGGCGAGACAAACCGGGCGAGACAAACCAGCCGAGCGAAACCGCGCACGTGCGAAACCGGGCGAAAGCGGGCCTCCGCGAAACCTAGCCGGTGACCGTGGGCGGGATCGTGCGACGCGGTGGTGGGCGCCGCGCTTGGCGGGCGGCGCGGCTGCCGGTGGGACCGGGGCACAATCACGGCAAAACTGCGCGGACGGGACGCCGAGGGCGCTAGCGTCGCGTCATGGCCAGGGGCGCCGCGTGACCGACGATGCATGGGGCCCGCTGCTGGACCTGGACCGCGGCGGGACCGGCGAGCTCGACGACCACTGGGCCGTCGCGGTGGTGCGGCTCAGCGGTCAGGGGCGGATCCCGCGGGCCGAGCTGGTCCGGATGCTGATCGACGGCATGTGCGCGGGCGGGCGGGTGCCCCGGGCGCTGGTCACCGCGTACCGGCTGCTCGACCTCACAACTCAGGAGCTGCACCGCCACCGGGACGACTTCCTGGCGATGCTGGACACCGCCGCCGCCGGGACAGCCTTGCAGGCGCTGCGCGCGCTCGACGACGCGGGCCGGCTGGAACCCGAGGTCATCGCGCAGGCGGGGCGTACGGTGCTGCGGCGCGGCGGCAAGAGGCTGGTGCGCGCCCAGCTCGCCTGGCTGGACAAGGCGCTCGCGCGGCACCCGCGGGACGCCGGCCTGCTGCTCGACGCGGTCGCGGCGGGCCTGGCCGACGAGGACGCGGAGCTCGCCGGGCGCGCCCTGCGGATCCTGCGGTCCCACCCGGCCACGCCCCGCGCCGGGCGCCTGCCGCCGCCGATCGCGACCGTGGCGGACCTGGCTGCCGCGCTGGAGCAGGGCCAGGACGTGGAACGGATCCTCGCCGCGACGGCCGGCCTGGCGTTCACCTGCCGGGCGTCGATGACGGCGGCGTTCGGGGCGCTCGGGTCGATGCTGGACGGCCTGACCGGCGTCAGCGCGATGACGGCGGACCGCGTCCGGGAGCTGTCGGCGCAGCTGGGCACCGGCGGGCCGCCGGTGCTGCTGGCCACGCCGGCCACGCGTGACGGGTTCACCGACCCGGCCCGGCTGCTGTTCCGGCTCGCCGAGGCCGAGCGCGACGGCTGGCAGCCGGGCCCGTACGACCTCGCCCAGGCGCTGCTGCGGCTGCCCCGTGACGCCGGCCGGGCGATCGTCGGCCGCGCGGACCGGCTGGTGTCCCCGGCCGGCCGGCGCTTCGCCCGGTGGCTGCGGGCCGGCGGGCTCCCCGACCCGGTCGTCACCGTCGAGACCGCCGCCGACGGGCACCGCGCCGCCACCTTCCTGCCGCTGCGGGCGGATCCGTGGGTGCTCACCACCGCGCGTGTCGCCGATCCGGAGGCGCTGCCCGGGCACCGGGAGATCGTGGCCGCGCAGGGCGGCTTCGGCACCGCCCGGCTGGCCCGGATGGGCGGCCCGTTCGGCGCGGCCATGGCGTTGCGGCTCGCCTACGGGCTGGGTGACGGCGACCGGGACACGGTGGCGGCCGTGCTGCTGCTGGACTCCGGCAACGATCTGGACGCGGCGCTGGTCGGCCGGGAGCTGACGTTGCTGCTGGCCGGCGGCGTCGTGGACCGGGCGCGCGTGGACGCGACCCTGGAGGCGATCGAGCGGGCGGGCGGCGGCCAGGTGGTGCGGGCGATCACCCACGAGGTGGTGCCGGCGCTGATCCGGGCCGGCGAGCCGCGGCCGAGCCGACCGGCCGCCACGCGCCCAGCGGCCCGGACAGCCGCTCGGCGTGGGTCGTGAACAGCGGGCGGCCGAGCATGCCCAGCGACCGCATCCGGGATGCCATCGGATGCGGGTCGCCGGGCGGGAGCCGTACGTCGCAAGCTCCTCGCGCCAGACGCACGCCGGACAGGTTCATCGGGACCCGGCCCCGCAGCAGGCTTCCCGCCTGGGCGCCGTGGTCCAGATAGGACCAGACGGGCAGCCCCGAGCGCACCGGGGCCGGCAGCACCCGCCGGCCGTGGCGGACCCGGGCCCGCATCACCTCCCGGTCGCCGTCGCGGACCACCACCGAGGTCTCGCCGGGGGTGAACCACAGGTCCGCGGACATCACCCATTTGGGCAGCGCCCACAGGTCGCGTCCCGCCTCCCGGGTGAACGCGCCGGTCACCGGCAGATCGACGAGGTGCAGTCCGGGCCGGCCCCCGGGGCCCAGGGCGAGGAGACCGATCCCCACCTCGTCGTACGACTTGAGCGCCCATGGGCCGTAGTGGATGCACAGCAGCACGCTGACCGCCCGGCCGGCCGCGACCAGGGGGCGCAGCGGGGTCCCGGCCAGCATGTCGCGGGCGTTCGCGGCGGGACAGGTGAAGACGGCGGCGGTGAGGCGGGCGTCGGTGATCGTGACCGGCAATGTGATCGTTTCGCCCTGGATCGCCCAGGTGTCCGCCGCGATGCGTTGCGCCACGCGCCGACCATACCCTTGGCACGGAGGGTGAGGACAGGCCAGCATCGATCTCATGACGACGGTCGGGGTGCTGCGCGAGACCGCCGGACGGGAGCGCCGTGTGGCGCTGACCCCGGACGCGGTCGCGCGACTGCGCAAACAGGACATCGAGGTGCTGGTCGAGGCGGGGGCGGGCGGGCAGGCCTGGTTCGACGACGTGGGCTACGCCGGCGCGGGCGCCGAGGTGGTCACGAGGGACCGGGTGTACGAGGGTTCGGACGTCCTCGTCGTCGTCCATCCGCCCGATGATGTGACATATCGGATTCGCCCGGGCACCGCGGTCGTCGGGTTGCTCGACCCGCTCGGCGACCCGGCCGGCATCCAGACGCTGGCCGAGCAGGGCGTCACCGCGATCAGCCTGGAGCTGCTGCCCCGCACGCTCAGCCGGGCGCAGGCCATGGACGCCCTCACGTCCCAGGCGAACGTGGCCGGCTACAAAGCGGCACTGCTCGCCGCCGAGGCGTACGGCGGGTTCTTCCCGATGCTGATGACCGCGGCCGGCACCACCCGGCCGGCCCAGGTGCTGGTGCTGGGCGCGGGCGTCGCGGGCCTGCAGGCCATCGCCACCGCACGACGGCTGGGCGCGATGGTCACCGGCTACGACGTGCGCCCGGCCGCCCGCGCGGACATCGCCTCCACCGGCGCGGCCGTGCTGGACGTCGGCGCCCCGGCCGCGGCCGGCGCCGGCGGCTATGCCCGCGGCCTCACCGCCGACGAGACGGCCGGCCAGCTCAGCGACCTGGCCGCCGCGATCCCCCGCTTCGACGTCGTCATCACCACCGCCCAGGTGCCGGGCGGACGGCCGCCGCTGCTCGTGTCCGCGGCCGCGCTGGCCGGCCTGCGGCCCGGATCGGTCGTGCTGGACATGGCCGCCGGGCCGGCGGGCGGCAACGTCGAGGGCTCGCTGCCGGACACCCGGGCGGTCACCGGGAACGGCGTCACGGTCATCGGCGCAGCCCAGCTCGCGTCGACCGTGCCGGTGGCGGCTTCCACGGCGTACGCGAGGAACGTGCTGGCCCTGCTCACCCACCTGATGCCCGGCGGGGTGCTCACCCTCGACCCGGACGACGAGATCCAGGCCGGCGTGGTGGTGTGCCACGGCGGCCGGGTGATCCACCCGCGCCTGCGCGCGCTGCCGCAACCCGAAGGAGAGACCGCGTGATCACCTACCTCACCATCTTCACGTTGAGCCTGCTGGTCGGCTTCGAGGTGATCAGCAAGGTGCCGGCCACGCTGCACACCCCGCTGATGTCCGGCGCGAACGCGATCCACGGCGTGGTGATCGTCGGCGTGATGCTGCTGGCCGCGACGGTCTCCACGGTCGCCGGGTACGTGCTGCTCGCGGTCGCCGCGTTCTTCGCCGCGATGAACGTGGCCGGCGGGTACGTGGTGACCGACCGGATGCTCGCGATGTTCCGGAGCCGCTCGTGAGCGCCTTCGACACCGTCGTCCACCTGGTCTACCTGGGCTGCGCGACCTGCTTCGTGATGGGCCTGCACCTGATGAACGCGCCGCGGACCGCCCGGCGCGGCAACCGGTTGTCGGCGGCCGGCATGGTGGTGGCGATCGTGACCACCGCGGTGGTGCTGGTGCACGACCACCAGGTGACGACCGGCGCGGCCTGGGCGCTGATCGCCGGCGGCGCGGCGGGCACGGTCGCCGGCCTGGTCGCCGCACGCCGGGTGCTGATGACCGCGATGCCGCAGCTGGTCAGCCTGTTCAACGCGGTCGGCGGCGGCGCGGCGGCGCTGATCGCGCTCGGCGACCGCGCCACCACCGCGCAGGCCACCGTCACCGCCGTGCTGGACGTGGCGATCGGCGGGGTGACCTTCAGCGGGTCGCTGGTGGCCTCCGGCAAGCTGGCCGGACGGATACCGGGCCGGCCGCTGCAGGTCCGCGCCGGCCGGGTCGTCATGGTCGTGCTGGCCGCGGCGGTGGCCGCCCTTGCCGTCGTGTTCGTCGCGGGCGACGCGCCGGTGATCGCGCTGTACGGGATCGCCGCCTGCGCCCTGGTGGCCGGGATCCTGCTCACCCTGCCGATCGGCGGCGCCGACATGCCGGTGGTCATCTCGCTGCTGAACGCCTTCACCGGCACCGCGGTCGCGATGGCCGGCTTCGTCCTGGACAGCGTGCCGCTGATCATCGCGGGCGCGCTGGTCGGCGCGGCCGGCGCGATCCTGACGAAGCTGATGGCCGACGCCATGAACCGGCCGATCAGCGCGATCATGGCGGGCGGCTACGGCACCGGCGACGCGATCGCGGTGGCGACGAGCGCCCAGCCGGTACGGGAGGTCACCGTCGACGACGCGGCGATTCAGCTCGCCTACGCGCAGAAGGTCGTCATCGTGCCCGGTTACGGGCTCGCGGCGGCGCAGGCCCAGCACGAGGCGGTGGCGCTGGCCCAGGCGCTGACCGAGCAGGGGGTGCGGGTCAGCTACGCGATCCACCCGGTCGCCGGGCGCATGCCGGGCCACATGAACGTGCTGCTGGCCGAGGCGAACGCCCCTTACGACCAGCTCAAGGACCTGGAGGAGAGCAATCCCGAGTTCTCCCGTACGGACGTGGTCCTGGTCGTCGGCGCGAACGACGTGACCAATCCGGCCGCGCGACGCCCCGGGAACCCGGTGTCCGGCATGCCGATCCTGGACGTCGACAAGGCCAAGAGCGTCATCGTCATCAAGCGCTCGCTGGGCCACGGCTACGCGGGCATCGACAACGAGCTGTACACCGATCCCCGTACGGCCATGCTGTTCGCCGACGCGAAGGCGGGGCTGGGGGCGCTGCTGGCCGGGTTGCACGCGTACGCCCCGTGATCCGGGCGCGATGCGGGCCGTCCCGGGGGTTCCGTCCGGCGCCCGGGGCGCGCATGCTGCGCAGGAGGGTGTCGCGGGCGCCGGGCCCGCGCCGCGACCGTCGCGGAGGTAGCCATGATCGCGCAGGTGGGCGACCGCATCGTGGTCAAGGGAGTGCACGTCGGCGACATGCCCCGGGTTGCCGTGGTGACCGCCCTGAAGCATCCCGACGGCACCCCGCCGTACGAGGTCCGCTGGCTCGACGACGGCCACGAGGGCCTGATCTTCCCGGGCCCCGAGTGCCACGTCGAACCGGCCCGGTAGCCGTCGCCCGCCCGGGCGTCTACGCGTCGCCGAACACCCGGTCGGCCATCGTCACCAGCGTCGCCGACAGAAGCTTGTGGACCTGCGGCCGGGTGAGCACCCCGCGCTGCAACCACTCGCGCGCGGTGGAGGTGGCCAGGCCCACATAGGACCGCGCCATCGCGTGCAGCGCCGGGTTCTGCCGGTCGGCGCCCACCGCGGCCAGGACGCTGTCCGCGGCCACGTCGATCGCCTCGTCGATGACCCGGTCGACGTCGGCGTCGCCGGACATGCCGCCCGCGGTGATCGCGGCCAGCCAGGACCGGCTGTGGTGCGCCACCACGTCGAGGAACCAGTCGGCGATCGCGTCGGCGCGCTCGGCCAGGTCGCCGCCGCCGAGCCCGGTCAGCGCGCCCGGCGGCACGGTCAGCATCACCCGGATGACCTCCAGGTAGAGGTCCTTCTTCGTGCCGAAGTAGTGGTTGATCAGGCCACGGGCGACCCCGGCCGCGCGGGCCACGTCGGTGGTGGACACGTCGGCCCAGCCGCGCTCGCCGAACAGCCGCACGGCGACCGACAGGATCTGCTCGCGCCGCGCGTCCGGCTCCAGGCGCCGGCGGGCTCCGGCCTCGACACTCACGCCACCAGAGCCTACGGCACCACCTTGTTGACACCGTGCCAACAAGCCGAGAGAGTGGTGCCCATGCCCACCCCCGGACTCCACGGGTACACCTCGCCGTGGCAGCGACCCGAGCACGCCGACCTGGCGGAGCTGGCCCGCACGTTCTTCACGAAGGAGGTGCTGCCGCACGCCGCGCGGCTGGCCGGGCAAGGCCACCCGGACCGGGCGCACTACCGGCGGGCGGGCGAGCTGGGGCTGCTGGGCCTGAGCGTGCCGGAGGAGTACGGCGGCGGGGGCGGCGACTTCGGCCACGAGGCGGTGCTGCTGCACGAGCAGACGTCCACCGGCGAGACCAGCCTCGGCCTGGCCGTGCACAGCGGCATCGTGACCGGGTACCTGGTCGCGTACGGGACCGAGGAGCAGAAGCGGCGCTGGCTGCCCGGCCTGTGCTCGGGCGAGCTGGTCGGCGCGATCGCGATGACCGAGCCCGGCGGCGGCTCCGACCTGCAGGCGATCCGCACCCGCGCGGTGCCGGACGGCGACGACTACGTGGTGAACGGCTCGAAGACGTTTATCACCAACGGGCACGTGGCCGACCTGGTGATCCTCGCGGTGAAGACCGACCCGGCGCGGGGCGCGGCCGGGACCAGCCTGCTGGTGTGCGAGGTCGGCGACGCGAACCGCGGTCGGCTGCTCGACAAGATCGGCCTGCACGCCAACGACACCGCCGAGCTGTTCTTCGACGACTTCCGGGTGCCGCGCACCCACCTGCTGGGCGGCGAGGGCGAGGGCTTCGCGCTGATGATGCGGCAACTGCCGCGGGAACGCCTGGTGATCGGGGTGGGCGCGGTCGCCGCCATGCAGCGGGCGGTCGAGCTGACCGTGGCGTACGCCAAGGACCGGACCGCCTTCGGCAAGCCGCTGATCGGCCACCAGAACACCCGCATGGTCCTCGCCGAGTGCGCCACCCGCACCCGCGTCGCGCGCGTCTTCGCCGACGACTGCATCGCCCGGCACCTGCGCGGCGAGCTGGACGCGGCGACCGCCGCGATGGCCAAGTCGTGGCTCACCGAGGGGCAGTGCGAGGTCGTCGACCGCTGCCTGCAGGTCTTCGGCGGGTACGGCTACACCACCGAGTTCCCGATCGCCCGGATGTACGCCGACGCCCGGGTGCAGAAGATCTACGGCGGCACGAACGAGATCATGAAGGAGCTGGTCGCCCGTGCCCTCTGAGGCCTACGTCTACGACGCGGTGCGCACCCCGCGCGGCCGGGGCAAGCCGACCGGCGCGCTGCACGAGGTGAAACCGATCTCGCTGGTCACCGGTCTGCTCGACGCGCTGCGCGAGCGCCGGCCGGGAATCGCCTCGCACATCGACGACGTGGTGCTCGGCATCGTCACGCCGGTCGGCGAACAGGGTGGCGTGCTCCCCCGGTCCGCCGCGCTGCTCGCCGGGCTGCCGGACACCGTCGCGGGCGTGCAGCTCGACCGGTTCTGCGGGTCGGGGCTCGAGGCGGTCAACCAGGCGGCGGCACGGATCCGGTCCGGCTGGGAGCACCTGATCGTCGCGGGCGGCGTCGAGTCGATGTCGCGCAACCCGATGGGGTCGGACGGCGGCGCCTGGTTCCTCGACCCGCAGACCGCCCTGGCGACCGATTTCGTGCCGCAAGGGGTCAGCGCGGACCTGATCGCCACCCTCGAGGGGTTCTCCCGGGCGGAGGTGGACGCGTACGCCGTACGGTCGCAGGATCGTGCCGCGAAGGCCTGGGCCGGTGGGCATTTCGCGCGGTCGATCGTCCCGGTCACCGACCCGAACGGGCTGGAGATCCTGGCGGTCGACGAGCATCCCCGGCCGGACACCACCGCCGAGGGGCTGGCGAAGCTGAAGCCGTCGTTCGCGGGGCTGCCGTTCGACGTGGTGGCGCTGCGCAAATATCACTGGCTGCCGCGGATCGAGCACGTGCACCACGCGGGCAACTCGTCGGGCATCGTGGACGGCGCCGCCCTCGTGCTGATCGGGTCCGCCGAGGCGGGCACCCGGCTGGGCCTGACGCCGCGGGCCCGGATCGCGGGTGCGGCGGTCACCGGGGCCGACCCGACGCTGATGCTCACCGGACCGGCGCCGGCCACCCGCAAGGCCCTCGCCACGGCCGGGCTCACCCTCGACGACATCGACCTGTTCGAGATCAACGAGGCGTTCGCCGCGGTGGTGCTGAAGTACCTCCGCGACCTGGACCTCGACCCGGACCGGGTGAACGTCAACGGCGGGGCGATCGCGCTGGGGCATCCGCTCGGGGCGACCGGGGCCATGCTGCTCGGCACCGCGCTGGACGAGCTGGAGCGGCGTGATCTGCGGCGGGCCGTGGTGACGTTGTGCATCGGCGGCGGCATGGGTGTGGCGACTGTTCTGGAGCGGGTGTGATCGGCTTCTCGCGCGATGACGACGGGATCGTCACGCTGACCATGGACGACCCCTCCCAGGGCGCCAACACGATGAACGCGGCGTACGTGGCGGCCATGGGCTCCGCGCTGGACCGCCTGCTCGCCGAGCGCGACACCGTCACCGGGGTGATCCTGACCAGCGCGAAGAACACCTTCTTCGCGGGCGGGGACGTGCCGTTGATGAGCCGGGCGACCAGGGCCGACGCGCCGGAGCTGTTCGCGCTGCTCACCAGGATCAAGCACGACCTGCGGCGGCTGGAGACGCTGGGGCGGCCGGTCGTCGCGGCGATCAACGGGGCGGCCCTCGGCGGCGGGCTGGAGATCGCGCTCGCCTGTCACCACCGGATCGCGCTGGACGCGCCGGGCACCCGGATCGGGTTCCCCGAGGTCACGCTCGGCCTGCTGCCGGGTGCGGGCGGTGTCTCCCGTACGGTCCGGATGCTCGGCCCGGTGCCGGCGTTGACGACGTGGCTGCTGAGCGGGCGCCGTTTCCGCCCGGCCGACGCGGTCGAGCACGGCCTGGTCGACGAGGTCGCCGCGACGCCGTCCGAGATGCTGGCGAAGGCTCGCGAGTGGATCGCCGCGCATCCGGACGCGGCGCAGCCGTGGGACCGTCCCGGCCACCGGATCCCGGGCTTGGCGCAGCTGCCGGCGCACCTGCCCGTCATGTCGGCCACGCTGCGGGCCCAGCTCAAGGGGGCGTCGCTGCCCGCGCCGGAGGCGATCCTGGCCACCGCGGTGGAGGGGCTGCAGGTCGACTTCGCCACCGCGCAGCGCATCGAGACCCGGCACCTGATCACGCTGATCACCGGGCAGATCGCCAAGAACATGATGGGCGCGCTGTTCTTCGACATGAAGGCGGTCAACGGCGGCCTGGCCCGTCCCGCGGTGACGGTCGCCCCCGCCCGCCGTGTGGCCGTGATCGGGGCCGGGATGATGGGCGCCGGCATCGCGCTGGCGTGCGCCCGCGCCGGTCTCGACGTCGTCATCCACGACGTCGCCCCGGAGGCAGCCGCCCGAGCCGCCGCGTCCCACCCCGGGATCACCGCCGCGTCGGACATCCCCGATGTATCCGGATGCGACGTCGTCATCGAGGCGGTCTTCGAGGATCCGGCTCTCAAGCAGGCCGTGTTCCGCTCGCTGAAGCCGGTGCTCGCGCCGGACGCCCTGCTCGCCTCCAACACCTCCACCCTGCCGATCAGCTCGCTCGGCGACGGCGCCCCGGACTTCCTCGGCATGCACTTCTTCTCGCCGGTCGCGAAGATGCCGCTGCTGGAGATCGTGGTCGGCGCCGGCACCAGCGACGCGGCGGTCGCACGGGCCTTCGACCTCGGCCGGCGCATCGGCAAGACCCCGATCGTGGTGCGCGACGGGCGCGGCTTCTTCACCAGCCGGGTCGTCGGCACCTTCATCGACGAGGCGATCGGCATGCTGGCCGAGGGCGTCCCGGCCGCGTCGATCGAGCAGGCGGCCCTGCAGGCGGGCTATCCGACCGGGCCTCTCGCGCTGGCCGACGAGGTGAGCCTCGAGCTGATCCGCAGGATCCGGCGGCAGTACGAGGCGGCCTCGCCCTCCTTCC
Source organism: uncultured Actinoplanes sp. (assembly GCF_934643405.1). Taxonomy (GTDB): domain Bacteria; phylum Actinomycetota; class Actinomycetes; order Mycobacteriales; family Micromonosporaceae; genus Actinoplanes. Next base: position 20,156 of record NZ_CAKUCL010000074.1, read on the forward strand.
GGCGGCTGCCGTCGCACGACGTCGTGGACGCCATGCTCGACGACCACGGGCGCAGTGGCCGGGCCGGCGGGGGCGGCTTCTTCGCGTACGCAAACGGCAAACGCACCGGGCTCTGGCCCGGCCTCGCCCGCTGGACCACCGACCGGGGCCGCGCCGTGCCGTTCGCCGACCTGCGGGACCGGCTGCTGTTCGCCGAGGCGCTGGACGCGCGGCGCTGCCTGGACGAGGGCGTGCTGCGCACCGAGGCGGACGGCAACGTCGGGTCGATCCTCGGCATCGGCTTCCCCGCGTGGACCGGCGGGGTGCTGCGCTTCGCCGCCCAGCACGAGGACTTCCCCGGCCGGGCGGCGGAACTCGCCTCCCGCTACGGTTCCCGGTTCGCCGCATGACCCCGCTGCACGACGTCCGGGTGGTGGAACTGGCCGGTCTCGCGCCCGGCCCGTTCGGCTGCATGGTCCTGGCCGACCTGGGCGCCGACGTGATCCGCGTGGACCGCCCCGGCGCGGTCTCCGAGGGCCCGCTGCAACGCGGCCGCCGCACCGTCACCCTCGACCTGAAGTCGGCGTCCGGGCTCGCCGACCTGCTGAGCCTGGTCACTGCGGCCGACGTGCTGGTCGAGGGCTACCGCCCCGGCGTGGCCGAGCGGCTGGGATTCGGCCCGGCCGCGTGCGAGGAGGTCAACCCCCGGCTCGTGTACGCCCGGATGACCGGCTGGGGTCAGGACGGCCCCCTCGCGGCGCGGGCCGGGCACGACATCAACTACATCGCCGTGGCGGGTGCCCTGGAGCCGCTGGACAGCCCCCCGATGAACCTGCTGGGCGACTTCGGCGGAGGCGGGATGCTGCTGGCCGTCGGCGTGCTGGCCGCCCTGCTGGAACGCTCCCGCTCCGGCCGGGGCCAGGTGGTCGACGTGGCGATGGTGGACGGCTCGGCGCTGCTGACGTCGTTCCTGCACGGCCTGCTCGCCTCGGGGATGTGGTCGCACCCGCGCGGTGAGAACCTGCTCGACGGCGGTGCGCCGTTCTACGCCACCTACGCCACGTCGGACGGCCGGTCGGTTGCGGTGGGCGCGTTGGAGCCGCCGTTCTACCACGCCCTGCTCGACGGCCTGGACCTGGCCGGCGCCGGGCTGCCGCCGCAATACGACCGCGAGGGCTGGCCGGTGCTGCGCGAGGCGTTCACCGCGCGCTTCCGGACCCGCACCCGCGACGAGTGGGCCACCGTCTTCGCCGGCCGCGACGCCTGCGTGACCCCGGTCCTGTCGCCCGGCGAGGCCCCCGCCCACCCCCACAACCAGGCCCGCGGCACGTTCGCGCCGGTCGGCGGCCTCCTCCAGCCGGCTCCCGCGCCGCGCTTCGGCCGCACTCCCCTGCCCTGCCCCGCACCCCCGCAACCGGTGACCGTCGCCGGGGTCCTCGCGGAGTGGTCTTCGTAGGCGCCGCGTGAGCGGGCGACTACGCCGCAGGTGCGCACTGGAACGAGACCTCGAAGGCGGCCACAGTGCCAAGAATGCCGACCAGACACGCCGACCCGATCGGGGACCGCCGGCCCCGGCAGCCACCGGTGGACCTGCTGCGAAGGCTTGCACCCGAGCACCGCGAGATCCTCGTCGCGACGTACTTCCGCCGCCGGACGACCCGGGAGGCGGCGCGAGCGCTGGGCCTGACCCCGCAGACCGCGTCGATGCGGCTCTACCGGGCGATGCGCGAGCTGTCCGACATGGTCGCAGCATCGCCGGCGGTCCGGCCCGCGCCAATCCGGGATCGACGGCCCGGGTGAATTGAGGCAGCGGCACCTCGCCGGCATCTGGCATCATGTCGTTCATGCCGCCGTACGCCCGTCGGATGATGCACCCCGTCACGGGGCCTGCCGGCGTGCGCTGACCCGCCACCACCAGCCCCGAGTTCAGGGGCTGGTGAGACTCGATCCGCCCCTGCAACCCCGGAGCGGATCGGAGACCATCGTGAGTCAGGCCCTCGGTTTCTACGTCACCACGGCGATCCCGTACGTCAACGCCGCACCCCACCTGGGACACGCGCTGGAGCTGGTGCAGGCGGATGTCCTCGCGCGTCATCGACGCCTGCGCGGTCAGCCGGTGCGCTTCCTGAGCGGCACCGATGAGAACGCGCTGAAGAACGTGGCCGCTGCCGCCGCGGCGGGGGCGGAGGTCTCCACGTTCGTGGCGCAGAACGCGGACCGGTTCGCCGGCCTGGCCGCAGCGTTGGCCCTGTCGTTCGACGATTTCATCCGCACCAGCAGCGACCCGCGTCACGCACCGGGGGTGGAGCGGCTGTGGCGGCGCAGCGCCGCCCGGGGCGACTTCTACCGACGCAGCTACGACGGCTTGTACTGCCAGGGCTGCGAGCAGTTCTACGACGAAGCCGATCTGATCGACGGGCGGTGCCCGGAACACGGCGTCGCCCCGGAGACGGTGACCGAGTCCAACTGGTTCTTCCGGCTCTCGCGCTACGCCGCGGACGTGCTGAGCGAGGTGGAGTCGGGACGAGTACGTATCGAGCCGGCGACCCGGCGCAACGAGGTGCTGTCGTTCGTGCGTGCCGGGTTGACGGACATCAGCGTCTCCCGCCCGGCGTCGCGTGCCGCCGGGTGGGGCATACCGGTCCCGGACGACCCGGACCAGGTTGTCTACGTCTGGTGGGACGCCCTCGCCAACTACGTCACCGCGCTGGGCTACGGCAGCGACGACCCCGCGTACCGGACGTGGTGGCTCGCGGCGGCGGAGCGGGTGCACGTCATCGGCAAGGGCATCGTGCGCTTCCACGCCGTGTACTGGCTGGCATTGCTGCTGTCCACCGGCCAGCCGTTGCCCACCGCCGTCTTCGTGCACGAATACCTCACCGTGGACGGCGCCAAGCTGTCCAAGAGCGCCGGCAACGCGGTCGACCCCTATGCCCTCGTCGAACGCTACGGCGCCGACGCTCTGCGTTGGTGGCTGCTGCGCGACGTTGCCCGAGGTGGTGACACCGACTTCACCGAACAACGGCTCCGGACGCGATACCACCAGGACCTCGCCGACGGTCTGGGCAACCTCGTCAACCGCACCCTGTCCCTGGTGCACCGGTACCGCCACAGCACGGTCCCGGAGCAAACCCGAAGCAGTGACGTCGGCCGGGAGCTGACCGACCGGTGCGCACAACTGTCCTCGGCCGTGGACCGGGCGCTGGAGGTGTCCGACTTCCGGGCCGCCACCGACGCGATCGGGACGGTCGTCGCCGCGGCCAACCGGCTCATCGAGGCGCAGCGGCCCTGGGAGCTGGCCGGACGCGAGCAGGCAGGCGATGACGCGGCCGGCGAACGGCTCGACGCCGTGCTCGCCACCCTCGTCGGGGCCTGCCACATCCTTGCCCACGAACTGACACCGTTCCTTCCCGCCGGAGCCGCCCGGATAAGAGCCCAGCTGGACGCACGGTCACCGGTCGCCCTCCCGCAGCCGGTCTTCCCGCGGCTGAAGTAAGCGCACGGCCGGGTCCCGGTGTGATGGATGTATGGAGGTCGACGGCGACAGCCGGTCGACCTCGGGCACGGCACGCGCGACACGTGATCAAGACCCGGGTGTCAACGCCCCATCGGACCGAGCCCGGCAAATATCCTATGTGTACAGACACTAAAACGTACCTTATATCGATCTTCCCGAATGATCGATTCAGACATCCAGAAGCATCAATCGCCTGACGGCATTCCACTTGCGCGCCCCGGTGCCACGGTGAACTGCGCCTCACCGGCGCAACGGGGATCTCACGAGGGAGATTGATGGCATCATCAGCCTTGACTCTGTCCACGGTCCTGACGCTCGGCGTCGCGACCTTCCTGGTACCACCCGACTCGTCCGCCGCGGCCGCCGCGCCGCCAAGGCGGCCGGCCTCTCCGGCCCGCACTGCGGCGTCGGCGTCGCCGCAATCCGGGGCAGCGGTCGCGCTCGGCCCGTCCACGGGCACGGTCGCGCTGCTCGCCGCCGCTCCCACAGTCGCCAAGGGCACCGGCCCGGTGCGCAACGCGACGACGATTGATTTCACTCTCGGCGACCGCGTGAAGGTGAGCATCAACGTCGGCTCCGGCAACCTGCTCGTGCGCCGGTCCGACCTGTCCCTGCCCGGCGTGACCGGCAACGTGACGCTGGGCGCCGCCTACAACAGCTTGCTCATCGGCTCGGATCTGCCCGGTGGCGCCGCCGGCACGGCCTGGCGCACCCGTACGGGCGTGGACGTACGACTGATCAAAGCGGATGACGCTTCGGTGACCTACGTCGCCGAGGACGGCGTGGTCGGCCGGTTCGTCGCCAGCGGCTCCGGCTATACGACTCCGAAGGAGTTCAAGGCGAGCCTCGCGGTCGACGGTACCGGCTGGCGCCTGACCGAGAACGAGACCGGCCGCCGGCTCTACTTCACCTCGGCCGGCAACCTGGACCGGTGGATCGATCGCAACAACAACACCACCGACGTCGTCTACGACAGCAGCAACCGGATGACGAAGATCATGTCGACCCGGGGAACCGCGAAGAATCGGACCGCCGTCGTCGGGTACGACTCGTCCGGCCGGATCTCGGAGTACCGCCAGGACGGCTCCGACGGCACCTCGCGCACGGTGAGCTACGGTTACGACGCGGCCGGCAACCTCGCCACGGTCACCGACGCCATCGGCGGCGTGACCCGTTGGGAGTACGACTCCAGTCGCAACCTCACCGCGATCGTCGAGCCGAACGGCAACCGCACCACGGTCACCTACGACGGCCAGCACCGGGTGACGTCGCTGACCCGGGTGACGGACACCGCCACCGGAAAGGGCGCCACCACGCGACTCGCCTACACGTCGGCGACCGAGACGAGGGTCGCCGACGCGAACACCGATCTGTCCACGCCGGTGACCTCGGTGCCGAACACGACGTACACGGTCGACGCCGACGAGCACGTCACCAAGGTGGTCGACGCGGCCGGCAACACGCGTTCAACGTCCTACACGCCCTTCTATGACGTGGCCACCGCCACCAACGGAGAAGGCGGCACGACCACCAACACGTACGGCGCGAACTCCGGCCAGTCGCTGACCCGCAGCGCCTCCGCCACCGGCGCTGCCGTCTCGGTCGCCTACGCCAACGCCAACACCAGCAGCAACCCGACCGCCGCCTGGCAGCCGTCCTCAGGCTCCGACACCCAAGGCAACGCCAGCCTCTTCGTCTACAACGGCACAGGCAACCGCACGTCCGCCAAGGACGCCGCCGCCGCCGAGTCCAAAGTCGACTACAACACTGACGGCACCGTGAAGTCCGCGACCGATCCCGGCAACGGCACCAACGCCACGACCTACGCGTACACCGGTGACACCGATGGCGACGGTGTGACCGACAAGCAGCTGACCACGATCACCCCGCCCACCGGCAACAGCCTCAGGGCACGCAAGTTCACCTACGACGCGTACGGCCGGATCAAGACCTCCGACGACGGCGCCGGCCGGATCACCACCTACACCTATGACGGCAACGACCGGATCAGCAAGATCTCCTACAGCGACGGCACCCGCGCGGTGGACTACACCTACGACGGCTCCGGAAATGTCAGAACGCGTGTCGACGCGACCGCCACCACGACCTACGGGTACGACAAACTCAACCGGCTGGTCTCGCGCAACGCCACCTCCGGCGGCGGGACGCTGACCTATCAGTACGACCCGGTCGGCAACCTCACGAAGCTGACCGATGCCCGGGGCACCAGCAGCTACGAGTACGACGCCCGGAACCTGCAGACCCGGCTGACCACCGCCGGCGGGCTTCGTTACGACTTCGGCTACGACAAGGACGGCCGGCGCGTCACCACCTGGTTCAACCCCAACGCGGACCGCACGACGTGGGCGATGCGCAGTACCACGACGTTCGACAAGTCGGGGCGGATCAGGCGGATCACGGCAGCCCGCGCCAGCGATCCGTCCAAAATCGTCTACGACGTCAGCCTTTGCTACAGCAAGTACACGTCGGGCCAGCCATGCAACACGGCCACCTCGGCGGACACCGGGTTGCGGCAGTGGCGCACCGACAACGCCACCGGCACGCTCACCCAGTACACCTACGACAAGAGCAACCGGCTGACCGCCGCGACCAATGTGAACGGCTGCAACTACAGCATCGGGTACGACGCGCGGGGCAACCGTCTCCGATACGCCGACGGCGCCTCCAGCGGCAACTATCCGTTCACCTACAACTCCGGCAATCAGGTCACCGCGTCCAGTGAGTCGCCGGGCGCGAAATTCGCCTACGACGCGGCCGGCAACGCCACCGTCCTCGGCGAGCGGGAGGTCACCCTCTTCCCCAGTGGAACCAAGGAGATCCGGGGAACGTACCTGCAGTACAACGCGGCCGGGCAGACGACCGGCATGCGGGACAAGTCCACCGCGGCCTGGACCAGGTACCAGTATCTCGGGCCGGATCAGACCGAAATGGTCAACGAAGGCAACGGGTGGCGCCAGTACGTCTATGGCCGGCCCAACCAGTACGGCCTTCCGCAGCTGCAGTCGTTCACCGACGGATACTCCGGCACGTACCAGATCGAGTCGGACGCCACCGGCGGCCCGATCGGCTTCCGGCACAGCGGCACCGACTACGCCTACGTGCTGGACGACCTGGGCAGCCCGATCGCGCTGGTCGATCAGAGCGGCACGCTGCGCACCACGTACGGCTACGGCTTGGACGGCCAGGAGAATACCGCCGCGCCGTACGACGACGTGGCCGACGGCAACCCGATCGGATACGCCGGCGGCGTGTTCGTGCCGGACACCTCCAGCGGGACGCTCGCAGCGGGCAAGCCGCCGGCCAAGATGGCCACCACCTCCTGCGGCCACAGCACGACCGTCGGCATGACGAAGTTCGGCCAACGGTTCATGCCAACCCCGCGTCTCACCGCGGGAGGCGCCTTCACCCAGCAGGATTCACTCAACGTGATCGGAGACCCGTCGAAAGGCAACCGGTACGCTTACGCGGCATGCAACCCGGTGAACTACATTGATCCTACCGGCCGGGTCAGCTGCGCCGAGGCGTGGTTCCTGGCCGGCGTTGCGGTCGCCGCCTTGGGAATCAGCACGTACTTCCTGCTCGGTCTGGCGACGGCCACGGCGGTTTCCACACTCGCCTCCGGGTTGACGGCGGGCGGCTTCCTGTTGTCCGTGGTCGCCACGCCGGAGGCGATTCTCAGTGCGATCGAAAGCTGCTGATCAGGGAGTGATCGGGTCATGACAGTCAACAGGTCGGAACGCCGGATCCGCATCGGCATGGCGATCGTCTTCGTGCTGCTCACCGTGGTCGTCGTGGTGCCGTTGTTCGATTCGGAGCAGCGCACGACCCTCGACCGCACCTTCCGCATCGTCGGAGGAATCGTGCTGCTGCTGCTGGCGGCACTGTCGATCTACGGGCCGAGCGGCCGGAGCAATCAGAACTGAGCCTCGGAGCCCGACGGGAACGGGGGTGCGCCGGCCGGCGCACCCCCGTTCCCGTCGTTGCCGAAGGCACGTCACTTGTTGCTGGGGCTGAAATGCATGTAGTCCTTCAGGCTCGTCCAACCCCCGCCCCAGTGGAAACCGCTCGCCGTGAAC
>NZ_CAKUCL010000075.1 GCF_934643405.1 uncultured Actinoplanes sp.
TCGTCCACCGCCGCCTGCGCGGCCTCGGGTTCGGCGCGGGCCGACGGCTCCGACCCGGGCCACCTGCCGGGCGCAGACCTCAACTCCCGCGCCGGCGGGTCGTTGCTCGGGGCGGGGGCGTCCGCGCCGGTGTCGGGAAGCACCTACGGGCAGCCGCCGTCCTACGTGCCGGGGCTTCCCGACCCCACGACGGGGCCGGTCTCCGGCGTTCCGGCGCCGCGCGGCGGGGTTGCCGTGCCGGTCCCGGCCTCGGCGCCGCTGACCGCCACGCCGGCCACCGGCGAGAAGACGGCGGACGACGAGAGCAGCCCGCGCACGCCGGCCCCGCGCCGCTCCGCCAGCCTCGAGGACGCCGAGCCGGCCCGCCGCGGCCGCCGCGCCGCCCCGGACCCGGACGACGATCTCGGTGACGACAGCCCGCTGCGGCCGGGGGACGTGGCCGAGGGGCAGATCTCGTTCTGGGACGACGAGGCGACCGAACACTTCCGCGCCGCCTGGCACGAGGTGAAGGCCGAGTTCGTCGACGACCCGGTGACCGCCCTGACCCGGGCGCACGACCTGCTCACCGACGCGGTGAACGAGCTCACCGAAGCCCTGCTGGCCGAGCGCGACGAACTGGACCCGTTGCGCGGCACGGCCACCCCGGACACCGAGAGCATGCGCATGGCGATGCGCGGCTACCGAGAGTTCCTGGACCGCATCCTGGCCCTCTGACGGGGTCGGCAACCACCAGCGCCGGACGGGCGCCGCGATGCGGCGCCCGTCCGGCGTTTCCCTGCCCGGTTCGAGTAATTCACCGAGTGATGAAATCGAGGATTCCCTCAGCCCATTAATTCATCTAGCGTTGAGTTCAACAGGTGATGAATTGGAGGGATCATGGACAACGCGATCGAGGTCCGCGACCTCGTCGTGGAACGCGGGCGGCGGCGGGTGCTGCACGGCATCGGCTGCACGGTCCCGCAGGGCAGCGTCACGGGGCTGCTCGGGCCCAGCGGCAGTGGCAAGACCACGCTGATCCGGGCCGTCGTCGGCGTGCAGATCGTCAAGTCGGGCACGGTCATCGTGCTGGGCCGGCCGGCCGGGTCGACGCAGCTGCGGCGCCAGGTGGGATATGTGACTCAGGCGCCGAGCGTCTACGCGGACCTCTCGGTCAGGGAGAACGCCCGCTACTTCGCGTCGCTCTACGGGCTGGGGGCGCAGGCGGCCGACGCCGCCGTCGACGACGTCGGCCTGAGGGAAGCCGCCGGCCAGCTCGTCGGGAACCTCTCCGGCGGGCAGCGCAGCCGCGCCTCGCTGGCCTGCGCGATGATCGGCACCCCGCGTCTGCTGGTGCTCGACGAGCCGACCGTGGGACAGGACCCGGTGCTGCGGGCGGACCTGTGGGCCAAGTTCCACGCCCTCGCCGCGCAGGGCACGACGCTGCTGGTGTCCAGCCACGTGATGGACGAGGCCGGACGCTGCGACCGCCTGCTGCTGATCCGCGAGGGCCGGCTGATCGGCGACGACAGCCCGGCCGCGATCCGGGCCGCCGCGGGCACGGACGACCTGGAAGAGGCTTTCCTCCGGTTGATCAGGAATCAGGAAGAGAAGGTGCCGGCATGAGTCCGCGGATCACGTTCGCCACGTGCGGGCGCATTCTGCGCCAGTTGCGCCACGACCGCCGTACGGTCGCTCTGCTCGTCGTTGTTCCCGCCCTGCTCCTGGCATTGCTGTATTTCATGTACGACGGGTCGGGCGGCACCTTCGACCGGATCGCGCTGATCATGCTGGGGATCTTCCCGTTCGTGATCATGTTCCTGGTGACCAGCATCGCGATGTTGCGCGAGCGCACCACCGGCACGCTGGAACGCCTGCTCACCACGCCGCTGGGCAAGCTGGACCTGCTGTTCGGCTACGGATTGGCGTTCGGCCTCGCCGCCGCCGTCCAGGGGGCGGTCGCGACCGCCGCGGCGTACTGGATCCTCGGCCTGGACACCACCGGCAACGCCGGGCTGGTGGTGGTCATCGCCGTGGTCAACGCGGTGCTCGGGGTGGCGCTGGGCCTGCTCTGCAGCGCCTTCGCCCGCACCGAGTTCCAGGCCGTACAGTTCCTACCGGTGGTGGTCGTCCCGCAGGTGCTGCTCTGCGGGCTGTTCGTCCCGCGCGCTCAGATGGCGGGCTGGCTCGAGGGCATCAGCGACGCCCTGCCCCTGACCTACGCGGTGGACGCGCTGATCCAGATCGGCCGCTTCGCCGACCCGACCACGACCATGTGGCGTGATCTGATCGTCGTCACGGGGGCCGCGGTCATCGCCCTGGTCCTGGCCGCCGCGACCCTGCGGCGGCGCACACCCTAGGAGCCTTCTTGGTACGCAGGAGCGGGCGGCGCCCGGGCAATCAGGACACCCGGCAGTCGATCCTGGAGGCCGCCCGCGACCAGTTCGCCGAGAAGGGCTACGACAAGGCGTCGATCCGCGCGATCGCGTCCGCCGCCGACGTCGATCCGGCGCTGGTGCACCACTATTTCGGCACCAAGGAGAAGCTCTTCCTGGCCACGATGAACTCGCCGATCAATCCGGGCGAGCTGATCCCCCAGGCTCTGCAGGGGCCGCGCGAGCAGGCCGGCGAGCGGCTGGTGCGGATGGCGCTGAGCGTCTGGGACTCGCCCGCGGGCACGGCGGCGGTGGCGGTCTTCCGGTCGGCGCTGAGCAACGAGTGGACCGCGCGGCTGCTGCGCGAGTTCGTGGTCACCCAGATCCTGCGCCGGGCGATCGGCGAGCTGGTCACCGACCCGGCCGAGGGTCCGACGCGGTCGGCCCTGGTCGCGACGCAGATCGCCGGGATGATGGTGACGCGGTACGTGCTGAAGATCGAGCCGATGGCGAGCGCCGACCCGGAGCTGCTGGTCGCCGCGATCGGACCGAACGTGCAGCGTTTCCTCAGCGACCCGCTGCCCGGGGTCTTCTAACCTCCGCAGCGCGCGCAGAGCACCGGGTGCAGCAGGTGCGCCAGGTCGTGCCGGTCGGTCACCGGGCGCGGGAAGGCCAGCCGGGCCAGCCGGTCGTCGAGGCGCACCAGCAGGCCGTAACGGTCCATCCGGACGACCCGCGGCTCGGCCTCCGGCTGGAACCTGGAGCCCAGCTGACGCCGTACGTAAGCACTCATCTCGGCCTCATGGTGATCCACCAGGTCGGCGATGAGGTCGAACTCGATGTGCCGCAGCGGGTCGGGGCCGGCCGCGCAGAAGGCGTCCGGGTCGATGTCGATCAGGTTCTCGTGCCTCTCGTAGCGCACCTCGGCCACGTTCATCCGGTGCAGCACCTGCCCGGCGCCGACGTCGAGCAGATCGCCGGACGCGTCGATGCCGGCGTAGTCGAGCGCGGCCTGCCGCTGCTGGTCGCCCTCGAGGAGCGTGGCCCAGCCGGAGACCCAGACGCGGCCCAGGGAGGGCGAGCCGGCCATCGGCGGCACGTCGGAGATGTCCAGCACCATCGCCGTGTCGTCGGTGCCGGGCTGGGGGCGCAGCGCGGTGGCGAGGGTGCCGTCCCTCGGCGAGAGCAGCAGCACCTGCCCGTTCGCGTCGGTGACGTGCCGCACGGGAAGCGGGCCGGGACCGCAGGCGACGTGCGCCACCGCGGGGAGATGGCCGGCGGCGAGCGTGCGCGCGACCTCGGCGGGGGTGGGCTGCATGGTGAGACCTCCGGGAACCGGTTAGGCTTGCCTAAGTAAGGTGAGGCTAACGTAACGTCCGGCCTTCTCAAAAGACCGGCACCGGCCTCAAGCACTCGACTCTCGGAGACTTCGTGAACAATTCCCGTCCCAAGGCCAAGCTGTCCCGCGCTCTCGGCATCCCTCTCACGCCCAAGACCGTGAAGTACTTCGAGAGGCGGCCGTTCCCGCCCGGTGTGCACGGCCGCGCGCGGCGCAAGAGCTCGGACTACCAGGTGCGGTTGCTGGAGAAGCAGCGGCTGCGCCACCAGTACAACATCAGCGAGGCGCAGATGCGCCAGGCGTACGACAACGCCCACCGCGGCGAGGGCAAGACCGGCGAGAACATGGTCAGCCTGCTCGAGCGCCGGCTGGACGCGGTGGTGCACCGGGCCGGCCTGGCCCGCACCATCTACCAGGCGCGTCAGCTGGTGGTGCACGGCCACTTCGCGGTGGACGGCAAGAAGGTCGACCGCCCCGGCTACCAGCTCAAGCCGGGCCAGGTGGTGCAGGTGCGGGAGAAGAGCAGGGACAAGACCCCTTTCCAGATCGCCGCGACCGGCACCCACCTCGACGGCCCGACCGCGCCGTACCTGTCGACCGCCGTCGAGGAGCTGCGCACCACCCTGGTGCGCGTGCCGCAGCGCTCGGAGATCCCGGTGCTCTGCGACGAGCAGCTGGTGGTCGAGTTCTACGCTCGCTGATCAGCGAGTCTGCTCCAGCCAGCTGGCATACAGCTTGGCGTAGATCGAGCCCTCCTGAGACACCAGGCCGGAGTGCGGGCCGCGTTGCACGACGCGGCCCGCGTCCACCACGATCACCTCGTCGGCGGACTGCGCGGTGGACAGCCGGTGGGCGATCGCCACGGTCGTCCGGCCCCGGGTCACCGTGTCCAGCGCCCGCTGCAACCGCACCTCGGTCGCCGGGTCCACAGCGCTGGTGGCCTCGTCCAGCACCAGCAGATCAGGATCGGCCACGTACGCCCGGACCAGCGCGACCAGCTGCCGTTCCCCGACGCTGAGCGCCTCACCACGCTCGCCCACCGCCGTGTCCAACCCGTTCGGCAGCCCGGCCACCCAGTCGGACAGTCCCAGCTCGGCGAACGCGTCCCGGAGCTGGGCGTCGGTCAGCGCGGGCGCCGCGAACCGGATGTTCTCCGCCACCGTCGCGTCGAACAGGAACCCGTCCTGCGGGACCATCACGACGCGCGAGCGCAGCGACGAGAACCGCACCGACTCCAGCGGCGTCCCGGACAGCAGCACCTGCCCCTCGGCCGGGTCCATCAGGCGGGTCAGCAGCTTCGCGAACGTCGTCTTGCCACTGCCGGTCTCCCCCACGACGGCGATCTTCGTACGGGCGGGGATCTCCAGGTCCACGTCGGCGAGCACGATCGGGCCCCCCGGGTAGCGGAACGACACGTCGGCGAAGCGCACCGACAGCGGCCCCGGCGGAAGATCCACGCCGATGTCGTCCGGGTCGGCCACGTCCGGCTCCAGGTCGAGCACGTCGAGCACCCGCCGCCAGCCGGCCACCGCGTTCTGCGCCTCGTTCAGCATGTCGGTGGCGATCTGCACCGGCTGGATGAAGAGCGTGACCAGGAACAGGAACGCGGTCAGCTCGCCCACGGTCAGGCTGCCGTCGACGCCGAGCAGCACGCCGATCACGACCACCGCGGCCAGCGCCAGGCCGGCCCCGATCTCGCCCGAGGAGAAGCTGGTCACGCTGGTGCGCAGGGCCCGCTGCTGGCCGAGCCGCAGCCGCTCGATCGCGGTGTCGAGCCGGCGCTCGGTGCGGCCGCCCACGCCGTACGCACGAATGACCATGGCACCCACGACGCTCTCGGCGACCGCGCCCAGCATCACGCCGGTCCGCTCGCGCACCGCGCGGTAGGCGGCGGCCAGGCGCTTCTGGAAGAGCCGGATCACCGCGACGGACGGCCCGAAGGCGAGCAGCACCACGAGCGCGAGCTGCCACGAGTAGAAGAACATGACCAGGGTGGACACGATCAGCTGGCCCGAGGCGAGCAGCATCTGCACGCCACCGAACTGCAGGAACATCGAGATCTGGTCGATGTCGCTGGTCACCCGGGACACCATCGAGCCGCGCCGCTCGGACTGCTGGTGCAGCATCGACAGGTCGTGGATGTGCCGGAACGTGCGCGACCGCAGGGCGCCGAGCGCGGTCTCGCTGACCGTGAACAGCCGGCGGGTCATCAGGTAACCGGCCGCCGTGGAGATCATCAGGGCGGCGAAGGTGATCGCCACGACCTTGACCACGAAGCCGAGGTCGGGGCCGCCGGCACCACGGATGCCGTGGTCGATGCCCTGCTGGACGGCGATCGGCACCGCCACCCGGCCGGCCATCTGCACGACCGCGAGGGCGATCGTGCCGGCCATGCCGGGCCGCAGCTCCGGGGAGAGCCGCAGCCCACGCCGTACCGTCGCCAGCGTGCCTTCAGCGGTGCTCACGCTGCCTCCGCCCGTTCCGCTTCTGCCTTCTCGTACGCCGTGACCAGATCGACGTATCCCGGATGCGTCTCCAGGAGATCGGCGTGGGTTCCGGTCGCGACCACCTTGCCCTGCTCCAGGTAGACGACCTCGTCGGCGAGCACGATCGTCGCCCGGCGGTACGCCACCACCAGGATCGACGCGCCCGCGTCCCGCTTGCGCAGCGACGCCAGGATCGCCGCCTCCACCCGCGGGTCCACCGCGCTGGTCGCGTCGTCGAGCACCAGCAGCCTCGGCCGGCCGGCCAGCGCGCGGGCCAGCGTGATCCGCTGCCGCTGGCCGCCGGACAACGAGGTGCCGCGCTCGCCGACCGCGGTGTCCAGCTTCTCCGGCAGCCTGCCGACGAAGCTGTCCGCCTGCGCGAGCCGCAGCGCCTGCCAGGCGGCGTCGTCGTCGATGCCGTCGCGGTCCAGGGTCACGTTGCCGCGCACGGTGTCGTCGAAGACGAACGGGATCTGCGGGACCAGCGCGGCCGTGCCGGACAGCGACGCCAGGGTCAGGTCGGGCAGGTCCACCCCGTCGAGCGAGATCCGGCCGTCGACCGGGTCGAGCAGCCGGACCGCCAGCGCGGCGATGGTCGACTTGCCCGAGCCGGTCGCGCCGACCAGGGCGACGGTCTTGCCCGGCGGCACGTCGAAGGTGACGTCGTTGAGCACGAGAGGGCCGTCGCCGTACGCGAAATCGACGCCCTCGAACCGCAGGGCCGCCGGTCCCGTCGGTCGCAGGGTGGCCGAACCGTAGGAGAGGTCACCGTCGGCGGACAGCACCGCCTGCACCCGGTCCCAGCCGGCGACGCTGCGCGGCAGCTCGGCGACCACCCAGCCGATCGCGCGCACCGGGAACGCCAGCACGGTGAACAGGAACGACACGGTGACCAGCTCGGCCACGCTGACCGCGCCGGACTGCAACCGCCAGGCACCGAGCAGCAGCACCGCGAGCGTCCCGGCGCTGGGCAGGGCGTCCATCACCGGGTCGAACAGGCCGCGCAGCCGGCCCACCGAGATCAGCGAGTCACGCAGCTCGGCCACGAACACCGCGAACCGGCGCGACTCGTCCTCCTCGCGGCCCATGGTCTTGACCACCAGCGCGCCGTCGAAGCTCTCGTGCGCGACCGCGCTGACCTTGGCGCGCATCTGCTGCGCGCGGATCTGGCGCGGCGACATGTACCGGGAGTAGATGACGTTCAGGCCGAACAGCGTCGGGAACAGCGCGACGCCGACCAGCGCGAGCACCCAGTCGGTGAGGAACAGCGCGATCACCGCGCCGATGATCATCACGATGGTGCCGACCGCGAACGGCAGTGGCGCGATCGGCACGAAGGCGGCCTCGACGTCGGAGTTCGCGTTCGACAGCAGCGTGCCGGTGGCGTGCGTCTGATGCCAGGACGGCGGCAGCGACAGGTAGCGCCGGGTGACCGCGCGCCGGTAGCGCGCCTGCAGCCGGAACTGCATGAAGCCCGCGCCGAGACGGCGGCCGAAGATGCTGCCCACCCGCAGCACGCTGATCCCGAGGAACACCGCGGCGATCAGCCCCAGCTCGCCCATCCCGGCCTTGCCGGTGGAGAACGCGGGCACCACGACGTGCCCGACGACCCAGCCCACCACGTACGAATTCGCGATGATCAGCAGCCCGAAGAGGCTGCTGCCGATCACACCGATGGTGAACAGGCGTGGCTCCTTCCGGATCGCCTGCCCGAGCACCCACAGTCCCCGTCCCAGCACATCCCGGCCGGCCCTGCTGCCCAATGTCCTACCTGACTGGTAATGGTTCGCCGACGTATCCGGCCTTACCGATCCATCCTGCCGAACCCGCGCCGCCGTTCACACTCGAGACAATGTGTCTACCATCACGTCGTGACCGCCTTTGCGAAGCTCGAGCGCCGGCTCCTCGCGGATCTGCTGGAAAAACTCGGCCCGGACGTCCCGACGCTGTGCGAGGGATGGACCACTCGCGACCTCGCCGCCCACCTGGTGGTGCGGGAGAGACGGCCGGACGCGGCGGCCGGGAACATCATCGCGCCGCTGCGCGGGCACGGCGAGGCGGTACGGCTGGCGAAGGCGGCACGGCCCTATCCGGAGATCCTCCGGGAGCTGCGTACGCCGCCGGTGTGGAGCCCGGTCAGCAATCCTCTGGTGGACGAGCTGACCAACGCGGGCGAGTTCTTCATCCATCACGAGGACGCGCGGCGGGGTGTGCCGGGGTGGTCGGCGCGGTCGCTGGCGCCCGGCCAGCAGGAGGCGCTGTGGCGGACCCTCAGGATCACCGGAAGGCTCTCGTTGCGGCGGGCCGGCGTGCCGGTGATCGTCCGCTCGGACGGGTTCGGGCAGTTCGCCGTCGGGGATGACCCGCAGGTGACGCTGTCGGGCGCGCCCGGCGAGCTGACGCTGTTCGCGTCCGGCCGGCAGCGGGCCGCCGACGTGGAGCTCACCGGTCCCGAAACGTCGGTCCGAAAGCTGCGCGAGGCCCGGCTCGGCCTTTGAGCCGACGCCCGCGGCCGCCGCGCCCGCGCCCCTCATCCCGCTCCGGCGCCCGCGCCCCGGCCGCCGGGCAGGTATTGGCCCAATCAAGCATGGCGGAATTGGTCCAGACGTCGGGCCAATGGTGATCTTACGGTGAGCACATGAAGCTTTCCGTGGGACAGGGAACCGCGCTCGCCGTGGGCGCCGTCCTCGGCACCGGCGTGCTGTCCATGCCGGCCCTGGCCGCCGACGTCGCCGGTCCCGCCTCGCTGGTCGCCTGGCTCGCGCTGATCGTCCTGTCGGCGCCGCTGGCCTGGACGTTCGCGGCGCTCGGCGCGCGGCACCCGGACGGCGGCGGCGTCTCCACCTACGTCCGCCTCGCGTTCGGGCCGCGCGCCGCGGCCGCGGTCGGCTGGTGCTTCTTCTTCGCCGTACCGCTCGGCGCCCCGGCCGCGGCCGCCTTCGCCGGCAACTACGTGGCCTCGGTCGTCGGCGGCGGCCGCGCCACCGTGCTGATCACGTTCTTCGGGATGGTCGCCGCGGTGTTCGTGATGAACTGGTTCGGCCTGCGCGTCTCCGGCCGGGTCCAGCTCGTGCTCACCTCGGTGCTGGTGGCCCTGCTGCTGGTCACGGTGGTGATCGCGCTGCCGCACGCCCGGTGGGCCAACCTCCGCCCGTTCGCGCCGGGCGGCTGGACCGGGATCGGGGCGGCCGCCGCGGTCCTCGTCTGGGGGTTCGCCGGCTGGGAGGCGATCTCGCCGTTGTCCGCCTCGTACCGCAACCCGCGCCGCGACGTGCCCCGGGCCACGGCGATCGCGGTCGTCGTGGTCGGCGGGCTGTACCTGGCGGTGGCCGCGACCAGCGTGCTCGTGCTCGGACCGGCGCTGGGCACCAGCCCGGCGCCGCTGGCCGACCTGCTGGCGATCGGCACCGGCGGGCCGGTGCGGCTGCTCACCGCGATCGTCGCCGTGCTGCTCACGCTCGGGGCGATCAACGCGTACTTCGCGGGGGCGTCGCAGCTGGGGGCGGCGCTGGCCGGCAACGACGCGCTGCCCCGATGGCTGGCCGGCACGCCGCGGCGGTCGCTGATCTTCGCGGCGGTGGGCGCGGCGCTGGCGGTCACCCTGCCGTTCCGGCTGCAGACCACGATGCTGCTGGTGACCGGGTGCTTCACGCTGGTGTACGTGCTCGGGACCGCGGCGGCGCTCCGCTTGCTGCCGAAGGGGCGGGCCCGGGTCGTCGCGGGCATCGCGTTCGCGGCGGTGCTCGGGCTGCTCTGGCTGACCGGGCTGCCGGCACTGCTCAGCCTCGTGATCGCCGGCGGGGCGGTCGGCTATCAGGCGTGGCGGGCCAGGATCGCGGCGAAGAGGGCCATCCCCTCGTCGATCAGCTCGGGGTCGATCGCGCCGAACCCGAACACGAAGCCGGCCTGCGTCGTGGAGTAGTCGCGCAGGTCGTCGAGGACCAGTCCGGCCCGGGCCGCCTCGGTGACGACGGGGGTCGAGTCGGCCCGGGTCAGGGCGGTGACGTGCAGGCCGGCCTGCGACGGCACGATGTCGAGCGCGGGCAACGCGCGCAGCGCCCGGCAGATCCGGACCTGTCGTCGGGCGTATGCCTTGCCGGCCTTGCGGACGTGCCGCGCCAGCTGCCCCTCGTCGATGAAGCGGGCCAGCGCGGCCTGCAGCGCCATCTGCCCGTACCCGTCGCCCACCTGCCGGGCGGCCACCACCGCGTCGCGCAGGCCGGGCGGCACCAGGACGAACCCGGTCCGGATCGTGGGCAGCATGCTCTTGGAGAACGTGCCGACGTAGAGCACGCGGCCGCTCGAGTCCAGGCTGACCAGCGGCTCCAGCGGACGCGCGGAGAACCGGAACTCGCTGTCGTAGTCGTCCTCGACGATGGCGGCGGGCCGGCCCCGCGCCCACTCCAGCAGCTCGCGCCGACGGCCCAGAGACATGGCCCAGCCCAGCGGGAACTGGTGCGACGGAGTCGCGTACACCAGCCGGGCCCTGTCCGGCAGCCGCGTGACCCGCAGCCCCTCCTCGTCCACCGGCACGCCGACGACCCGGCAGCCGAGCGCCTCGAACAGCCGCCGCGCCGGCGGATAGCCGGGATCCTCGACCGCCACGATGTCACCCGGCGTGAGCAGCACCCGGCCGATCAGGTCGAGCGCGTGCTGCGTCCCGTTGGTCACCACCACGTCACCGGCGCCCACCTTGATCCCCCGGGCCACGCCCAGGTAGCGGGCGACCGCGGCTCGCAAGGCGGGGTGGCCGGCCGGCCCGGCGTACGTGCCCGGACTGTTGGCCCGCAGCCTGAGCTCGGCGGACACCAGCCGTCGCCAGGCGTCGAACGGGAACAGCCCGGCGTCCGGTATGCCCGGCCGGAAGTCGTAGCGCGGCACCGGCCGGTCCGCGCTGGTCGGCATCGGCACCAGCGTCCAGTCCGCTCGCGGGCGCAGCGGATCGACGCCCGTCCTCGCCGGCCGCCCACGCTCGGTGGCGATCTGCGCGACGAACGTCCCGGACCCGACCCGCGCGATCAGATAGCCCTCCGCGACCAGCCGTTCGTACGCGGTCGACACGCTTCCCCGGGCCACTCCGAGATCCGCCGCGAGCACCCGGGTGGGCGGCAGCTTCTCCCCGGCCGGCAGCCGCCCGTCCACGATGGCCTCGCGCAGCGCCCGGTACACGAGCACCGTTTTCTCGCTGCTGCCGTCGAGACGGAAGACCAGGTCCACACCTCATTATTTCGGAACGGCCGGCCGCCCGGCGCCGGATCGACGTCAGTCGAAGCGCAGCCCTCGCATGCATTACATATCCTGCGTTAGGTGACCAAGGCGTGGCCGAACGTGACGCGGGGAGCTCACGCGTGACCAGCCTCTGGCGCAACCGCGAGTTCAATCTGCTGTGGAGCAGCCAGTCGCTGTCCGACCTGGGCGGTACGGTCGCCCAGCTCGCCGTCCCGCTGCTGGTGCTCGAGGTGACCGGTTCGGCGGTGCAGGCCGGCGCGGTCGGCACCGCGGCCCAGGTCGCCAAGGTCGTCGCCCGCCTGCCGTCCGGCGTGCTGGCCGACCGGGTCAACCGCCGCCGCACGATGCTGACCTGCGACGTCGTCCGGCTGCTCGCGTTCGCGCTGCTGACCGTCGCGGTCGCCACCCGGCATGCCGGCCTGCCGCTGATCATCGTGGTGGCGGTGATCGACGCGGCGTGCGGTTCGCTGTTCAACACCACCGAGCACGCGGCCCTGCGCAGCATCGTGCCCGCCCGGCAGCTGCCCGACGCCGTGGCCCGCAACGAGGCGCGCAGCTACGGCACCAGCCTGTCCGGCCCACCGCTGGGCGGCCTGCTCTTCGGGATCGGTCCCGCGCTGCCGTTCCTCGGCAACACCCTGTCCTATCTGGCCTCCCTGGCCGGGGTCGCGCTGATCCGCAAGCCGTTGCAGGCCGACCGGGACGAGCCACCCGCCGGATCCGCCGCCGCGCTCGCCGAGGGCTTGCGGTTCGTCTTCACCAACCCGTTCCTGCGCGCGGTCGTGGTGATCGCCGCACCGCTGAACTTCGCGCTCACCGGCACCACCTTCACGATCATCCTGACCCTCCAGGAACACGGGGTCGAGCCGGGCGTCATCGGCCTCACCGAGACGATCATCGGGGCCGGCGGGCTGGCCGGGGCGTTCGCCGCGCCGCTGCTGCAGCGCTGGCTGCCGTTCGCGCAGTTGATCCGGTCGATCTGCTGGGCGGCCACCGCCGTACTGGCCCTGAGCGCCTTGCTCACCTCGACGCTGGCCGCCGCCGTACCGGTCGCTCTGGCCGTTTTCCTCGGCCCGTCGTGCAACGCGGCGCTCTTCGGCTACCAGGCCGCCATCACCCCGGACCGCCTCCAGGGCCGGGTGCTCAGCGTGATCTTCCTGGCCGCGATGTCGGCCGCGGCCGCCGCGCCCCTGCTCGCCGGCGTCTTCGTGACCACCTGGGGCAGCCCGGCGACCGTCCTGTTGTTCGCCGCGGCCGTCACGGTGGCGGCCCTGACGGCGACGCTGGCCGCGGGTATTCGCACCATGCGCCCGCTGGAAGGCGCGGCCCGGACCTGACCGCTGGATAGACTTCGAGTCACGTTGAGCCTGGCCCTGGACTCCCGAGTTCTCTACTCTGCGGTAACACCGTTGTCACATCCCCCGACCAGCAATGAAGGTGGCGCCGATGGCACTCGAGGTTCCCTACCGGTCGATCCCCGACATGTTCCTCAAGCGTGTGGCGGCGACACCGAACGGTCAGGCGTTCGCGGTGCCCAACGCCGACGACACCGCCATGGTCTGGCACACCTGGGCTCAGGTGGGCGAGCGGGCCAAGGCGATCGCGGCCGGCCTGATCGAGCTGGGCGTCGGCCTGGAGGACCGGGTGGCGATCCTGTCCGGCACCCGGTTCGAGTGGGTGCTGGCCGACCTCGGCATCAACTGCGCCGGCGCCGCCACCACCACGGTGTACCCGACGACCGAGCCGGAGGACGCGAGCTACATCGTGGCGAACTCCGGCTCCAAGGTGCTGATCGCGGAGAACGCGAGGCAGGCCTTGAAGATCTCCGGCGCGGACACCAGCGTCACCCATGTCGTCCTGATCGACGGGCCGGCCGACGCGGGCGCCTCCCAGCTCACGCTGGCCGACCTCGAGGAGCGCGGCGCCGCGGCCCTGCGCGCCAAGCCCGACCTGATCGAGGACGTGGTGGCGGGCATCGGCCCCGACCACCTCGCCACCCTCATCTACACCTCCGGCACCACCGGACGGCCCAAGGGCGTGCAGCTGCTGCACCGCGGGTGGGTCTGGGAGGGCGTCGCGCAGGAGAGCCTGGGCCTGTTCGAGTCCACCGACCTGCAGTACCTGTGGCTGCCGCTGTCGCACTCGTTCGGCAAGACGCTGCTCTGCGGCATCATCCACGTGGGCGTCCCGACATATGTGGACGGCCGCGTCGACAAGCTGGTCGACATGCTCTCGGTGGTCAGGCCGACGCTGATGTGTGCCGCGCCGCGCATCTTCGAGAAGGTTTACAACAAGACCGTCACCACGGCCCTGTCCGGCGGCGGCGCCAAGGCCAAGATCTTCCACTGGGCGGTCGCCACCGGCAAGCAGAAGGTGGCCCTCCAGCAGGCCGGACGGCCGGTCCCGGCCGGCTTGAAACTCAAGTACGCCGTGGCCGAGAAGCTCGTCTTCGCCAAGCTCCAGGCCCGCCTGGGCGGCCGGCTGCGGGTGCTGGTCAGTGGCTCGGCGCCGCTCAGCCGCGACATCGCCGAGTTCTTCGCCGCCGCGAACCTCCCGATCATGGAGGGCTACGGCATGACGGAGAGCAGCGCGGCCAACTTCGTGAACCGGCTGGGCCGGCTGAAGATCGGCACGGTCGGCCTGCCGCTGGGCGACCTGGAATGCAGGATCGACGCCGACGGCGAGGTGCTGCTGCGCGGGGCGCCGATCATGCGCGGCTACCACGACCTGCCGAAGGAGACGGCCGAGGCCTTCACCGAGGACGGGTTCCTGCGCACCGGCGACATCGGCGAGCTCGACGCCGACGGGTTCCTGCGCATCACCGACCGCAAGAAGGACCTGGTCAAGACGTCGGGCGGCAAGTACATCGCGCCGTCGGCGATCGAGGGCATGTTCAAGGCGGTCTGCCCCTACACGTCGCAGGCGGTGGTGGTCGGCCAGGCCCGCAACTTCGTCACGATGCTGATCTCGCTCGACGAAGACGCGATCATGGCGTGGGCCGCGGCCAACGGCCTGTCCGCCAAGTCCTACGCCGAGGTGGCCGCGGCCCCGGAGACGTACGCGATGATCGAGGGCCACGTGAAGGAGCTGAACGAGAAGCTGAACCGCTGGGAGACGGTGAAGAAGTTCGCCATCCTCCCGCGCGACCTCAGCATCGAGGCCGGCGAGATCACCCCGTCCATGAAGATCAAGCGGCGCAACGTGGAAGCGAACTTCGCCAAGGAGATCGACGGCATGTACGAGGGTTCGCTGGCCCAGATCTGACGCTGCCCGGCCGCGTGGGGAGCCCTGGCGGGGCTCCCCACGCGGTCAGAGCAGGTCGATCTCCAGGGCGGACAGCGTGGCCGGCTCCGAGATGAGGGCTATCTCGGTCACCCGGGCCTCGGGGATGGTGAAGGTGAAGACGACCTTCGGCTCGCCGCGCAGCATCCAGACCAGGCCCGGGGCACCGTCGATCAAGGCGGGGCGCGCCCCCTGCGCCCGGCCGAAGAAGGTCCTTGCCACGGCGTCGGCGCCGGCCGCGGGGGTCGCGCCCGAGCTGACCGTGGCGTCGTCGGCACGCAGCACCACGTCCGGGTCGAGCAGAGCCAGCAGCGCGGCGAAATCGCCACCCCGGGACGCGGCCAGGAAGGCATCGACGACACGCCGGCGGCGGGTCACGTCGTCGTCGGGCGTGGGCGACCCCTGGACCCGGCGGCGTGCCCGGCTGGCCAGCTGACGCGCGGCCACCGAGGTACAACCGACGATCTCGGCGACCTCGGGGAACGGCACGGCGAACATGTCGTGCAGCACGAACGCCAGGCGTTCGGCGGGGCCCAGCGTGTCCAGGACCAGCAGCAGCGCCGGGCCGATCGCATCGGCCATCACCGCGTCGTGCTCCGGGTCGGCGGCGGACCGGACGTCGGGTGGCAGGGACGACGGCGCCTCGTGGCGGGCGGCGCGGGACCGGAGCATGTCCAGGCACACCCGGGAGACCACGGTCGTGAGCCAGCCGGTCAGGTTCGCCACGTCGGCGGTGTCGGCCCGGCTCAGGCGCACCCACGCCTCCTGCACCGCGTCCTCGGCCTCGTGCGCCGACCCGAGGATGCGCTGCGCCACCACCAGCAGATGTGCCCTGTCCTGGGAAAACCTCGCTGCCAGCAGGTTCTGTTCGGTCATCGTCACACTCCTGCGCCGGGGTCCGTCATAGCGTTTGACGGACCGCAAGGGCCCGCTGTGACACGAGGAGAATACGATGACGATCCGCACCATCACCGTTCCGGTCAAAGACCTCGCCGCCGCGACCGCGCTGTACAAGGCGCTGCTCGGCACCGACCCGTACACCGAGGCGCCGTACTACGTGGGGTTCCGCCCGCAGGGGACGCCGGAGATCGGCCTGGACCCGAACGGTGATCTCGCCGGCGGCCCGGTCACCTACTACCAGGTGGACGACATCAACACCACGATCGCACAGCTCACCGGCCTGGGCGCGACGGTCGAGCGGGAACCGAGGGACGTGGGCGGCGGCAATCTGACCGCGACCCTGCGCGATGGCGACGGCAACGTGGTGGGTCTCTTTCAGGGCGCTTGAGTCAGGTGATGACCGCCGGCGTCCGCCAGGCCGCCGGACGCGCCCCGAAGTCCAGATCGTGCCGCACGGAGGCGATCCGGCGGACGGCCTCGCCCAGGTCATCCGCCGGAAGCGTGAAGGGCAGGCGCAGGAAGCGCTCCAGGGTGCCGTCCAGGCCGAACCGCGGTCCGGGCGCCAGCCGCACACCGACGTCCTCGGCGGCCCGGGCCAGCGCGCTGGAGATCGGCCCGTCCAGCTCGGCCCACAGCATCACGCCGCCGGACGGCACGGTGAAACTCCACTCGGGCAGGTGCGCGCGCAGCTCGGCGACCAGCGCGTCCCGGCGGGCGCGCAGCTGGGCGCGGCGCGCCGCCACGATCTGCGGCGCCTGGGCCAGCAGACGGACGGCGACGAGCTGCTCCAGGACCGGGCTGGCCATGTCGACCCCCACCCGGATCGCGGCCAGGCGCTGCACCAGCGGGGCAGATGCCCGTACCCAGCCGATTCTCAAGCCACCCCAGTAGGCCTTGCTCATCCCGCCGATCGACACCACCCGGGAATGCCGGTCGAACAGGGCGACGGGCGGGGGCATCGTCGGCGCGTCGAGCGACAGGTCGACGAACGACTCGTCCACCACCAGCTCGGTGCCGGCCGCGTGCGCCGCGGCGACGAGCCGTTCGCGCAGTCCCGCGTCCATGAGATGTCCGGTGGGGTTGTGGAACTCCGGAATCACGTACGCAAGCCTGGGCCTGGTCTGGCGCAACGCGCCCAGCAGCATCTCCCCGTCCCAGCCGAACGCGGGGTCGATGCCGTGGGTGTGGACCCGCGCGCGCCGGGCGGAGAGCGCGGCGAGCGCGTTCGGATAGGTGGGCGCCTCGACCAGCACCGGCGCACCGGCCGGCACGGACAGGCGTACCACCAGGTCCAGGGCCTGCTGCGTGCCGGCCGTGATCAGGATCTGCGACGGTGAGGTGGGGACGCCGCGGGCGGTGTACGTCGCGGCGACCGCCTCGCGCAGCTCGTCGAGACCGGCCGGGTGGTAGCCGGCCGTGCCCAGATAGCGCGGCAGGTCGTCGGCGGCCGCCCGGGCCGCGGGGACCAGCTCGACCGGTGCCTTGGAGGCCGCGACGCCCAGGTCGATCACGTCCTGGTCGTCGCCGGCGGCCCACAGCCCCGAGGTCGCGACGCGATGACCGGTCGGCAGGGTGGTCCAGCTGCCCGCGCCGCGCCGGCTGGTGAGGTGGCCGGTCTCCCGCAGTGCCCGGTACGCCGCGCTGACCGTGGTGCGGCTGATCGAGAGGGCCTCGGCGAGTTCGCGCTCGGCCGGCATCCGCACGCCGAGCGGCAGCCGTCCGTCGGCGAGCAGGCCGCGCACCGCGCCAGCGAGAGCGGCGTAGTCCGGGCTCCGGTGACGGCCGGGCAGCGAGTGCCACTGACCCAGCAGACGGGCTAATTGGCCCCCTCGTACGGTCGTGGTCACATCCACCTCCGCGAAATTGGCTCTTTAGCCTCGCATAATTGGCCTTCAGAGTGGCAGTCGTGCGGATAAGTGGCAACGGAGATCGTCGTCTCACCCGCCGGACGGTCCAGCTGTTCGTCGGGCTGGCGCTGTACGGGGTCAGCATGGCGTTCATGGTCGAGTCGGCTCTCGGGCTGAACCCGTGGGACGTCTTCCACCAGGGCCTGTCCGAGGTCACCGGGATCAGCTTCGGCTGGGTGGTGATCCTGCTGGGCATCCCGATCCTGCTGCTCTGGATCCCGCTGCGGCAGCGGCCCGGCTTCGGCACGGTCGCCAACCTGCTGGTCATCGGCTTCGTGGTGGACGGCGCGCTCGCGCTGTTGCCGGCCGGCGGCACCATCCCGGCACGTGTCGGCTATCTCGTCGGGGGGATCCTGATGAACGGGCTGGCCACCGGCCTCTACATCGGCAGCCGGTTCGGTCCCGGACCACGGGACGGGCTGATGACCGGCATCACCGCCCGCTTTCCCCGGCTGTCGATCCGGCTCGTCCGTACGGTGATCGAATTGTCGGTCCTGGGGATCGGATTCCTGCTCGGCGGCACGGTGGGCATCGGCACGGTGGCGTACGCGCTGGCGATCGGCCCGCTCGTGCACCTGTTCCTCCCGCTGTGCACGGTCCGGCAACCGGAACCGGCCGCGGCGTCCGTTTTGGACTAGTGTTTTTTGCACTGCTCGTGCGCTTTTGCCGTGCCACCAGGACACAGCTTGGTGATCACCCGGACACATTTGCTTCCGGGGTCGGCGGTGGCACGGCATCATTGCCGCATGGGGGCCGGGACCTGGCAGTGGAACGACGCTTGGATCTTCGTGTCCGCGGTGATCGCCGAGCGCATCGAGCGCGACCGCGCGATGGACGCGGCCCTGCCGATCACCGGGGCGAGCCTGGCCGAGGTCCTCGCCGCCGCCGATTTCCTGCACCACACCGTGCCGAGCCGGGCCGAGCTCGAGGAGTCGATGCGCCGGCTGGCCGGGGCGGGCCTGCTCAACGTCGAGGACGATCTGGTCGAGGTCGCGCCGGCGGGCGAGCAGTTGTGGCGCACGCGTCCGTTCAGCGGCCTGTCGTCGGCGGTGATGACGTTGCAGGCGCAGCTGAACCGCGCCGCGCTCCCGGGCGACGCCGACTGGATCCTGGACGAGCAGACCTACGCGGCGGCCGTGCGCGAATACAGCCACCGCCTGGCCGACGGTCGCTGAAAGTCAACTGCCGTCTCCGGTACGGCTCTCAACGAACCGGGTTGCCGGCCGCTCGCAGGCTGTCCTTCACCTCGCCGACGGTCAAGTCTCCGAAGTGGAACACGCTCGCGGCCAGCACCGCGTCCGCCCCCGCCGCCACCGCCGGCGCGAAGTGCTCCACCTTGCCCGCTCCCCCGCTGGCGATCACCGGGATGTCCACCACGGCCCGCACCGCCTCGATCAGCGCGATGTCGAAGCCGGCCTTGGTACCGTCCGCGTCCATCGAGTTCAGCAGGATCTCGCCCGCACCCAGCGACGCGACGGTCCGGGCCCACTCGATCGCGTCGAGTCCCGCGCTGCGCCGGCCGCCGTGGGTGGTGACCTCCCACCCGCTGGGCTGATCGGCCGACCGCCGCACATCCAGCGACAGCACCAGCACCTGGTTGCCGAACCGCTGCGCGATCTCCGAGATCAGCGCCGGCCGGCTGATCGCCGCGGTGTTGACCCCGACCTTGTCGGCCCCCGCCCGAAGCAGCACATCGACGTCGTCGACCGAACGCACGCCGCCGCCCACGGTCAGCGGGATGAAGACCGACTCGGCCGTGCGTCGCACCACGTCCAGCATCGTGCCGCGGGCGTCCGAGGAGGCGGTGACGTCGAGAAAGGTCAGCTCGTCGGCCCCCGCGGCGTCATATGCCGCGGCCAGCGCGACGGGGTCGCCCGCGTCCCGCAGGTCGACGAAGTTGACCCCCTTCACGACCCGCCCCGCGTCCACATCGAGGCAGGGGATCACACGCACCGCAACCGTCATGCACCAACCTTATCCAGCGCGAACGGCGATCCCCGCCGCCCTCCTCAGGACCGGCCGTCGATCACCGCGCCGGTTCCGATGCTGGACACCTCGCGCGGGGGGAGTTCGGTGTCCGGGGCGACGCGGGGGCGCACGCGGCCGGAGGTCAGGCCGAGCAGGATGCCGCCGATCACCAGCGCGCCGCCCGCCACGTCGACGGCGTGGATCTGTTCGCCGAGGAAGAGGGCGGCCGACGCGACGCCGAAGAAGGGCACCAGCATCGAGAACGGGGCCACGGTCGACGCCCCGTACCGCCGCAGGAGGAAGCCCCAGCCCGCGAACCCCGCGAGCGTCGAGATCAGCGCGACGTAGAGCAGGGCCCAGGCGGCGTCGAGGTCGGTCGCGCGCAGCGCGGCGAGATCCGCCGATGGCCCGTCGACCAGCAACGACAGCAGGATGAGCGGTCCGGACGCGACGACCGACACCCAGATCATGAAGCGCAACGTGTCCGGCGGCGAGGCGCGGCGGGTGGCGATGTTCGCCAGGCCCCAGGCCGCGCCCGCGCCGACGATCAGCAGGAACGCCCCGAGGTTCGCGCCCATCCCGAAGGCCACCACGACGATCCCGGCCAGCGCCACGGCGAGCCCGGCCACCTGCACGAAGCGCGGCCTCTCCCGCAGCAGCAGCACCGCGAAGATCACCGTGAAGACGGCCTGCCCCTGCAACACCAGCGAGCTCAGCCCGGCCGGCATGCCCGCGGCCATCCCGGCGAAGAGCAGCGAGAACTTCGTGACGCCGAGGACCAGGCCGACCGCGACGATCCAGCGCCACGGCACCTGCGGGCGGCCGGCGAAGAACACGGCCGGGAAGGCGGCCAGCGTGAAACGCAGAGCGTTGAACAGCAGCGGCGGGAAATGGTCCAGCCCGGTCTCGATGACCACAAAGTTGAAGCCCCAGATCGCCGTCACGAGGACGGCCAGGCCGACGTCACGCGGTTTCATGGGTTCAGCCTCGCCGCGCTGGACAGTTAAGCACCAGCGAAAATTGCTACAGCGACGATGTAGTCTCACTGCATGATTGATCTGGGTCGGTTGCGCGCATTGCACGCCGTGGCCAGCTACGGAACGGTGCTCGCCGCCGGCGATGCGCTGCACTGCACGCCGTCCGCGGTCTCCCAGCAGCTCGCGAAGCTGGAACGCGAGACCGGCGCCACCCTGGTGGAGAAGGACGGCAGGCGGCTGCGGCTCACCGAGGCGGGCCGGGTGCTGGCCGCGCACGCCGAACGGGTGCTGTCCACCGTGGACGAAGCCGAGGCGGCGCTGGCCGCCCATCGCGACACGGTGATCGGGCGGCTGACCGTGGCGGCCTTCGCGACGGCGTGCCGCGCCCTCCTGCCGTACGCGCTGCACCGCCTGGAGAGTGAGCATCCTCAGCTGGCCACCGGCCTCGTCGAGGTCAACCCGCACGAGGGACTGGACATGCTGCACCGCGGGCACGTCGATCTCGCCGTGCTGGACGACTGGCCGGAGGCGGCCCTGCGGTATCCGACCGGCATCGCGCACGTGCCGCTGGGCTGGGACGTCGCCGACCTGGTCGTGCCGAGCGGCCACCGGCTGACCGGCACCACCACGCTGGCGAAGGCGCGCGGCGAGCGGTGGATCTCGGCGAAGGCCGGCGACATCTGCCACGAGTGGCTGCTGCGGGTGCTGCCCGGCGTGCAACCCGACTTCCACGTCGGCGAGTTCGAGACCCAGCTGACGCTGATCGCGGCGGGTCTCGGCGTCGCGATGATCCCGCGTCTGGCGCGGCCGGCGGCGCTTCCCGACGGCGTACGCGTCGTGACCGTCACCCCGGAGCCGAAACGTCAGGTGGTGCTCGCCTGGCGGGAGGCCGCCGCGGCCCGCCCCGCCATCAGAGCGGCGGAGCGGGCACTACGCGACTCGTTTCAAAGGGCGGCCAGCGCCTCACGGACGGTGAACGCCCCGGCGTAGAGCGCCTTCCCGGCGATCACACCCTCGACGCCGATCGGTTCCAGGGTGGCCAGCGCCCGCAGGTCGTCCAGCGTGGACACGCCGCCGCTGGCGATCACCGGCTTGTCGGTGGCCTCGCAGACCGACCGGAGCAGCTCGAGGTTCGGCCCGCGCATGGTGCCGTCCTTGGTGATGTCGGTGACGACGTAACGCGACGCGCCCGCCTTGTCGAGCCGGGCCAGCACCTCGAACAGGTCACCGCCGTCGCGGGTCCAGCCGCGCGCCGACAACGTACGGCCGCGCACGTCCAGCCCGATGGCCACCCGGTCGCCGTACTCCGCCACCACCCGGTCGCACCACGCCGGGTCCTCCAGCGCCGCGGTGCCGATGTTGACCCGGGTCGCGCCGGTGGCGAGTGCCCTGGTCAGCGACTCGTCGTCGCGGATCCCGCCGGACAGCTCCACCTTCACGTCGAGGCGGCCCACCACCTCCGCGAGCAACGCGGCGTTCGAGCCCCGCCCGAAGGCCGCGTCCAGGTCGACCAGGTGCACCCACTCGGCGCCGTCGTTCTGCCAGGCCAGCGCGGCGTCCAGCGGATCGCCGTACGCCGTCTCGGAACCGGCGGCGCCCTGCACGAGGCGGACGGCTTGACCGTCGGCGACGTCGACGGCCGGCAGCAGGGTCAAGGTCATGTCTTTCAGATCCCCCTAAGCTCGCCTGCCGAGCACCACGACCACGAGTGCCGGCAGAGCGAGAACGATGACAACGGTGAGCACCACCCGCAGCGCCAGGTCGGGCACGAGCAGCCAGATCAGCGCGGCCAGCACCAGCGGCACCACGACGATGCCGATGCGCTGACGACGGTTGCGCCGGTACAGCCGCCCGGACCGGCCGACGCGCGGGGTGAGCTTGCGGACCACGGCCCGGCGACGGTCCCGCCGCGCCACCTTCCGGGCCCGGGCCGCCTTCTGTTTCTCGAGCGTGGCGGTCCGCTCGGCGCGCCGGCGCGCCCGTTCCTTCGACATCTACAGCCCGGCCACCCAGTTGCGCAGCAGCGCGTAGCCCGCGTCGGCGGACTTCTCCGGGTGGAACTGCGCGACCCCCAGCGAACCCAGCTCGACCACCGCGGCGAACGGCTCGTCGTGGCTGGCGGTGGTCACCTTGGCGCCGGCCTTCCGCAGCAGATCGAGATCACTTGCGGCGTACGAATGCACGAAGTAGAACCGGGTGCTCGAATCGAGCCCCGCCAGCAGCGTGGATCCGTCCGCCACGTCGACCGTGTTCCACCCCATGTGCGGGATGCGCCGCGCGGTGAGCCGGGTGACCGCGCCGGGCAGCAGCCCCAGGCCTTTCGTCTCGACGCCGTGCTCGACGCCGGTCTCGAAGAAGATCTGCATGCCCACACAGATGCCGAGCACCGGCTTGCCGGCCGCCACCCGCCCGGCGATCACCGGTCCGGCGCCCAGGTCCTCGATGCCTCTCATGCAGGCCGCGTACGCCCCGACGCCCGGCACCACCAGGCCGTCCGCCTCGGCCGCCGCCGCAAGATCGCTGGTCACCGTGACGGCGGCGCCGGTACGGGCCACCGCTCTCTCGGCGCTTCGAAGGTTGCCCGATCCGTAGTCGAGAATGGTCACCGACGGCATCAGCTGTCCCCCGGGAGCAACCACGCGACGCCGCCGGCCACGGCCAGGGCGGCCAGCACGCCGACCAGGCCGATGCTGAACCTCGTGGCGCCGGACTTGACCAGCTGCACCACGCCGCCGACCAGGAAGCCGGCGACGACGAACAGGACGACGGCCATCAGAGCACGCCCTTGGTGGACGGCAGCGCGCCGGCGTTGCGCGGGTCGATCTCGACGGCCTCGCGCAGCGCCCGGGAAAACGCCTTGAACTGGGCCTCGACCACGTGGTGCGCGTCCGGGTGGCCGCCCTCGCGGGCCGCGCGCAGCACGCTGACGTGCAGTGTCACCTTGGCGGCGAAGCCGAACGACTCGAAGATGTGCCGGGTCATGCTGGTCGGGTAGACCGGCCCGATGTACGGCGCGAGCTGCGGCTCGTCGTGCACCACGTACGGACGGCCGGACAGGTCGACGGCCGCGCGGCAGAGCACCTCGTCCATCGGGATGGTGGCCGACCCGTACCGCCGGATGCCCGCCTTGTCGCCGAGCGCCCGGGAGAAGGCCTCGCCGAGGGCGATGGCCGTGTCCTCCATGGTGTGATGCGCGTCGATCTCCAGGTCGCCCTCGGTGCGCACGGTGAGGTCGAAACCGCCGTGCTTGGCGAGCTGGTTGAGCATGTGGTCGTAGAAGCCGACGCCGGTGCTGAGCTCGGCCTGGCCGGTGCCGTCGAGGTCGATCTCGACCAGCACCTTCGTCTCCTTGGTGACGCGCTCGATCCGCGCGGTCCGACTCATCGCAGTGCCTCCAGGAACGCGTCGGTCTCGGCCGGGGTGCCCGCGGTGACCCGCAGCCAGCCGGGCAGGCCGACGTCGCGGATCAGGACCCCCCGGTCCAGCAGCTTCTGCCACACCACCCGCTGGTCGCCGCCGACCTCGAACAGCACGAAGTTCGCGTCGCTGTCCGCGACCTTCATGCCGCGTCCGCGCAGCGTGGCGACGATGCGGTCACGTTGCTGCTTGATCGTCTCGACGGTGGCCAGCAGCGGCTCGCGCCGGGCCACCGCGGCGCGGGCCGCGGCCTGGGTGAGGCTGCTCAGGTGGTACGGCAGGCGGACCAGCTGGACGGCGTCGACCACGGCCGGATCGGCGGCGAGGTAGCCCAGGCGACCACCCGCGAAGCCGAACGCCTTGCTCATCGTGCGGGTGACGACCAGGCGCCGGTGGCCGGGCAGCAGTTCCAGCGCGCTGGGTGTGCCGGCCCGGGCGAACTCGGCGTACGCCTCGTCGACCACGACCATGCCGCGCGCGGTCCCGAGCACCGCGGTGATCACGGCGGGGTCGAGAGCCGTGCCGGTGGGGTTGTTCGGCGAGCAGAGAAAGACCAGGTCGGGGTCGTGCTCCTCGAGCTGCGCGACGGCTGCCGCCGGGGTGAGCCCGAAGTCGGGGTCCCGCAGGGCGCCGATCCACCGCGTGCCGGTGCCCTGCGCCAGCAACGGGTGCATCGAATACGAAGGGCCGAAGCCCAGCGCCGTACGGCCCGGGCCCGCGAAGGTCTGCAGAAGTTGCTGCTGCACCTCGTTGGAGCCGTTGGCCGCCCACACGTTCGCGACGGTGAGGCCGTGTCCCAGATAGTCGGCGAGATCGGTGCGCAGCGCCACGGCGTCGCGATCCGGGTACCGGTTGAGGTCGCGCAGCTCGGCCTGCACGGCCTTGCCGATCGCCTCGACCACCTCGTCGGGCAGCGCGTACGAGTTCTCGTTGGTGTTCAACCGCACCGGGACGTCGAGCTGCGGAGCCCCGTACGGAAGCCGGCCCCGGAGGTCCTCGCGGATCGGAAGATCGCTCATCGTTCGAACCTCGCCTGGACCGCCTGGCCGTGCGCCGGCAGGTCTTCGGCGTTCGCCAGGGCGACGACGTGGCCGGCGACGTCCTGCAGCGCCGCCCGGTCGTACTCGACGACGTGGATGCCGCGCAGGAAGGACTGCACGGAAAGACCGGACGAGTGGCGCGCGCAACCGCCGGTCGGCAGCACGTGGTTCGAGCCGGCCGCGTAGTCGCCCAGCGACACCGGCGACCAGGCGCCCACGAAGATCGCGCCGGCGTTGCGGACCCGCAGGGCCCACTGCCGCGCGTCCCTCGTCTGGATCTCCAGGTGCTCGGCGGCGTACGCGTCGACCACCGCGAGCCCGTGCTCGAGATCGTCGACCAGGACGACCCCGGACTGCTCTCCGGTCAGCGCGGTGCGCACCCGCGACGCGTGCTTGGTCGCCGGCACCTGCCGGTCCAGCTCGGCCTCGACCGCCGCGACCAGCGCCTCCGAGTCGGTGACCAGCACACTGGCGGCGAGCGGGTCGTGCTCGGCCTGGCTGATCAGGTCGGCGGCGACGTGCCGCGGGTCGGCGGTGTCGTCCGCCAGGATCGCGATCTCGGTGGGACCGGCCTCGGCGTCGATGCCGACGGTGCCGCGCAGCAGCCGCTTGGCCGCGGTCACCCAGATGTTGCCCGGACCGGTGATGATGTCGACCGGCTCGCAGCGATCGTGCTCGTCGGCACCGTCCGCGCCGAACCCCAGCATCGCGATCGCCTGCGCGCCGCCCACCGCGTACACCTCGTCCACGCCGAGCAGCGCGCACGCCGCCAGCACCCGGGCGTCCGGCAGGCCGCCGTTCTCCGTCTGCGGCGGGCTCGCCACGACCAGGCCCTCGACACCGGCCTCCTGGGCCGGCACCACGTTCATGACCACGGTGGACGGATAGACGGCCAGGCCGCCCGGAACGTAGAGGCCGACCCGGCGTACCGGAATCCACCGCTCGGTGACCGTGCCGCCGTCGACCACCTGGGTCGTCACGTCGCTGCGACGCTGGTCGCGGTGCACCCTGCGGGCCCGCTCGATCGACACGAGCAGGGCCTGCCGCACCGCCGGGTCGAGCTCCTCGCCGGCCGCCTTGATCGCCGCGGCGGGCACCCGCAGCCGCTCCAGCGTGACGCCGTCGAACTTCGCGGTCGCCTCCCGGATCGCGGGGAAGCCATGCTGATGGACCGCCTCGACGATCGGCCGGATCTGCTCGACGGCAGCGGAGACGTCGAGCTGGGCACGGGGCAGCAGGCCGCGCGGGTCCCGTCGGGAGCCACGCAGGTCGGTCCGGTTCAGCACGGGACAAGTCTAGGCGCTGGCCCGCGGTTGCTCGTCGCCCGGAGCGACCGGCCCATGACTTGGGACGTCACTGATCTTTGACCATGGTGCGGCCCCCGTTAGGCTGAAACGGTGAGTGAGCGGCTGCCGGTGTTCCCGCTGGGTACGGTGCTGTTTCCCGGCCTGGTGCTGCCCCTGCACATCTTCGAGCCCCGGTACCGCGCGCTGGTGCGCGAGCTGATCGCGAGCCCCGCCGACGATCCGCACGAATTCGGCGTGGTCACGCTGCGCTTCGGCGCCGAGGCGGCGGCCCCCGAGGCGGCGGACGACGACGAGGCCGAGCCCGCGCCGGTCGGCCCCGAGGACCTCTACCCGGTGGGCTGCACGGCCGAGCTGCGCCAGGTCACCGAGCTGCCGGACGGCCGCTACGACATCATGACGGTCGGGCGCCGGCGTTTCACGATCCGGGACGTACGGCAGGGTTCGGAGCCGTACCTGACGGCCGCCGTGGAGTGGCTGCCCGACGAATCGCCGGACGACACGGCGGAGCTGCTGGCCCCGCGGGCGCTGGCCGCGTTCCGCACCTACCTGGAACTGCTCCGGCCGGACTCGGAGGTCCTGGACGCCGTGCCCGCCGACCCGACGGTCCTGTCCCACCTGATCGCCGCGACGGCCCAGCTGACCACCGACGAGCGGCAGGCGTTGCTGGCCGCCCCGGACACCACGAGCCGCCTGCGGGCCGAGCTGAAGCTGCTGAACCGCGAGGCGGGCCTGCTGGCCAAGGTGCGGGCGGTGCCGGTGCCGTTGTCCGACCTGGCCCGCCCCGCCAGCCCGAACTGAGCGCCTACCGCGGTTCCTGGCTCCCGGCCGTCGCCGGTCCGTATCCCGGCTTGGCACCCGGCTTGTCCAGATCCGGATCGTTGGACCACCCCGCCAGCAGCGTCAGCGCGACCGCGGCGATGAACGCCGGCACCAGCGAGGGCCCGAGCGAGTGCAGTTCCGGCGGCGCGAGATAGGTCGCCCCCTGCTTGGCCGTCTCCCGCCACTGGTCGTAGGCGCCGCGCCCGATCATCTCCCCGATCCACGGCGCGGTGAGATATCCGGCTCCGAGCGTGCCGGCCACGACACCCAGCAGCAGGAAGGGGCCACGGTCACGCCGCAGCACCAGCCACGCCACGATCGCCACGAGCAGCCCGAACCCGAGCCCGAGCAGCGTGAACCACCCATCGGCGGCGATGAACTCCTCCGGCGAGGGGTCGTTGACCACGATCCCGTTGGGGCCGGCGTCGATGACCGGCACGGCGGGCGCGAGCCACCGCCACAGCAGCCCCAGCGGCGCGCCGAGGACCAGAACGACAACCGCCACCGAAACGGCAACAGCGACCGTACGCCGCCACGGCCGCCGGACGGTCCGGTTCACCGCGGAGCCGTCGTATCCCTCGGGCCCGCCGCCGTGGGCAAGCCCATACCCGCCGCCGTTCGGCGAGGGCTCGTAGCCGGCCCGCCAGCCATCCGCATTCGTCCCGGCCCCGTTGCCG
>NZ_CAKUCL010000076.1 GCF_934643405.1 uncultured Actinoplanes sp.
GGCCGCGAGTGCCGGCGGCGAGGGAGGGGCAGCGGCGAGGGAGGGCCGGCGGCGGGAGGGTCGGTGGCGAGGGAGCGTCGGCGCGGGACGCCGGGGAGCACGCGGGATCGGGAAGGCCGACGCCGCGGCGCGGCCGCCGGAGCCGTGAGCTGCATGGCGAACGGCCCCGGCGGCGACGCGCGCGGCTACTTCCAGGTGATGTCGGATTCGGAATAGAGGCAGTTCACGCCGTCGGCGCCGCTGCCGATGTGCTCGGGCTCGCTGCCCTTCGGCACGCCCCGGTACTTGTCGCAGATGACGGTCTTGTGCGCGCTGTCACCCAGCACCGTGATGTTGCTGAACCGGGCGGTGTCGCCCCAGTTGGTGTTGATGCCGGCGAGGACCTTCGTCTGGCCGGCCACCACGTTGTCCATGACGACGTGCCGGGTGTAGCTGGACGAGCAGTTGCCGCACGCTCGATACAGCTTGCCCGAACCCTGCACGTAGAAGCCGCTGATGTGCACCGTCCCCGGGCCGTTGTGCTGGAACACCTTGTCCGAGCCGGAGCGGGCGCCGCCGCCGGCCACGTAGTAGTCGGTGCCGCCGAGGAAGGTCGCCGCGTCCTCGCCGACGTCCTCCCACCAGACGTTCTCCAGCCGGCAGTTGCCCGCGCAGTGCACGCCGTCGCCGGCCGGCGCGCCGATGATCACGTTCTTCAGCGTGGCACCGGGCGCCAGGTCGAACACCGGGTCCTGGCTCTCGCTCTGCCCGCCGTCACCGATGCAGCAGACCCGCTTCATGCCGCCGTCGTACGTGCCGGACACGTCGATCGTCCCGTCGTTGAGGCTGATCGAGCCGGCCGGGGAGGGCCACGCCGGGGCGTTCCCGCCACCACCGGACGGCGGCGGCGGCGCGGCGTCCGAGGTCACCACGACATCGTCGAAACCCGCGCTTGCGTACGCCGTCTGCAGCCCGACACGACCGGACGAGGCGACCGAGCTCGACCCCGTGCCCACGGTCGCCCCGTCCACCCGGCCGGTGACCGACGACCCGCTGACCGAGAGGCTGAGCGTGTACCAGGTGCCGGCCGACACCGTACGGGAAGCCGAACCCAGGACCGTGACGCTCCCGCTGTTGACCGCCTGCAACTGGGTTTGATTGCCCGGCAGCAGCGCCAGCCGGTAGAACGTGGTGGAGCTGCGCGCCCGGGCGAGCAGCCCGACGAGCCCGCCGGAGCCGAACGACAGCGGCTTGACCCGCGCGGTCACCGTGTAGTCGGTCCAGCCGATGTCGCCGGCGAAGTCGCGCGCGTTCTGGCTGCCCGCGTTGGTCTGCCGCAGCGTCTGCGAGCCGTCGCCGACGACCGTCCACGTGCCACCGGACTTGGACCAGCCGCTCGTGCCGCTCTCGAAGTCGGCGGAGAAGGTGGTCGCGGCCTGGGCGGTCGTGCTGATGCCCAGGGCGGCCGCGGTGACCGCGGCGGCCAGCAGCGGCACGCGCCACCGCCGGGCGTGGATGGGGGGATGCATGGGATACCTCCGTACGAAAGTGACAGGGATGACTGGCCCGGATCGCCCGCCCACGGCGTCTCCGGTTCCTACGACCGCGCTCCGTTCCGGCAGAGGAAAGCGCTTTCCTATGGAAGCAGGGCAACGTATCGACTGTCAACGATGCGTTCGCGCGCCATCGCATGATCGGCTGGTCATCCCAGGTGAACAACCAATGTCATCGATGTCTCGGCGGGACTAAGGTCCGGACAGTCGGACAATCGGGAGGTCGTCATGCGTCGTCCACGCCGGCTGCGGACCATCGCGTTCGCTGCCGTCCTCGCCGCCGCCGCGGTCGTGCCGTCGGCGGCCGCCCTGAACGCCGGTCCCGCGGCCGGGTCCGGCCGCGGCGGGCCGCACGACGTGATCGCCAACCTGTGGGAGTGGAACTGGCGGTCGGTGGCGCGCGAGTGCACCACCGTGCTCGGGCCCAAGGGCTACGGCGGCGTGCAGGTCGCGCCTCCGCAGAACTCGCTCAAGCGCACCTCGCTCGGCGACGGCAGCGACACGGTCCTGCACCCGTGGTGGGAGGTCTACCAGCCGGTCAGCTACGACCTGACCAGCCGGATGGGAACCGAGGCCGAATTCCGGACGATGGTTTCGACCTGCCGGGCGGCCGGCGTCAAGGTCTATGTCGACGCGGTCATCAATCACATGACCGGGCAGGGGCACACCTCGTACGGCGGCATCGATTACACCAAGTACGAATACAAGGGCCTGTACGACACCGACGATTTCCACCACCCCGGCGCGGGCTGCCCGACCGCGGGCGGCATCGACGATTTCAACGACTACACGCAGGTCTTCCGGTGCGAACTCGTCGGACTGTCGGACCTCCGTACGGAAACCTCCGAGGTCCAGGCGCGACTCGCGGCGTACCTGAACAAATTGCTCGGCTACGGGGTTTCCGGATTCCGGGTGGACGCCGCCAAACACATCGGACAGGCCGACCTCGCGGCCATCGAGGCGCGACTCCGCAACACCGTCGACGGCACCCGCCCGTACATCGCTCTGGAGGTTTTCAGCGGTGGCCCCGGGCGCCTGTCGCCATTCGCCTTCCTGCGGCAGGGCAGCGTGCTCGGTCTCGACGTGGCCATTCAGCTCAAGAACGCGTTCAAGAGCTACAACAGCCCGCCCAACGACGGCAACATCGGCGACCTGAAGGTGTTCGGCGAACAGGCCGGGCTGCCGCCGGGCAACAAGGTGCTCGCGTTCGTGCAGAACCACGACACCGAACGCAACGGCGACGCGCTCAATTACAAGGACGGTCCGACGAACACCATCGCGAACATCTTCCTGCTCGCGTACGGCTACGGCCGCCCGCAGGTGTATGCGAGTTTCGCCTGGAACACCTCGGACGACTCGCCGCCGGCCACCGCGGACGGCCTCATCACCGACACCGACTGCGCGAACGGATGGGTGTGCGTCGATCGCTACACCGGCGTGGCCAACATGGTGGGCTGGCACAATTACGTCGGCGACGCCCCGGTGACGAATTGGTATGACGACGGCGTGAACCTCATCGCGTTCAGCCGCGGCCACCACGGCTGGGTCGCCATCAACAATCAGACCACGGCACAGACCCACAGCTTCCGTACGGGACTCGGCCGTGGCACCTATTGCGACGTCATTCATGGGAATCGTCAGAACGGGACGTGCTCCGGACCGGTGGTCGTGGTGGATGCCGCGGGCCGTGCGACGGTGACGGTTCCGGCGAAGGACGCGGTTGCGTTCACCACTGCCGATCTCGTGCGCCGCTGACAGAATCGGCCCATGAAGGCCATCGTTTACCGCGACAACGGCGACCCCGACGTCCTGCAGCTTGTCGACCGGGATGTTCCCGAGCCCGGCCCCGGCGAGGTCCGCGTCCGGGTCGCCGTGTCCGGCGCCAACCCGACCGACTGGAAGACCCGCTCGGGATCCACCAACCCGATGCAGTTCCCGGAGGTCACCCCGCACCTCGACGGCGCCGGCGTGATCGACGCCGTCGGCGCCGGGGTCGACCAGGGCCGCGTCGGCCAGCGCGTCTGGCTCTTCATGGCCACCGCGGGGCGGCCGACCGGCACCGCGGCCGAGTTCACCGTCGTGAACGCCGAGCAGGCGGTGCCGCTGCCCGACGAGGCCGGCTTCGAGCTGGGCGCCTCGCTCGGGGTGCCGGCCCTGACCGCGCACCGCGCGCTCACCGTGTCCGAGGACGGCCCGCGGCGGCTGCGGCCCGGCGCGCTCGAGGGCAAGGTGGTCCTCGCCGCGGGCGGCGCCGGCGCGGTCGGCCATGCGGCGATCCAGCTCGCCCGCTGGGCCGGCGCCACCGTGATCAGCACGGTCAGCGGGCCGGCGAAGGCGAGGGCGGCCACTGCGGCGGGCGCTCATCACGTGGTCAACTACCGGTCCGACGACCCGGCCGGTCAGATCCGTGCGATCGCCCCCGACGGCGTCGACATCATCGCCGAGGTGGCGCTGGGCGCGAACCTCGCGCTCGACCTGGCCGTGCTGCGGACCCGGGGAACGATCGCCACCTACGCCAACGACGGCGCCAAGGCGGTCGAGCTGGACGTCCGGCAGAACATGGTGCTGAACACCCGCTTCCAGTTCCTGGTGCTGTACACGGTCGGCGCCGGCCTGCTGACCGCGGCGTCCGAGGACGTCGCCGCCGCGGTCCGCGACGGCGCCATGCCGGTGGGCGAGGAGCACGGGCTGCCGCTGGTCCGGTTCCCGCTCGACCGCACCGCGGACGCCCACCGCGCCATGGAGGACGGCACCGTCGGGAAGGTGTTGATCGACGTCACACCGTGACGGCCGGTTGCCGGGTAGCTTGCGTGAGGTGAACCAGCTGGACCGGATAGCCGCCGACAGGCTCGGCATCAGCCTGCGGCCGGCGCAGCGCAGGGCGCTGACCGCGCTGACCGAGCACGGCGACACTCTGGCCGTGCTGCCCACCGGCAGCGGCAAGACCGCGATCTACCAGGTCGGCGGGCTCGCCCTGGGCGGCCTCACGGTGGTCGTCTCGCCGCTGATCGCGCTGCAACGCGATCAGCTGCGGGCGATGACGGCACGCGGGTCGGTGCGGGCGGCGCTGCTCAACTCGGCCCAGCATCACGCCGACCGGTCGGCCGTGCTCGGCGATCTCGCCGGCGGCCGGCTGGACTTCGTGATGCTCGGGCCGGAACAGCTGGCCAACGCCGAGACGATGGCCGCGATCACCGGCAGCCCGCGGCCGATCACGCTCCTCGCGGTCGACGAGGCGCACCTGGTCAGCCAGTGGGGGCACGACTTCCGCCCGGAGTACCTGCGGCTGGCCGACGTGGCCGAGGCGACCGGGCGCCCGCCGGTGCTGGCGCTGACCGCGACCGCCGCGCCGCCGGTGCAGGCGGACATCACCCGGCAGCTGCGGATGCGCGACCCGCAGATCATCGTGGCCGATTTCGACCGGCCGAACATCTCGCTGGCGGTGCGCCGGGCCCGGCACGACCGGCCCGAGGACCAGGCGATCGACGACCGTACGGTCGAGGTCGTGCTCGCCCACGACGGCCCGACCCTGGTCTACGCCCTCAGCCACGCCCGCTGCGAGAGCCTGGCCGAGCGGCTGCGCCTCGACTCCTACCGGGCCGAGCCCTACCACGCCGGCCTGTCCGCGGCCCGGCGCGGCGAGGTGCAGGACGCGTTCTTCTCCGGCCGGCTCGACGTCGTGGTGGCGACCAGCGCGTTCGGCATGGGCATCGACAAACCCGACGTGCGTACGGTCGTGCACGCCGGCGTTCCGGGCAGCCTGGACGAGTACTACCAGGAGATCGGCCGCGCCGGGCGGGACGGCAAGCCGGCCCACGCCGTGCTGGTGTACGACCCCCGGACCGTACGGATCCCGCGGTTGCTCGCGGCGCGGTCGCGGCTCGGCGAGGCATCCGTGCACGCGGTCGTTGACGCGATCGAGGCGGCGACCGGCCGGGTGACCGTCAAGGAGCTGGCCGCGGCGAGCGGCGCCGGCCGGGCCTCGGTCGACCGGGTCGTCGACGAGCTGCTGGAGCTGGGCCTGGTGCGGCCGGCCGGCAACGACGCGGTGCTGGCCGCGCCGATGGGCGACGCGTTCCGGCAGGTCACCGAGGCGGGCGACCGGCGCCAGGCGATCCTGCGCTCGCGCATCGAGGCGGCCCGCGGTTATGCCGAGACCGTCCACTGCCGCCGGGCCGAGCTGCTGGGGTATTTCGGCGAGCACTACGACCCCCCGTGCAACTTCTGCGACAACGACGACCATCCGGCGGACGCGCCGACGTTCGCGGCTGACCCCGCCGCGTCCGGTCAGCGCCTGCGGCACCGGCTCTGGGGGCCCGGCACGCTGCTGAGCCGGGACGACCACGAGCTGGTGATCGCCTTCGACTCGGTGGGTTACCGCCACCTGACCGCGGCGTCCCTGACCAACGGCCTGCTGACCCCGGAATAGCTGCTGACCTGCCCCGGGAGTCGGCGTTAGAGTCGACTGGTCAAGGGGGAGGCCAGGATGCGTGTCGCGGTCGCCGGCGCCACCGGCAACATCGGAGGTCTCACCGTCTCCGCTCTGCAACGCGACGGCCACGACGTGGTGCGCATCAGCCGCTCGCTCGGCATCGACCTGGTGACCGGAGACGGGCTGGACGCCGTCCTGCAGGGTGTCGAGTCGGTCATCGACGCCACCAATGTGCCGGCCGGCAACCGGGCCGAGAGCCTGGCCTATTTCGGCGCGGTCGCCCGGAACCTCCTGGCCGCCGAGCAACGCGCCGGGGTGCGCCACCACGTCCTGCTGTCGATCGTCGGGATCGACCGCGTCGAGGGCAACCCGCACTACGCCGGCAAACGCGAGCAGGAGAGCGTCGTCTGTTCGGGCGGGGTGCCGTGGACCATCGTCCGGGCGACGCAGTTCTACGACTTCGGCGCCACGATGGTCGCCCGGACCGAGCGCGACGGTGTCGCCACGATCCCGCCCCTGCTGATGCAGCCGATCGCCCCCGCGGACGTCGCGGCCGTCCTGGCCGAGGTCGCGGTGGGCGATCCGCGGGGCCGTCACCCCGATCTGGCCGGGCCGGAGACGCAGGACCTGGTCGACATGGCCCGGCGCACCAACGGGGCGCGGGGCCGCACCGTGCGACTCGTGCCGACGTGGTCCGGCCCGCTGGGGGTGGAGATGGCGGGCAACGTCCTGCTGCCCGCCGACGACGCCCGCATCGCCCCGACCACTTTCGACGAATGGCTCGCCGAGCAGAAGTAGCTGATCAAGCCGCTCGAAGTTGCATCGATTTCTGCGTCGGTTTCTGCGTGATCCCCACGATGGGGGGTATCCGGGCGCCCTGTCCCCACCCACGCAGGAAGGAACGCCATCATGTTGATCAGGCGAGCAGTTCTCGCCCTGGGGTTCGCCGGCCTACTGCTGGTCCCCGCCACCGCGGCCAACGCGGCGCCCTCCGACCAGGACGCCGCCTTTCTGAAGGCGGCGCACCAGTCGAACCTCGCCGAGATCGCGGGCGGCCGGATCGCCCAGCAGAAGGGCGACAGCCAGCAGGTCAAGGACCTCGGCGCCCGGTTCGTCGCGGACCACACCAAGCTGGACGCCGCGCTGCGCCAGACCGCCTCGGCGCTGGACGTCGACCTGCCGTCGGCGCCGAACGCGCAGCAGCGGGCGGTCGCGGCGAAGTACCGGGCCACGTCCGGCTCCGCGTTCGACTCGCTGTTCGTGTCGACCCAGATGGATTCCCACATGGCCGCCATGAACCTGGGCGAGAAGGAGATCTCCCAGGGCAGTGACGCGCAGGCCAAGAAGGTGGCGCAGAGCGCCGCTCCGGTCATCGCGTCGCACCACAGCGCCCTGGAGGACGCCGCCCGCTCCCTCGGTGTCCCGGACCGGATCGGTACCGGCACCGGCGGGCAGGCCGCGCACCACATGGTCAGCAGCTCGGTGCTGAGCCTGTCCGCCGTCGGTGTGCTGCTGCTGGTCGCGGCCGGCGTGCTGCTGTCGCGGCGCCGGACCGTGCGGGCATGACACCGTCCGGCAGCCGGCGCGTCGCAGGCTGGGCGGCACTCGCCGCCGGCCTCGGCGCGTCGGCGGCCGCCGTCGTGCTCGCCGTGCAGGCGGGCGCCCCGGCGGCCGACACCGGCACGCTGCTGGTGAGCGTCCCGGTCACCGCCACGACCGAGGCGAACCGGCCGGTCACCCCCACCGCCACCGCCACCACGACCGCCACGCCGGTGACCGGCTGGGCGGCGCCGACCCGGATCACCATCGGCGCGCTGGGTGTCGACGCCCCGGTGGACCCGGCGGGGGTGGGGGCCGGCGGCGCCCTCTCGGTGCCCGACGACCCGGCGCGTCTGGGCTGGTGGATCGGCTCGGCCACACCCGGCTCGCCGCGCGGCACGGTCCTGCTCGCCGGGCACGTCGACACCGCCGGCGAGGGTCCGGGCGCGCTGTTCCGGCTGGAGCGCATGCCGATGGGCACGACGATCACGGTGCGGGCCGCCGACCGTTCGACGACCTACCGCGCCACCGCTCGCCGCAGCTACGACAAGCAGCGTCTGCCCGCCGAGCTGTTCCGGCCCGGCACGACGCCCCGGCTGGCGCTGGTGACCTGCGGCGGAACGTTCCACGACGGGGCCTACAGCCACAACGTCGTCGTGTACGCCGAGCCGGTCCACTGATCGTCGAACGGCGGGCGATCGCCGGCGGTGTACCGGAAGGTTCTCGGGCCGGGGGCGACACGCCGGCACGCTTCTGGCCGCCGAGGCGCCGGAACCGATCGACCCGCCGGCGTTCACCGCCGATCGGATTGCTCGGCTGACCGGCCCTTCGCGCCCCGTCCGGGCCGGCGCGACGCACGCCTCCGCCGGCTCGCGCGGTAGGTCCGGGTGCTCTTCGCGGCCGAGATGCCGGCGGCCGCCGCGGTGAGCAGCGCGCTGACGAACTGCAGAACGACCGTGCCCTCCTGCAGCCCCGGCCAGTCCAGGTGCACCATCGGACGCTCCTTGATCAGTCGATGTGACTCGGTCCCTCCAGCCTGGCCGGTCGAGCGACGATCTCGCGGCAAACGTGAATAAATCCGAATGAGCCTCATGTAGCACCGAGAGCATTCAACCTTTTACATTCAGTTATGCCCTCTCGAGTTCCCCGACGATCCCCGGACGACGAGCAAGCCTTCGCCCACCGGCTGCAGCTGTGGCGCCTGGATTGTGGCAACCCGTCGTACCAGCAACTCGAACGCCTGATGGGACGCCGGTGGTCGGTCGCGACGATCCACGGCCGCCTGACCAGCGGTCACAACCTGGACCGGGCCTTTGTCCGCGCCTTCGTGGAGGCGTGTCACCGCTACGCCGGACGCCCGGGTGAGCCGGATCTGGACCCGCTCTTCCGCCATCTCGACATTCTTCTCGGCAAACAGGTCCAGCCTCAGTGGATCGGC
Source organism: uncultured Actinoplanes sp. (assembly GCF_934643405.1). Taxonomy (GTDB): domain Bacteria; phylum Actinomycetota; class Actinomycetes; order Mycobacteriales; family Micromonosporaceae; genus Actinoplanes. The sequence continues at coordinate 8,942 of NZ_CAKUCL010000076.1, forward strand.
TCGCACGTGTCCTTGGCCGCCACCTTTCAGGCTCGTGCTGTCGACACCGGCCTCCGCGACGCCCTCCGGCTGGGCGGGACGGTTGTCATTCGCGGCAACGGCGGCGTCGGCAAGACGCAACTCGCGGCCGAGATCGCGCAGTCCTCCTGGACCGATCAGCGTGCCGACCTGGTGGTGTGGGTCTTGGCGACCTCCCGGGACAACATCGTCCGGCGGTATGCGGAGGCGGCGAAGATGCTGGGGGTCGCCACCGATCAAGCGATCGACGCCGCCGCCGAACGATTCCTCGCCTGGCTGGCGGAGCCGCATGGCCGCCAGTGGCTGGTCGTGCTGGACGATCTGAGCGACCCGGCCGACCTGCACGGTCTGTGGCCGCCGTCCGGCAGTGGCAACACAGTCGTGACCACGCGCCGCCGGGACGCGGCCTTGGCCGGGCCGCATCGTACGATGATCGAGCTGGACGTCTTCGATCCGGCCGAATCGGTCGCGTACCTGACCGATCGGCTCGGCGGGCAGTCCGGCGGCGCCGACGAGCTCTGCCGGGAGCTCGGGCACCTTCCTCTCGCCTTGGCGCAGGCGGCGGCCTACATTCTCGACCGCCGCCTGGATTGCTCGAAATATCTCGCCCGCTTCCGGACGAGGCGACTGACCGACCTCGAGATCAAGGTGAACGAGCGTCCGGACGGCTACGCGGCTGCGTTGTCGACCACGTGGCGCCTGTCCATCGAGACGGCCGACAGTCATGACCCAGCCGGGACGGCCGGCCCGCTTCTTGATCTGGCGGCCTGGCTGGACCCCAACGGCATCCCGGCCGAGCTCTTCTGGTCCGCGCCGGTGCTCGCCATGCTGACCGCGCGGCGGGGACGCCTGACGACGCCGGAGGACGCCTGGGACGGCGTGACCAATCTGGAGAGGCTGAGCCTGTCCCGTCTCGACGATGAGGGCACCAGCGTCCGGGTGCATCAGCTGGAGCAGCGCGTCGTGCGCGAGAGCAGCGCCGGAAGCCTCGATGACGTCGCGGTGTGCGCCGCGGACGGTCTGCTGGCCATCTGGCCCGAAGTGGAGCGCGACGCGTCCTTCGTCGATGTCCTGCGGAACAACACGGAGGTTCTCTTTCGCCGTGCGGAAGCGGCACTGACCAGGTCGGGACTGCATCAGGTTCTCTTCCGGGCCGGCAACAGCCTGCCCCGCACGGGGCTGAAGACCAACGCTCTGGCCTACTGGGAGCACCTGCTGCCGATCGTGCGGAACCGCCTCGGTGAAGACCACGCTGACACCCTGACGGTGCTCAACAACCTGGCGTGGGCGCATGGCCGGACGGGGAACGCCGACCGGGCGCTGAGTGGTCTGCGTGACCTTCTGCCCATACGTGTCCGGGTACTCGGTCCTGACCATGTGAACACGCTGGCGACCAGGCACGGTATTGCGGTCTGGCAGGCGGAGACCGGCGACCTCGCCGGATCCGCCGAGTCTCTGCGCGAACTCGTGCGCCGGTACGAGCGAGTGCTCGGTCCCGACCATCGGGACACCCTCAACACGCGCCTGACGCTGATCGACATCCGCGCGCGCCTCATGTCGCCGACGTCCGTTCTGCCCGAGTTCCTGGCCCTGGTCGACGACTACCACCGGCTGATCGGAGGCGACCATCCGGAGACGCTCGACGCCGAGTTGCTGCTGGCAAGCGAACTGGCCGGGGCGGGTCAGCCGGTCGCGGCGCTGGAGCGGACGACCGCTCTGCTGCCGCGGTTCGAGAAGGTCCTCGGCCAGGATCACATCGATACGCTGCGGGCGCGATTCCTTGCCGCCGACTTCCAGGCCCGGGCCGGCGACCGCGACCGGGCCGCGCGAAACATGCGCATCCTGCTCGAGGAGGTGCAGCGGCACCTGGACGAGGGGCGCACCGAGATGACCGAGATTCACCGGCTCATCGACCGTTGGTCCCCGGCCGGGCGATGACCCCGGCGCCGGCGTAATGCGTGGGATAGCGTCACGTTCATGGCGGAGAATGACATCGCGGCTACCGTGCGTGCCGGATACGCGTTCACCGGGCCGGTCCTGGAGCTGGGCGCCCTGGTGACCGGGGAGACGTGCGATCCGGCCGCGAAGGTGCGGATCCCGTTGCCGATGGTCAACCGGCACGGGCTGGTGGCCGGGGCGACCGGCACCGGCAAGACCAAGACGTTGCAGGGGCTCGCCGAGCAGCTGTCCGCGGCCGGCGTGCCGGTGTTCCTCGCCGACATCAAGGGCGACCTCTCCGGCATGGCGGCGCCCGGCACGGCCAGCGACAAGATCACTGCGCGGGCGGCCGAGATCGGGTACGACTGGACGCCGTCGGCGTTCCCCGTCGAGTTCTTCGCGCTCGGCGGGCACGGCACCGGGGTGCCGGTGCGCGCCACCATCACGTCGTTCGGGCCGACCCTGCTGTCGAAGGTGCTGGGACTCAACGACGTGCAGGAGTCGTCGCTGAGCCTGGTCTTCCACTACGCCGACAAGAACGCGCTGCCGCTGCTCGACCTCGCCGACCTGCGCGCGGTGATCCAGCACCTCACCTCGCCCGCCGGCGCGAAGGAACTGGCCGAGCTGGGCGGGCTGTCCAAGGCGACGGCCGGGGTGATCCTGCGCGAGCTGATCGCGTTCGCGGACCAGGGCGCCGAGGACTTCTTCGGCGAGACCGAGTTCGACACCCGCGACTTCCTGCGCACCACGGCCGACGGCAAGGGTGTCGTCAGCGTCCTCGAGCTGCCCAGCCTGCAGAGCCGGCCGGAGCTGTTCGCCACCTTCCTGATGTGGTTGCTGGCCGACCTGTTCCAGGACCTGCCCGAGGTCGGCGACGTGGACAAGCCCAAGCTCGTGTTCTTCTTCGACGAGGCGCACCTGCTGTTCCGCGGCGCGTCGAAGGAGTTCCTGCAGGCGGTCACCCAGACCGTCCGGCTCATCCGGTCCAAGGGCGTCGGCATCTTCTTCGTCACCCAGACGCCCAAGGACGTGCCCGGCGACGTGCTGGCCCAGCTCGGCAACCGGATCCAGCACGCGCTGCGCGCCTACACGCCGGAGGACGCGAAGTCGCTCAAGGCGACGGTGTCCACCTTCCCCAAGTCGGGCTACGACCTGGCGGAGGTGCTCACCCAGCTGGGCACCGGCGAGGCCGTCATCACCGTGCTGTCCGAGCGGGGCGCGCCGACGCCGGTCGCCTGGACCCGGCTGCCACCGCCGCGGTCGCTGATGGCTCAGGTGGACGCCGCGGTGGCCGACCGGATCGTGGCGGCGTCGCCGCTGTCGGCCACGTACGGGCCGCGCATCGACCGCGAGTCGGCCTACGAGATCCTGTTGGCGAAGGTCGCGGTTCCGCCTCCCGCGCCGGCCCCTCAGGCGAGGGCCGAGCCGCAGAAGTCGTTCCTGGAGAAGGCGCTCGGCAACCCGGCGGTGCGCAACACGCTGAGGACGGCGGCCACCGCGGCCGGCCGCGAGATCGTCCGGTCGATCTTCGGCACCGCCCGGCGCCGCCGCTCGCGGTGACGTCTTCCCGGAGACCGCCCGCCGGTCACCGGTCGCGCACCGCCGTCGGCGGCGCGTTTGCATGATCCACTAAGCTGCCGCCGGACCATCCAAACAGGACAGGGAGAAACGATGGCAGTGAACGCCGATCTGTCGACGATCGTCGACAAGGCCTGGCAGGACAAGTCGCTGGCCGAGATCGTCGACGCCCCGGTGGAGGCGCTGGCCGGCGTCAGCGAGAGCGGCGCGAAGCACATCCGCGACGCCCTCGGCATCAAGACCATCGGCGAGCTGGGCCGCAACAAGTACTTCCGGGCCGCCCAGGCGCTCACGGCGCTGCACGACGCCAACTGAGCCACGGGCGCGGCGTACTCCCCCGGGAGTACGCCGCGTTCCGGTTACCTCGACCGCGGTACGAACGGATCCGCCCGGCACGGGACGCCTTTTCGCCGCGCCGGTGCTGCACTGAGGCCATGACGCTCTCGACGCACCCGGCCACCGATGACGTCCGCCGGATCCTGGCACAGCTGCGGGCCGCCGGTGATCTGACCCTCGACGCCGTGCCGTGGAACCGGTTCGACCATTTCTACGGGCCGGGCGACGAGGTGCCCGCGATGCTGACGGCGCTCACCGGGCCGGATCCCGAGCGGGCCGAGCGCGCCCTGTGGGACCTGTGGAGCAAGACCCGTCACCAGGGCGTGAACGAGGCGGTGATCGCGCTGGCCGTCCCGTTCCTGCTGCGGTCGGCCGCGGACCACGGCGTACGCAATCGGCATGAGCTTCTGTTCCTGGCGGCGGAGGCCGGGCACCGCAACCATTACGGCAGGGCGACCCGCGGCGATCTGTTCGTGGTCTCCGATGACCCGGACGACCCTGCCGTGGATCGCTGCGGCCGGCCGGTCGTCTGGAGTCAGCAGGCGGCGCGTGAGGCGGTGTCGGCGTCGTCCGCGCTGCTGATCTATCTGCTCGGCGACGAGGACCCGCTGGTGCGCGCGAACGCGGCCTATGCCCTCGCCGGCGCCCTTTCCCCACCCGCTTGCGTACGGACGGAACTGCGCGCGAGGCTGACCGGCGAGACATCCCCCACCGTGCGGATGTCCCTGGTCCTGGCGCTGGCGCAACTGGCGGTGGTCCATGGCGATCCGGACGTCGGGACGTGGACCGGCCGCTGGTGGTCCGACGACGCCCGTCCGTCCGACGTCCGCTTCGCCGCCGCGTTGAGCTGGCTGTGCGCCACGCCCGGCCCGGTGCCGGTCGAGATGCGGTTCCTCTTCCACTGCGTGCTCGGCACCGGCCTGGAACGCTCGATGGCCGACGTGCCGTGGGCGGACGACCTGCCACGCCTGGGCCTGCTGCGGTGGCTGACCACGTTCCTGGACGAGGGATCACCCGGCCGGTGACCGCAGGGGGCGGGGGCCACCGGCCGGGTGGGCATCATGCCGGCGTGACCCGCAGGTGCCTGCGTTCGGCCAGTTCCTCGTCGCTGACCACGGTCAGGATCGGGGTGCCGGGAGGGGCGAACATGGTCACCACCAGCTGGGACTGCGCGTCCGTCAGGTTGTTGGCGCCCTGGTAGTGGATCACGTCGCCGCCGGGCTCGTAGATGGCCTCGCCGGCCTTGACCACCCGCGGCGCCTGCCCCTCCAGCTCGAAGAGGATCTCGCCCTGGGTCACGTAGCCGAAGACCGGGCCGGGGTGGCGGTGCGGCGGCGCGCCCGGGTCGCCGGGGGAGAGGGTGACCCGGACCGTGCGGGCCTCCGCGCCGGCCGCAATCCCGCTGGTCGCGTGCGGCAGGGTCGCCACCACCTCGACACCGGGGGGCAGGCGGTCGTGTGCAGCACTCATGTATTCCTCCAAACCGGGAACTGTCCGCAGAACAGGACAGGACAGCCACCCCGTTTGTGACAGCGGTTATCGGCCCAGCTCCACCACCCGGCGTGCCTGGTCGGCCATCGCGCGGTCGGCGAAGCGGCCGTCCGGCAGGACCGCGGTTCCGGTGCCGGCGGCGTCCGCGGCGGCCAGGGCGGCCAGCAGCTCCCGAGCGCGGCGCACCTCCTCGGCGGACGGGCGGAACGCGTCGGCGATCACCGGGAGCTGGCGCGGATGGATCGCGGCGCGGCCGACGAAGCCCAGCGCGCGGCCGGTCCGGCAGGAGGCGGCCAGGCCGTCGAGGTCCCGCACGTCGGGGTAGACCGACATCGCGGGGGCGGGCAGGCCGGCGGCGCGGGCCGCCAGCACGACCTGGCCGCGCGCGTAGGCCAGCCCGGTGTCGTCGGCGACGCCGAGGTCGGAGCGCAGGTCGGCCTCGCCCAGCGCGAGACCGGCCACCGACGGGTGGGCGGTCGCGATGTCGTAGGCGCGGTGCACGCCGAGCGCCGACTCCAGCAGCGGATGCAGCGTCATCCCGGGCCGCACCGCGGCGGCGATCCGCCGCACCTGATCCGGCGAGGTGACCTTCGGCAGCCGTAAACCGGAAACTCCCGGTTTGTCGCCCAGAGCCGCGAGATCGGCCCCGGGGGTGGGAGCGAGGTCGTTGACCCGCACCTGGACGGGGACCCGGTGCGCGGTGGCGCAGAACTCGGCCACGGCGGCGCGGGCATAGGCCTTGCGGTCGGGATGGACGGCGTCCTCCAGGTCGAGGATGACCACGTCGGCGCCGCTGCCGACCGCCTTGGCGAACCGGTCGGGCCGGTCGCCGGGCACGTACAGCCAGGTGAGCATCAGACCACCCCCTGCTCGCGGAGTGCGGCGAGCTGCTGCGGCGTCAGTCCCAGCGCGGTCAGCACCTCGTCGGTGTCGGCGCCGTGCGGCCGGCCCGCGAACCGGATCGCACCCGGGGTGTCCGACAGCCGGAACGGCACGTTCTGCATGCGCAGGTCGCCGAGCTCGGGATCCTTGACCGTCGTCACCGTCCCCAGCGCCTCGTACTGCGGGTCGGTGAGGATGTCAGCGACGGTGTAGACGGGCGCGACCGCCGCCTGCGCCGCCTCGAACGCGGCGACCACCTCGTCCCGGGTACGGACGGCGACCCACCCGGCCACCGCGGCGTCCAGCTCGTCCGCGTGCTCGGCGCGCTGCGCCCCGGAGGCGAACCACGGCTGGGCGGCCAGATCGGCGCGGCCCACCAGGGTCATCACCCGCTCGGCGATGCTCTGTGCGCTGGTCGACACCGCGACCCAGCCACCGTCCGCGCACCGGTAGGTGTTGCGCGGCGCGTTGTTGTTCGACCGGTTGCCCAGCCGGGGCTGGACGTACCGGAGCTGGTCGTACCAGGTGATCTGCGGCCCGAGCATCGCCATGATCGGTTCGATGATCGCCACGTCGACGACCTGGCCGGTCCCGGTCCGGGCGCGGGCGGTCAGCGCCAGGTTCACGGCGAACGCGGTGGCCAGCGCGGCGATCGAGTCGGCCAGCCCGAACGGCGGCAGCGTGGGTGGCCCGTCCGGTTCGCCGGTGGCGGCGGCGAAACCGCTCATCGCCTCGGCGAGTGTCCCGAAGCCGGGCCGCCGCGCGTACGGTCCGGTCTGGCCGAAGCCGCTGACCCGGGCCATGACCAGCCCCGGGTTGTCGGCGAGCAGTTCCGCCGGCCCGATTCCCCATCGTTCCAGGGTGCCGGGCCGGAAGTTCTCGATCAGCACGTCGGCGTCGGCGACCAACCGGCGCGCCACCTCCGCGCCGTCCGGACGGGACAGGTCGAGGGTGATGGTGCGCTTGTTGCGGCCGAGCACCTTCCACCACAGGCCGATGCCGTCCTTGCCGGGCCCGTGCCCGCGGGACGGGTCGGGCTTGCGCGGATGCTCGACCTTCACCACGTCGGCGCCGAAGTCGCCGAGGAAGGCACCGGCCAGGGGCCCGGCGAACAGGGTGGCGAACTCCACCACCCGGATGCCGGACAGCGGCCCGGCGTGGGCGGCAGTCATCGCTGTCCTTTCTCGAGGAGGTCGGCGGCGCACCGGAATCCGATCGACGGCGAGCGGGTCAGCCCGGCGCCCATCAGCAGCAGCTTCACCGAGACCTCGGGCGGCTGCGGGCCGCCGTCGAGATACCAGTCCGAGCCGGACGCCTCGAAGGCCGTGCCGCCCTTAATGATGGCGAAGCGGGTGATCCCGTCGGTGTGCTCGCTGGCCGTCCAGTTCCAGACCAGCGGCTCCGCGCGGTCCAGCAGGCCGGCGGCCGCCGCGACCTGCCACTCGTCCTCGGTCGGCAGGCGCAGTCCGGCCCAGCTCGCGTAGGCCCGCGCGTCGGCGAGGTCCACATGGGTGACCGGGGCGTCCGCCGCGCCGAGTCCGGCCCGGTCGAAACGTTCCGGACGGACCGGGCGGTACCCGGTGGCGGCCACGAACGCGGCGAACTCCGCGACGGTCACCTCCCGCCGGGCGATCGCGAACCGCCCGAGGGTCGCGTCGCGGACCAGGGTGGCCCGGTGATGCAGCCGCGGCGGGAGCGGCTTCCACTCGTCGACGTAGGGCGCCTCGCCGTACAGGCCGGTCTCCCGGACCCGGTACCGCACGGTGAGCGGGTACCGGCCGCCGTCCACCGCGACCATGCCCTCGGGCACCGCCGCGTGCGGGGCGGCCGGCTCCGGCAGGCGCACCGCGGCCCGGGCCGGAAACGTCGTGTCGGGGTCGTGGCCGGGGACGCCGCCGAGGGCCGGTGCCTGTGGTGCCGCGAGCACGGCGGCGAGCCCGCCGGGCGGCAGCGGCCCACCGACCGAGACCCGTCCGTCGCCGAGCGGCTCGACCCGCAGCGGCTCGCCGGTCACCGCGTGGAACCGGCCGGGCCGATCCTCGGTCACCAGCCACGGACCGTCGTATGCCTCGTCCGATCGGTTGGCGACGGTCCACAGCGTGTCCCGGCGCAGATCCCAGCGGGAGGCGTGAACCGGCGCGCCGTCGCCGGGATGGTCGGCCAGCGGCGTCCACCGGCCGTCGACGAACCACTCGGTGAAGTCGCGCTGCACCCGGCGCATGGTGCGCAGCAGTGCCCGGTCGCGGGCACTCCAGCCGACCCAGACGCCGAACACGGTGTCCCACACCAGGATGCCGGCGCCGTTGAGCCAGGCCGACGCGAGCTCGTCGGCGTGGCTGCGATGCCAGCGCCGGGTGTGGTGCAGCATGTGCCGGCGTTCGAACCACTTGGCGCGCAGCACCCCGGGCACCGGGGAATCGGCGAACCACTGAGCCCAGGACATCGCGTGGTCGTGCACCCGGGCCAGCGGAACCCGGGACTCGGACTCCAGCGCGACCCCGGCGGGCAGTCGCCGGCGCAGCTCGCCCGCGCCCTCCTTGAGGGTGTCCAGGAAGACGCCGTCGGCGCCGAGGTGAGCGACCAGGGCCGCGGTCGCCTCCTCGTCGCTCACCGGCTCCCGGCGCGTGCCGGTGTCCCACGGGTTGTAGTCGACGAAGACCTTCACCCCGGCCCGGTGGAACGCCTCGACCACCCGCGGCAGCTCCGGGACGTCACGGTAGAAGTCGTACTGGTTGCGGTCGTCCAGGCCGATCACCGGGTAGGCGTGCCAGAGCACCACGCCGTCGAAGCCGCCGAACTCGGTGGCGGCCCCGGCCAGGAACTCCTCGACCCGGAAGGCTCCGGCGGCGTGGTCGTAGAGCCGCTCGTCCCACAGCCACACCAGGGCGACCGAATAGCAGGAGGAAACCCAGGGGGCGTCCCGGTACGAGCCGCCCGCCTCGGCGAGTGCCTCGTGGCGGGTGCGGTGGCGTGCCTCGTCCCGCCACCGGCCCAGCGCCTCGCGCCAGGCCGGCCAGTCCGCCGGGTCGGAGGGCGCCGCGAAGATCTTCGCCTCGTCGAGCACGGACAGGTCCGCGTCCGCAGCCAGCGGGACGGGGGAGGGCAGGTCGATCGGGCGGGGGTGGTACGGGTCGAAGGTCATGCCACGACCCCCTGCGGGTACGCCGCCGCGAACAGAGCGTCGATCTCCGACCGTACCGGAAGGGACGTCGCCGCCCCGAGAGTGCGCACGCACGCCGCTCCCGCGGCGGCCGCCCAGCGCAGCGCGGTCTCCATCGGCCGGTCCTCCATCCACGCCACCGTCAGCGCGCCGATGAACGCGTCACCGGCCGCCGTCGTATCCACCGTGGACACGGTCGGAGCCGGCACCGTCAGCCGGGTTCCGTTCTCGTCGCCGTGGACCGCACCCTGCGCGCCCAGCGTGATCACCACCCGCGGCACCTGCCGCACCAGGGCGTCCAGCAACTGCTCGACACCTGCCCCGGCCAGCCCGGTGATCACCTCGGCCTCGCCGCGGTTGACCACGAGCAGATCCGTCGACCGGGTGAGTGAGGCGGGCAGCGGCCGGGCGGGCGCGGCGTTCACCACGACCCGCACGCCGGCCGCCCGCGCCACCGCGGCGGCCTGCGCGACCGTCTCGATCGGCACCTCCAGCTGGCAGATCAAGGCGTCCGCCGCGGCGATCGCGGCGCGCTCGTCGTGGGTCAGCCTGGTCAGCGCGGCGCTGGCGCCCGGCGCCACCAGGATCTGGTTCTCGCCCGCTTCGTCGACGGCGATCAGCGCCACCCCGGAGGCGCCGGGCACCTCCCGGACCAGGGAGGTGTCGATCCCGGCGCCGGCCATGCCGTCCCGCAGGGCCTGCCCGAACGAGTCGGTACCGACCGCCGCGACCATCACGCACTCCGCACCCGCCCGGGTCGCGGCGACCGCCTGGTTGGCGCCCTTGCCGCCGGCCACCATCGTGAATCCGGTGCCCAGCACGGTCTCGCCCGGTCGAGGCAGGCTGGCCGCGGTGCCGACCAGGTCCATGTTGGCGCTGCCCAGCACCGCGACCTTCACGGCGTCACCTCGAGCGTGCGCGCGGCCAGGGTGTCGAAGCCGATCCCGCCGGCGGCGGCGAAGCCGGGCACCGAGCTGGTCAGCCGGTTGTGCAACGGCTCGACCAGCCGGGCCGGCAGCGCCGCGGCGCCGTGCAGGGCGCCGAGCACGCCACCCACGGTGGCGCCGGACGAGTCGGTGTCCCAGCCGCCGGAGACCACGGCGAAGACGGAACGCTCGAAGTCGCCCGCGCCGTAGGCGATGGCCGCGGTCAGCAGCGCCGCGTTCGGCAGCACGTGCACCCAGTGCAGGTGGTCGTACTTGGCGTAGACGGCGTCGACCACCCGTTCCCAGTCCGGTTCCCGCTCGACCGTGTCGCGGGCGAACCGGACCGCCTCGGCGAACCGGCTGGCCGGCGGCACCACGGCCAGGCCGGCGTCCAGCACCCGCGCGACGTCGGTCTCCACCACGGCCGCGGCACCCATCGCGGCGGCGTACATCGCGCCGTACACGCCGTTGCGGGTATGGCTGATCCGGGCGTCCCGCCAGGCCAGTTCCGCGGCCGCCGCCGGGTTGCCGGGATTGGCCCAGCCGTACAGGTCGGTGCGGATCTGCGCGCCGATCCACTGCCGGAACGGATTGCGGACCCGGGCGGTCGCCGGCGGGTCCATGCCCAGCAGCAGGTTCCGGTACGCCACCCGCTCGGCGGTGAACACCCGGCCGCCGGGCAGCAGGTCGAGCCACGCCTTCGCCACGTCGTCGGAGGTGAACCCGGCGCCGTGCCGCTCCAGCAGGTACAGCGCGATCAGGGGGTAGTTGAGGTCGTCGTCCTCCGGCATCCCGTCGATGTTCTCGACCAGGCTGGTGGTGCGGCTGGCCCGGTTCCAGGGCCAGCGCGCCGCCACCTCGTCGGGCAGGCCGGCCGCGGTGAAGTACCCGGACAGCGGCCAGCCGCCGGTCGCCTCGAGGATCTCCCGGATGCCCTGCCGCGGCACCTTCTCCACCGGCTTGCCGACCAGGCAGCCGACGGCCCGGCCGAGCCAGGCGCCGTGCACCCGGTCGTAGCGGTCGCCGGCCGGGGCCGGCAAGGTGAGGCCGGCCGGCCAGGTGGCCCGGATCGCGTCGAGCTCGTCCGGCTCGGCGGGGTCGTCCGGCGCCGGAATCCGCTCCAGCTCGGTCAGAAGATCGTCGGCCAGGGCCCGCAGACCCGGCGACGCCGGCTCGGGGGAGGCGCCACCGACCGGCGGCCGCGGCGACCCGCCCGCCGACACCCAGCGCGCCTCCACCCAGTCGACGTCGCGGCCCTCCTCCCGGGCGGCCACCAGCTCGTGCGGCACCAGGTCCTCGGGCTGCACCCAGGTCACCCTCACGACGCCACCAACGCGGTGAAGGAAGCCTCCCGGGCGGCGGCGCGCTCGCGATCCTTGGCGAAGATGTCCTGCGCGACGGCGGCCATGATGCGGCCGGTCGCCGACAGGTCCAGCCGGCTGCCCTCGGCCACGCCGTCGCGCCACTCCTGCGGGATGACCTCGATGCCGTGCAGCGCGCCGATCACCGCGCCGGCCATGGTCGCGATGGAGTCGGAATCCCGCCCGTAGTTGGTGGCGGCCAGCACCGCGCTCCGGTAGTCGCCGCGCGTGGCCACCACACAGCCCAGCGCCAGCGGCAGCTCCTCGATGGCGTGCACCCGGCTGGGCCGGCGAGCGCCGAGGCCGGGGTTGCGGTAGTCCTCGCCGAGGGTGTCGAACGGGACCATCACCTCCCGCAGCGAGGTCACGTCGGTGGTGCCGGCGGGCAGCTTGGCGGCCGCCTCGCAGATCGCCTCGACGGCCGAGCGGGTGCCGTCGCGGGCCACCCGGATGGCGGCCTCGATGACGGTGTCCACCGTGGCGTCCGGGGCGAGGGCCGCCGCGACGGCCGCGGCGAAGACGCCCGCCGCCTCCCGGCCGTAGCTCGACTGGTGCGCCCCGGCGATGTCGATGGCCTCGGTGTAGGCGCCGTCCGGGTCGCCCGCGTTGGCGACGCCGACCGGACCCATGTACATCGCCGCACCGCAGTTGACGATGTTGCCGACACCCGCCTCGCGAGGGTCGACGTGACCGTAGAGCAGGCGGCTGACCAGCCACTTCTCCGCCAGGAAGATGCGCTGCAGCGGAACCGAGGTGGTCTCCAGCTCCGGGATCCAGACCCGCTCGTTGACCAGCAGCGGGACCAGCAGCTCGTCGACGTCGTAGGCGCCGAGGTGGTCGCGCTTGGCCTCGTAGACCTTGACCAGCATGTTGGTCATCAGCGTGTCGTCGGTGATGTGCCCGTCGCCCTTGTGGTACGGGGCGTGCGGGCGGGCGGTACGCCAGTCGGGCAGGAACGGGCCGACGATCCCGGAGACCTCGCCGCCGTAGCGCGCCTTGATCTGCTCGGGGCTGCGTCCCTCGGTGGCACCACCCAGGGCGTCGCCGACCGCTGCACCGGCCAGGGCGCCGATCGCTCTGCGCTCCAACACACTCATTTGGTTCCTCACGCTTTCGTTGCTGGTGTTCGTTTTCCGTGACGACCCGGCCGTCAGCCGTTGGCGGCCGCCTTCGCCCAGCCGTCGGTCAGCTGCTGACCGAGCTGGTCGAGGGTCGTCTTGTTGGCGAAGTACTGCTGGAAGGCGGGCGTTGCCGTCTCGGTCTTCCACTGCGCGTACGGGGTGGCGCTCTGGAACGGCGCGACGGTGAGGTGCTTGCCCATGGTCGCCATCGCGGCCCAGCCGTTCTTGCCCTGCGTGTCCTTCGCGACCAGGTCGGCGGCCGCGCCGCTGGCCGGGATCATCCAGTCGCCCTGGGCCAGCCGGGACAGGTTCTGCGCGTTGTCGTAGAACGCGATGAACTGCGCGGCCTCGTCCGGGTGCTCGCTCTGCGCCGCGATCGACAGCGTCTGCGGGTCGGCCGCCTGCGCCTGCGAGGTGCCCTTGAGCATCGGCAGCATGGCCCAGCGGAAGCCCTTCGGGGCGTCCGTCGTCATGGCCTGGCTCGTGTAGTTACCGGCGATGATCATCGCGTACTTGCCGGCGAAGAAGCCGGGCAGCACCTCGGAGCCGTTCATGGCGACGGTGCCCGGCGCCATCGACTTGTCGGTGTAGAGCATGTCGTGGATCCGCCGCGGTATCTGCTGCTCGCCGTCGCCCCAGGTCAGCTTCGAGTCCTGGCCGGCGCCGGAGACGTATTTGCCGTCGAAGTTCATCGCCAGCGACAGCACCGCCGAGGTCGGCGACTTGAGACCCCAGCCGAGCCCGAAGGCGCCGCCGGTGGACAGCTTCTTGGCCGCCGCCTGGAACTGGTCCCAGGTCCACGGGGCCGCCTCGGTCGGCGCGGCGACGCCCGCCTTCTCGAGCATCTGCTGGTTCGCGAAGACCGCATACGACTGCAGCAGGGTCGGCGCGCCGTAGATGCCGCCGTTGAAGGTGACCGAGTCCCAGATGCCCTGCGGCACCGAGCTCTTCAGGTCGGCCGGGATCAGCTTGGACATGTCGGCCAGGTAGCCCTGCTTGACGAAGCTCGCGATGTCGGCGGCCTCGTCGTGGATGATGTCCGGCGCGCTGTTGCCGGCGAACTGGGTGACCAGCTTGTCGTGCACCGATTCCGGGTCGACCGGCACGTACTCGACCTGGACGTCGGGGTGCGCGGCGTTCCACTGAGCGACGATGTCCTTGGTCGCCGCCACGGTCGGGTCCTGCCACGCGTAGCTGGAGAACTTCAACGTGACCTTGCCGCCGCCGTCGCCGCCGCCACCGCAACCGGTGAGCATCGACGCGGCCGCGACCAGCGCGGCGGCGGTGCCGAGAAACCTTGACGTCCTCATCGACGTCTCCTTTCGAAGGGGGTGGGAGTCAGCCCTTGACAGCGCCGGCCATCAGACCGGAGGTGAGCTTGCGTTGCAGGATGCCGAAGACGATGAGACTGGGCAGGGTGGCCAGGAAGGCTCCGGCGGCGAGCGGCCCCAGCCGTACGACACCCTGGATCCCGACGAAGCGGGCGAGGGTGACCGAGACGGTCGCCTTCTCCGGGTCCTGCAGCAGGACCAGGGCGAAGAAGAACTCGTTCCAGGCCGAGACGAAGGCGAACAGGGTGGTCGCGACGATGCCCGGCGCGAGCAGCGGCACCACCACGCGGCGCAGCGTCTGGAACCGGGTGGCGCCGTCCATCGAGGCGGCCTCCTCGAGATCGCGCGGGATGGACCGGACGAAGCCCTGCAGCATCCACAGCGCGAACGGCAGCGACCAGACGACGTACACCAGGACCAGTCCCGGCAGCGTGTTGACCAGGGCCAGGCGCTTGAGGATCAGGAACACCGGGATCACCAGCAGGATGAACGGGAAGAGCTGGCTGAGCAGCACCCAGCCGATCGCCACCGTCCCGAGCCGGGTGCGGAAACGGGCGAGCGCGTACGCCGCGGGCAGTGACACCGCCACGGTCAGGACCGCCGACGCGACCGAGACCTGCAGGCTGTTCCACGCGGAGTGAGCCAGTCCCTGGCTGGTGAACGCCGTGACGAAGTTGTCGAGGGTGGGGTGCGACGGCCACAGGCTGGGGTGCAGCTGGACCAGTTCACCCGAGCTCTTGAAGGCGGTGCTGAACATCCACAGCAGCGGGAAGCCGAGGAAGACGAGATAGCCGGTCAGGGCCAGGTACTGCAGCGTCCGGGCCACGGGACTGGACCGCTTGTTCACTGCGTTGCCTCCTTCATCCGCCGGCGCAGGTACACGGCGAGCAGCGCCACGATGAGCAGCACCATCGCGTTGCCCAGCGCCGCGGCGTAACCGAAATGCCCGTACTGGAAGGCCTGTTGGTAGGCGAAGAGCATCGGCAGCGTCGTCTTGCCGGCCGGCCCGCCGTCGGTCAGCACGTAGACCAGGCCGAACGAGTTGAAGTTCCAGATGAAGTCCAGCGAGGTGATCGCCACGATCACGGGCCGCAGGGCGGGCAGGGTCACGCTGCGGAACCGCCGCCACGCGTTGGCGCCGTCGACCGAGGCCGCCTCGTGCAGCTCGGCCGGCACCCCCTGCAACCCGGCCAGCAGCACCACCGTGGTCTGGGGCATGCCCGCCCAGACCCCGACGATGATGACCGCGGGCAGGGCGGTCGACAGGTCGCCGAGCCAGTTGATCGAGTGGTCGCCGAGGCCGAGCTTGAAGAGCAGGTTCGAGATCAGGCCGGCGTCCGGCTGATAGACCAGCCGCCACATGATGCCGACGATGACCGGCGGCATGGCCCACGGCACCAGCGCCAGCGTGCGGGCCAGCCAGCGCATCCGCAGCGGCTGGTTGAGCAGCGAGGCCAGGCCCAGCGCCAGGAAGAACTGCAGGATCGTCACGCCGAACGCCCAGACCAGACCGATCCGGAAGGAGGACCAGAACTGGGCGTCGTCGAGCAGCCGGGAGTAGTTCGCGAAGCCGGTGAAGTGGGTGGTCTGGCGAAAGCCCGCGCGTGCGTCGGTGAATCCCAGGTACAGGCCGTTGAGCAGCGGTATCACGCTGAACAGCACGACCGGCAGGAGCGCGGGCAGGAGCAGCACGTACGCGTAGCGGTTCTTCGAGGCGGTGTTCACGGCGGCGGTCATGCCGGCACCACCTCGCTCGACGCCCGAACCGTCAGGCTGGGCGCGACAGTCTCGCGCCGCGCCGGCAGCGACGGGTCCGACAGGCGGCTGAGCAGCAGCTCCGCGGCGATCCGGCCGCGTTCGGCGGCGCCCAGCGACACGCTGGAGATCTGCGGGAACGGCATCTCGGCCAGCGCGGTGTCATCCATGCCGACCAGCGCCACGTCCTCGGGCACCCGCACGCCGGCGGCCAGCAGCTCGTGCAGCGCGCCCGCGGCGATCAGGTCGTTGGCGCAGAGAATGGCGTCGGGTCTGGTGCGGGCCAGCAGCCGCGCGGTCGACGCACGGCCCTTCTCGTAGTAGAAGTCGCCGTTCTCCACCAGGTTCTCGTCGTAGCCCAGGCCGACCGCCGCCATCGCGTCGCGATAACCGGCCAGCCGGGCGGCGCCGGGCAGGGTGTCGGTCGCGCCGTTGACGAACGCGATGCGCCGGCGTCCGGTACGGGCCAGGTGCTCGACGGCCAGCAGGACGCCGGCATGCGAATCGGCCCGGACGTTGTCGAACGGCGCGTCGTCCGGCAGCTGCCCGACCACCACCACCGGGACCGCGCTGCGGCCCAGCGCCGCGATGTGCCCGTCACCGACCCGCAGCGGGGACAGGATCATGCCGTCCACGTACCGGCGGGCCAGCCCGTCCAGCAGCATCGTCTCGTTGGCCGGGTCGGCACCGGTCACATGCACCAGCAGCTGGTGCCCGGCCTCCTTGGCGATCTCCTCGATCGCCCGCATCATCTCGACATACACCGGGTTGCCGATGTCGGCCACCGCGAACGCCAGCAGACCGGTGCGCCGTGCCTGCAACGAGCGGGCGATCGCGTTGGGGACGTAGCCCACCTGCGCTGCCGCCTCCCGCACCCGGCGGGTGGTCTCGCTGCTGCCGCCGAGTCCGTTGAGGACGCGCGATGCCGAGGCGATGGAGACGCCGGCGAGGGCGGCGACAGTACGGACCGTGGCCGGCGCGTCGACAGCTTTCTGTAAACGTTTACGACTCACTGACCTCGGCCTCCTTGCCTTTGTAAACGTTTCCGGAAGTTTTCTCGGACATCAACGATGTGTCAATAGATAACTTTCAGTGCGGTGAGCGGCTACAAAGAGTCACACCGCCTGTCGATCTCCTCGGCCTCCTCGGCCGCTCTCTGACGGAAACCCGACCATCACGATCCGTCAGAGCATCGTCACCCTGAATAATCGCCGCATGACGCGACGCACCGTGATCGTCACCGGGGCCTCGAGCGGGATCGGCGCGGCGGTCGCCCGCCGGCTGGGCGAGATGGGCTTCGCGGTCTACGCGGCCGCCCGCCGGGCCGACGAGATCTCCCGTACGGCCGGGGTCGTTCCCGTGTGCACCGACGTCACCGACCACGGTTCGCTGGAGGCGTTGGCGCGCCGCGCGATCGACGAGACCGGCCGCATCGACGTGCTGATCAACAACGCCGGGTACGGGTCGTTCGGGTCGGTCGAGGAGGTGCCGCTCGGCGAGGCCCGGCGGCAGTTCGAGGTCAACGTCTTCGGGCCGGCCCGGCTCACCCAGCTCGTGGTGCCGCACATGCGCGAGCGCGGCCGCGGGCGCATCGTCAACGTCACCTCGGTCGGCGGCCGGATCCACGAACCGCTCGGCGGGTGGTACCACGCCTCGAAGTTCGCGATCGAGGGGCTGAGCGACTGCCTGCGGATGGAACTCGCGCCGTTCGGCATCGACGTCGTCGTGGTCGAGCCGAGTTCCACCCGCACCGGCTGGGGCGCTCTCGCGATCGCCGGCCTGACCGCCGTCTCCGGGTCCGGACCGTACGCCGCCCAGGCGCGGGTGCTGGCCGCGTCGCACGAGTCGGCCGCCGCCAGCCCGCGGATCACGTCGACACCGGAAACCGTTGCGGCCGTCGTGGTTCAGGCCGTCCGGGCACGCCGGCCGCTGACCCGGTACGCCGCCGGCACCGGCGCCAGGCAGTTGTTGCTGGCTCGCCGTCTGCTGCCGGACCGGGCCTTCGACGCCCTGATGGCACGGGCGTTCGGGGCTGACCCGGCACGCCGGGCCGCGCCGGGCCGCGGACTGCGCCGACGGGTCAGGGAAAGTTGATGCGGGTGGCGATCCGGGGCGAAGGCGCGTCGCCCGGCGCGGGCGACGCACGAGGAGACGTCGTGGCTCGCGCCCGCGCCGCGGCGATCCGCGGCGGCGCTGAGCAAAGTGAGGCCGGCGTCATCCGTGGAGAGATAAGGCCTTTTTCGCGGGCCGCCGGCGTATGAGGCCACTGTGGTCGGTGGCTTGGGGAGGCTGTCGGCCGGTGTCCGGGGTCCGCATGGGACGAATCGGCCGGTCCCGCCGGCCCGGGGGTGCTGTGCGTGCCGCCCGCGTCAGGCATCCGACGTGCAGCAGCGGGCGTGCGGCACCGGGCGGGCACGCGGCAGTGGGCGTGCGGCGGCGGGCAGGCGGCAGTGGGCGGCGCGTGCGGCGGCGGGCGGGGCGGGCGGCAGCGATTGGGGCG